>JACRLY010000019.1:11575-40441 GCA_016219595.1 Ignavibacteriota bacterium | reverse complement strand
ATTAGTGATTTTTTTCCTGTCAAATTTAAGATATGGCGATGTATTTCTTAAGAATGTATATTCTGATGCATAATAATAATTTCCGGGAGGAGTAAAAAGGGTATCCAGCCTCAAAAATCCATACCTGATATCCAAAGAAAATGCTTTGACAATAGGGGTATTGAAACTACCCCCAAATCCGGGGAGACTCAATCCGTATGACAATTCAAGAAAGTAATGGTTTTTTACCGATTCAGAAAATTTCAGCTTATTCAGAATCCTATCAATTTCCGATATACGTGATGTGTCTTTATTGTCATAACATAAAGTTGTACTTAAAACGGAAAGCAATAAAAATATTCCAATAATGAATTTCAACTTAATCAACTTCTATAAAAATAAATTGATAAGAATTAAATTTCCAATGCAGCTACACCGGGAAGAATCTTCCCTTCGAGATATTCCAATGAAGCTCCGCCGCCCGTTGAAACGTGAGTTACTTTATTTTGAAATTTCATTTTATTAATTGCTGCCGCCGAGTCACCACCGCCGACAATAGTTGTTGCACCATTTGCGGTAACATCTGCCATAGACCGGGCAATCGTGTAAGTTCCCTGCGCAAAATTATCCATCTCAAAAACTCCCATTGGTCCGTTCCAGACAATAGTCTTTGCTCTTGATATTTCTTCATTGAATATTTTTTGTGTTTCCGGACCAATATCCATACCCATCCATCCATCAGGAATCGAATCTGCATTAACAACTTTAAATTCAGAATCATTACTAAAGTAATCTGCAACAACCGTATCAACAGGCAGAATCAGGTTAACATTTTTTGCTTTTGCTTCGTTTATTAAATCTTTAGCCATCATAATCCTGTCCTCTTCAAGCAATGATTTACCTATATTATATCCCATAGCTTTGAAAAATGTATAAGCCATTCCCCCGCCGATAAGTATTGAATTGCATTTCCCCAATAGGTTTTTAATTACATCTATTTTACCGGATATTTTAGCTCCTCCGAGTACAGCAACAAACGGCTTGACGGGATTCATTACTGTTTTACCGAGGTATTCGATTTCGTTTATCATCAAATAACCTGCTAATCTTGTTTCGAACAATTTAGCAACGGCTTCTGTGCTTGCGTGAGCCCTGTGAGCAGAACCGAAAGCATCATTTATATATGCGTCTCCAAGTGATGCGAGCTTTTTTGCAAATTCCAAATCATTTTTTTCTTCTTCCTTATGAAATCGAAGATTTTCAAGTAAAACCACCTGACCTACCGTAGCTTCTTTTACTGCCTGTAATGCAGGTTCTCCGATGCAGTCAACTGAAAAAATAACATCGTATCCATATTTATCAATCATTAAATCAGCAGCCGGTTTGAGTGAATATTTCAGGTTAACTTCACCCTTTGGTCTTCCGAGATGAGACATTAAAACAGGAATACTCCCATAATCAATAATTTTATCAATTGTAGGGAGTGATTCTTTAATCCTTGTATCATCTGTGACATGACGTTCATCATCGAGAGGCACATTAAAATCTACTCTTACTAATACTCTTTTACCTTCAATTCTTACTTCATCGATTGATTTAATCATAAAAATTCCATTTTAATAGTGATTAGAGTTAAAAAAAATCCCTCTCAACATCGAGAGGGATTTTTGACAAATTAACTAAGTAGTTTGGACATTAAATCTACAATTCTGCATGAATAACCGAATTCATTATCGTACCAGCCGACTACTTTAATAAAATTACCACTTGCGATTGTCAATTCAGAATCGAAAATGCAGGAATGAGGATTACCTACAATATCAATCGATACAAGAGGTTCTGTCGAATATTCCAAAATTCCTTTTAGATTTGTATCGGCGGCCTTTTTCATTGCAGAATTTATTTCTTCTTTAGTAACTTCTTTTTTCAGAACAGCTGAAAAATCTGTAATAGAACCGTCCGGAACCGGAACACGAATTGCATAACCATTCAATTTCCCTTTTAATTCCGGAATTACAAGTGCAACTGCTTTAGCAGCGCCTGTCGTAGTTGGGATGGCACTTACAGCAGCGGCTCTTGCTCTTCGTAAATCCTTATGAGGTAAATCAAGAATTCTCTGGTCGTTTGTATATGCATGGATAGTAGTCATTATTCCGTTGACTATTCCAAAATTATCGTTCAATACTTTTACCATTGGGGCAAGGCAATTAGTTGTGCAGGAAGCATTTGAAATTAATTTTTCTTTTCCGGTTAAAGTATTTTCATTAACTCCCAATACAATAGTAGCATCTAATTCTTCTTTTGCAGGAGCAGAAAGCAATACTTTTTTTGCTCCGTTTGCCAGGTGTTTTTCTAATGGTTCGCGTTTAGTATAAACTCCTGTTGATTCAAGCACAATATCAACATTTCCTTTCCATGGCAATGATTCGATTTGTCTTTCTGCATATATCGGTACTTTGATTCCATTCACTATAATATTATTCCCTTCAACCTGTAAATCACCCTGGAATTTCCCGTGAACTGAATCATATTTTAATAAATGAGCTAACGTATGGGCATCTGTTATATCATTGATTCCGACAAATTCAAACTGATTTTTCCTTTTTAAAGCTTCACGAAATGCGAGACGTCCAATTCTTCCAAATCCGTTAATAGCTAATTTAATTGACATTTTATTCCTCTCTATAATTTTTCAAATCGTAATAACAATCCTATTTTAAACGCAAATTATTAAAAATAAGTTTAAAAAAAATCAAATAACCTATAAAATAATCAATTAGAACTACCTGTAATTATTTTAAGTTTCAAATTATTAACCATATTATAAAGTTTTTGATAATTTTACAATAAATTTCGAACCTTCATTGACCCTGCTTTCCACTTCGATTTTCCCTTTTAATATATCGATGCATCTTTTAGCCACTGACAATCCGATTCCGCTGCCTCTCATTGTTCCTGAATTTTTTGCCCTGAAAAATGTGTCGTATATATATGGTAATTCTTCTTCGGGAATCCCTATTCCAAAATCCTGTACAGATATTTCAATGTTATCATCATATGTTCTAATTGAAGAAATAATTTCTTTCCCGGGTGATGAAAACTTTATTGCATTCGAAATTATATTAGTCAGAACCTGTTTCATTAGTTTTTGGTCCGTTTCTATTACAATATTTTCAGATTCAATATTAAATCTAAATTTATGTACACCTTTATCATTGAATTCAGCTTCATGCACAAGCCTAACAAAATATTCAACAATGTTAAATTTGGAACATTCATAATAAAGACTGCTGGCTTCACTTTTACTTATCACAAGAATATTCTCAAGTAAACGAGTCATAGTACTGACTGATTCATTAATATTATCGAGATGCTTGTAAAACTTCTGTTCTAGCTGATTTAATTCAAAATACCTTCTTAATATTTCCGATGAACTCAAAATAACCGTCAAAGGTGTTCTGTATTCATGGGATATCATTGAAATAAAGCTCGATTTCATTGCACTTAATTCTTTTTCAACATTTAGAGTTTTTGCCAATTCTTCCTGGGCTTTCAATAAATCTACCTGAGCCTTGCTTTTTTCATCATATTCATTTCTGAGAATTTTTAAAGTTTCTTCTAATTGTGCTGTTCTCTCCTGCACTCTTTGTTCCAGTTCAATATTCAGATTTTTTATCTTATCCTCAGAATTTTTTAATTCACTTATGTCCCTGAAAATCGAAATTAAATGTTTCTCATTATTGTAATCAACAAGACGTGAAGAAACATGGCATGTACGTATTTCATTTTTTGCAAGATTCAATTTTATTTCATAATTGATTAGGTCTTCTTCTTCATTCATGGAATTAATAAACCTGTTCCATGATTGTTTATCCGATTCGATTCCAAGCTCGAATGCGGTCTTACCGATTATTATTTCACGTGATAAACCGGTTAACCGGATGAAACTGTCATTTACATCAACATACACACCTGAATCAAATTTACTTAGTGTTATAGCTTCCGGACTGATTTTAAAGATTAATTTGAATCTTACTTCGCTTTCTTTAAGTAATTGCTCGGATTTTTTCCATTCTGTAACATCAATAAATACTCCTTCTAACCATTTTGGATTACCAGTCTCATCATAAAATGCCTTCCCTCTTTCAAATACCCATCTTAGACTGGAATTTTTATGAATTATTCTATATTCAAGCGTGTATGTTGTCTTTTGTGTAACACACTCATAAACTTGTTTCACAACTCCGTCCAGGTCTTCAGGGTAAACTATATCTGCCCAGGTAAGTCCTCCCGATTTTGTAAATTCAGAGGGATTATAACCTGTTAATTGCAGCACAGCAGAACTAATTTGTTCAACTCTCCAGGGAGAATTTACTTCACATTGATATATAGTTCCAGGTATATTTTCAACCAGTGTACGATATCTGTATTTATCCAAGGTGTTTTTTTTAGGGTTTGACTGAGCTATATTTTTTTCATCAGATTTATTATCGATTGAATTATTAATTGATGATGATTCAGAATTTTTGTCATTAACCATTTGCAGCTTAAGGTTGATATTCTCAGCTTCTTTAATTTTATTTCTTAATTCAGTTAATTCTGAAATAAGTTCATTCTTAGTTTTTGACCGGTCATTCATTCTGTTAATTCAACTTATTAAATATATTTTTGTGAACCATGTACGAAAATAATCGTAAATTCAAATATATATAAGAACAGAAAATTAATCCAAGAAAAATATTTATTTGAATATGAATATTTAATACAAAAATAATATTCAATATATCGTTAAAAACAGTACTGTCAATAAGACTTGCTTAGCTCCTGAGGAGGGACTTGAACCCCCGACCCTCTGATTAACAGTCAGATGCTCTAACCAG
Organism: Ignavibacteriota bacterium; assembly: GCA_016219595.1. Lineage (GTDB taxonomy): Bacteria > Bacteroidota > Ignavibacteria > Kapaibacteriales > UBA2268 > XYC2-FULL-35-21. Next base: position 35,582 of record JACRLY010000019.1, on the reverse strand, counting down.
CTGAGCTACTCAGGAAAAAATAAGACTACAAAAATAATAAAAAATTCAATATTATTCTAAATATTTTTATATTGAATGTTCATTTTTTTTTTAATATTTTCAATAAATTAATTAATCGGTATAAAATTCTCATGATTGTAAAAACTGAGGCAATAGTTCTCAAATCAATAAAGTACAGTGATACAAGTAAAATTATAAGTTTGTTTTCAAGTGACTTTGGAAGAATCACATTAATTGCCAAAGGAGCAAGACAGACAAAAAGTAAATTTGGAGCTGCATTGGAACCAATGTCGGTATCAAATGTTTGCTTTTATATGAAATCCACAAAAGATTTATATACATTATCCGGTGCTGATAATGTGTTGATTTTCAATAATATTTTGAATTCTTTAGAAAGTATTGGATGTGGTATGATGATACTTGAATCAGTTATTCAGACATTAATAGAGCACGAAACAAATAAAAACCTATATGTTTTATTAAAAAATTCCTTAATTAAAATAAACAATTCCAAATCAGATTATTTTTCTATATTTTGTAAATTCCAGTTAGAATTATCACACAACCTCGGATTTAGCATGAAATTTGATTTAGATAATATTAATAATAAAAGTAAATCAAACGACGTACTTTATTCGATTGAAAATGGATATATTGTTAATGAGTACGAAGATAAAAGTAAACATATATTTAGATTTGACAATGAGGTAATAAATATTATTAATAAAATAGATTCAGAGGAATTGGAAACGGTAAATAAAATTAATATCCCTGTATCATTTAGAAAACAAATAAAGGATTTTTTTATTAGTTATTTCAGCTATCATTTAGAAAAGCCTTTTGGTTATAAGTCATTCAGATTATTAAAGTAAATATCCATTTTATGTTATTTGATATTGCAATAACCTTACTGCTTGTTTTATTGAACGGATTCTTTGTTGCGGCAGAATTCGCACTTGTTAAGGTACGTTCATCCCAGATTGAATTAAAGATAAGAACCGGCAGTGGAATAGCAAGAATCACCCAGCATCTCACAGATAATTTGAATTCTTATTTATCTGCAAGTCAACTTGGTATAACCCTAGCAAGCCTTGGTCTGGGATGGATTGGAGAACCTGTTGTTGCTGAAATCATAAAAGGTATTATTTATTTTTTTGGATTTCAAATAAATGCTAACACTGTTCATTCGATTTCTCTTCCAGTCGCATTCATTACTATTACTTCACTTCATATCATCTTAGGAGAACAGGCGCCGAAATTAGTAGCTATTCAAAAGCCCGAATCTGTCGCATTAGGAATTACGATACCACTTCGAATATTTTATATAACATTTAAACCTTTTATATGGTTATTAAATTCTCTTGCAAATTTTTTCCTGAAATTAATTGGTTTGGAACCGAAAGATTCCGAGTATGAACTTCACAGTGCCGAAGAAATCAGGTATCTCCTCGAAGAAAGCCAAAAAAGCGGAGTAATCGGAGTTTCAGAACATGAATTATTGGAAAATGTGTTTGAATTTTCAGATACCCCGGTCAAACAAATTATGATTCCGCGAGGGAAAATCATAGCAGTTGAAGTATCAATGAAAATAAATCAAATACTTGAAATATTCATTGACCAGGGTTATTCAAGAATGCCTATCTATAAAAATTCGATTGACAATATTCTTGGAGTTATTTATGCAAAAGACCTGATTAATCTGATGCATCATAACAATCTTTTTGTTATCCAGGATATCATCAGACCTCAATTCTTTATTCCGGAAGATGAAAAAATAAATATTGTTCTGAGAAGGATGCAAAAAGAAAGGGTTCACCTGGCAATTGTCCTGGATGAATTTGGAGGTACAGCAGGATTAATAACACTCGAAGACATTATCGAAGAGATATTTGGTGAAATTCAGGATGAATACGATGAAGAAACACCCATAATTGAAAAAATCGACGATTATAATTTTAGGGTAAATGCACTCGCTGCCATCAGCGATGCTAATGAATTTTTACCGGAACCATTACCCGAAAGTGAGGATTATGAGACTATAGGAGGCTTAATAACAAGCGAAGTAGGACGTATCCCCTTAGAGAATGAGTTAATCGATATTCTTAATTATCAATGCAAAATCATTAAAAGGTCTGAACGTTCTATTGAGTTAGTTACTTTGAAATTTATTCCCGACTATCAGACAAAAGATAAAATTGAATAATTATGAATAAATTAAATATATTATCGACCGGCTCAATTAAACTTGTCAGTTCATTAAAAAATAAAAAAAAGAGAGATGAGTACAGGTTATATATTGTAGAAGGTGAAAAACTTTGTGAAGAATTATTCAATAGTACTTACAATACTAAATTTATAATTTTGAAAACAGAACATTCTGCAAATTCACATGAGATTGCTAAAAGATTCGAAAGAAAAAAAATTCCTGTTTATTTTATCAGTGAATTAATTTTTAATAAAATAACTGACACTGTCACTCCCCAGGATATCATTGCAATTGTAAATTTCAAAGACGAAGTGCCTTTAATTGACGAATCGTTTATAGCACTCGACCAGATTTCAGACCCAGGCAATATCGGGACGATTATTAGAACAGCAGAATGGTTCGGTTTTAAACAAGTTATTTTATCGGTAAACTGTGCAGACAAATATAATCCTAAACTTGTAAGGTCAACAATGGGTTCATTATTCAGAATTAAAATAATAACAGGAATAAAACTGGAAAATGACTTGAAAAAAATATTCCCTGACCATAAAATTTTTGGTGCTTCATTAGATTCAAAAACTAAATTGGAATCAATAAAAGTAGCTGCTGAATTCGGTTTGGTTTTTGGGAGTGAATCTCATGGTATCACAAAAAATGTTCAAAAAATATTAGATGATAAATTTAAAATTACAGGAAGTGGAATAGAGTCACTAAATGTATCGGTTGCTGCTGGTATTTCAATGTATCATTTCAGTTTGAAAAAGACTTAAAGTATAAATAACAAGAATTAAAAAAAATCCTATATGTACAATATATTTAAAATATTTACGTAATTTTGTATTATTTATTTCGTATATAATTTGAAAAATGGAATGTAAATTGTAGTTTTAATTATGAACTTTATAAATTAAGTTTGTATTTTATTATTAACTACGAATAATTATTTAAAGTTGAATGCAATGGAACAAATAATAAATTTAGCGATAATTATAGTTTTATCTTATCTGGTCGGTTCAATACCTTCTGCCATAATTGTAAGTAAGAGAGTATTCGGTTTTGACATTCGTGAACGAGGAAGTGGAAATATGGGCAGTACAAATGCTGTCAGAATTCTCGGTTGGAAATGGGGTTTGCTTGTTCAGGCAGCAGATATATTAAAAGGAGTTATTCCTGTCGTTTTATTTGCAAATCTATTAGGCAGAGAGATACAAATCAGTTCCGGTGGATTTTTTGAACATATAACGATAGTCAGAATGATTGCCGGAATAAGTGCAGTTGCAGGTCATGTTTGGTCGGTATTTGCCGGATTCCGGGGAGGTAAAGGAATTAACACAACAGTCGGTATGTTAATTGCCATACTCCCGATTGATGTTATTATTTCAATAGGTATATTTATAATAGCTGTATTATTATCAGGATATATTTCATTAGGTTCCATTTCAGCAGCCATTGCAATACCTCTCTCAATGATATTCAGATATAATATTCTTAAGGATTATATTCCGAGTTACCAGGTATTGCTTTATTTCAGTATAGGATTAGCATTGTTGATTTTATATACTCATCGTACAAACATCAAAAGATTACTCAAAGGAACAGAGAATCGCTTTTCAAAATTGCAGGTCTTAAAATGTAAATCAAAAGGTTCTACCTAATAATTCATTGAAGGTAAAACTTGGAACAAAAAATAAAGAGCCGTCATATAGGAATTATTGGTGCAGGAGGTTGGGGTACTGCCCTGTCAATAACCTTAAATGAAAATAACCATTTAGTTAAACTCTGGACCTTCGAGGAATACGTTGCTGAAGAAATAAATAAAAAGCATACTAATTCAATATTTCTTAAAGGTGTAAAAATTCCTGATTCGGTTACTGCAACAACAAAGTTATCAGATTTAAAAGATTGTGAACTATACCTACTATCGACACCTACACAACATATTAGAGAAGTGTTGAAATCAAAAGGATTTCCCAAAATAAAGGACAAAACAGTTGTCAGTGTAGCTAAAGGAATTGAAAAAGATACATTATTGCGTGTATCTGAAATAGTAACCGATACAATTAAGTTGCCGCCTGAACAATTCGTCATTATGACAGGTCCGAGCCATGCCGAAGAAGTTGCAAGGAAACAACCGACGACAGTTGTAGCCGCATCTGAAAATATTACAATAGCAAAAAGTATACAATCAATTTTCATGACTTCATATTTCAGGATTTATACTTCTGATGATATTATTGGATGTGAAATAGGAGGCTCGTTAAAAAATGTGATAGCCATAGCTGCCGGAATTATTGACGGATTAGGTTTGGGTGATAATACCAAAGCAGCACTTATTACCCGTGGACTCGCTGAAATAACAAGGCTTGGAGTCGCCATAGGTGCCAATGCAATTACTTTTTCAGGTTTATCAGGTCTTGGTGATTTGTTTGTTACCTGCAACAGCAAGCTGAGTAGAAACAGATTTGTCGGGGAACAAATCGGACTTGGTAAAAGTGTCAGAGATGTTCAGAAAAGTATGGAAATGATTGCCGAAGGTATTCAAACTACTGAATCAGCTTACTTTTTAGCAAAAAAACATATTGTCGAAGTTCCTATTATCGAGCAGATGTATCATATATTGTTCAAAGGGAAAAAACCTGGAAAGGCAATTGAAGAGCTGATGACAAGGCAGTCGAAAAGAGAATGGTGGTGGTAATATTTAATCAGATTAGGTTTCACTTATCATTTTGAAAAATTTAAAACAAATACTAATTATCATTACTTTTACATTAACTGCATTGAATTATTCATTCGGCATTGTTCAATGGAGTTCAAAAGTCTACTCATTTTCAACCCAATTCAGTGATAAGCAATATTCAGCTAATCAGATTACCGGAACACCAAGCATAATGCCGGATTTCGGTAAATCACCCTGTGGCTGGATTCCAAAAAACCGGGGGCAATTTATTAATGAATTTGTAATTGTTGGTTTTGATTCATCTATATATGTTTCACAAATTGCCATTAATGAGAATTTGAATCCCGGAAATATTTCTGAAATCAGATTATTTGATTCAGATGATAAAGAATATACTGTATATAAAGCTGACTCTTTCCCTGTGAATATTAATCATGGAAGATTGGAACACATTTTCATTCCTAAAACTAAATTCCTTACAAAAAAATTGAAACTATTGGTAAAATCAGGATACAATGAAACTCAATTTGACGCTGTTGCAATTTCAGATGAATCAGATTCTATCAACTTTAATATTAATCTTGTTCAATCATCAGAAATTATTAATAAACCTGAAAGATTAAGCAGAGAAGTAAATTCTATATATGATGAATTATCCCCATTGATATCTCCTGATGGGAAAAAATTATATTTCACACGTGATTCACATCCTGAAAATACCGGTAATTTGAAGAAGGATGATATTTGGGTTTCAGAATTAGACAGTTTATCTAATTTTAAAGAAGCTCAAAATATTGGGTTTCCAATAAATAATGACAAGAATAATTTTGCCTGTTCAATTACACCGGACGGAAACTCACTACTCGTTGGAAATATTTATCTTACAGACGGCAAAATGAAGCCTGGTGTATCCATCAGCTATTTTGACGGTGAGAAATGGACATTTCCTGACAGTTTGAAAATTAATAATTTTTATTCCAAAGGAAAATATGCCAGTTATTTTCTGACTTCAAGCGGAAAAAACCTGTTCATGTCGGTTGAAAGAGACGATGGTTATGGAGGAACGGATATTTATATTAGTTTTCTTTTAAATAACGGTAATTGGTCTGAACCTGTTAATATCGGGAAAAATGTTAATTCCGCTTCTAATGAAGATACCCCATTTTTAGCTGCTGATGAAACTACATTATATTTTTCTTCATCGGGATTCCCGGGTTATGGGAATAATGATATGTTTATAAGCAGGAGACTTGACAGCACATGGCTAAACTGGTCTAAACCTGAAAATCTTGGTCCGGCTATTAACACTTCAGGATGGGACGCTTATTACACATTACCGGCTTCTGGTGAATTTGCTTACTTTGTTTCTGATAAGAAGGATGGGAATGCTTCAGATATATACAGGATTAAATTATCAAAAGAAATGAAGCCTAAATCAGTAATGTTGATTTCAGGTAGAGTGGTAAACGCAAAAACCAATGAACCTTTGGATGCTTTGGTTAAATATGAAACACTTCCTGACGGTAAGGAAGCCGGTTTTGCAAGAACAAATCCTAAGAACGGGGAATACAAAATTGTACTGCCTGCAGGAGAAAAATACGGAGTTGTTGCCGAAGCTAAGGATTATATTGCCATTGATGAAAATCTTGACCTCAGAGATATTAGCAAATATGAAGAAAAAAAGAAGAATTTATTTCTTGTTCCAATCGAAGAAGGACAAACAGTCAAAATGAATAATTTGTTTTTTGATTTCGGTAAATATGAAATCCTTCAAGACTCATACCCGGAATTAAAAAGAATAATAAAATTTTTAAATGATAATCCATCTGTCAATATTCAAATAAACGGACATACAGATAATATTGGAAGTAAAAAAAATAATATGTCATTATCACAAAACAGGGCTGACGCTGTTGCTAATTATATTAATTCGAACGGAATTCCGAAAAACAGATTAATAACACGAGGATTTGGTGATACAATTCCTATTGCTGATAATAATACTGAAAACGGAAGACAACAAAACAGAAGAGTTGAATTTTTAATTTTAATAAATAAATAGAAAAAAATATTTATCCTATGAATTTAAAATAAAATCACTCCGAATGAACTAGTTTAATAATTATTCCTCATACCGGCACACGATTTTTTACCATATTTACAATTATTGATAATTTTGTACTTCTCTTTGATAATAAATCGGACAATTATGAAAACTTTAAATGTAAATATTGACCATGTGGCAACAGTTCGGGAAGCAAGGGCGGGGAAAGAACCGGACCCTGTTAGTGCCGCTTTATCTGCCGAATCAGCAGGAGCAAAAGGAATTGTTTGCCATTTGAGAGAAGACCGCAGGCATATTAACGATAGGGATGTTCAAAATCTCCGTGAGGTAATCCAATCAAAACTTGACCTGGAAATGGCTGCTAATGAAGAAATAATTAAAATAGCACTGAATCTGAAACCGGATTTAGTTACAATTGTTCCGGAAGGAAGAATGGAACTAACCACTGAAGGTGGATTAGACGTTGCCGGTAATACTGAAAAATTCAAATCTCTTACCGACAGAATGCATAGTAAAGGAATTGAAGTAAGTTTTTTTGTCGAACCTGATAAAAAGCAAATCGAAGCTTCATTATCCTGCAGTGCCGACATGGTTGAATTTCATACAGGTAATTTTGCAAATGCAAACGATGAGAATATCGAAAAAGAATTGAAAAAAATTATATCAGCATCTAAAATTGCATTCAATTCAGGATTGAAAATAGCAGCCGGTCATGGTATTAATTATTTGAATATTAGACCTCTCTGCCTCATACCTGAAATCGGTGAATTCAGTATTGGACATTCAATAATTAGCAGAGCAATTTATGTCGGTATCGAAATTGCAACAAGGGAGATGATTGAAGTCATCAGTAAATCATCTATAAAATAATAAATTGAATAAGTAACCTTTCGGTAATAATATTTAATGTGTGGAATAGCAGGAATCTTTGAATACAGTGTATCTGAAAGCCAGGTAAACGAAAAATTATTGAAATCAATGAGCGATGTAATGACTCATCGCGGTCCGGATTCCGAAGGACAATGGATTTCGGACAACAGGAAATGCGGACTTACTTTCAGGAGACTTGCTATCATTGACTTAAGTGATGCTGCCAATCAACCTATGAAAACTCATGACAATAATTATTCAATTGTTTTCAATGGTGAAATTTATAATCATCTGTCAATAAGAGAAGAACTCGAAAATAAGGGATATAGATACAAATCACGTTCCGATACGGAAACAATACTATACGGCTATCGTGAATACGGTAAGGAAATACTTGCGAAACTTCACGGAATGTGGGGATTAGCAGTTTGGGACGGAGAAAAACAAGAATTATTCATTGCTCGCGACAGAATCGGTATAAAACCCCTTTATTATACTGTATCAAACGGAAGACTGATTTTTGCATCAGAAATAAAAGCTATTTTACAACATCCTTCAATCAAAGCAGAACTTAATTTGGAAGAACTGCCCAACTACCTTAATTATGGAATGACTGGGAGTGAATCTTTATTCAAAAACATAAAGAAACTACCTCCTGCACATTGCCTGACTATTAATAACAGAGGTGAAATAAAAATTGACAGGTACTGGAGTCCGTTCAATTCCGGTTTAGAAACTTCAAACATGAGTTTTGAAGAAATTCAGACAGAAGTACTACGTCTGCTCAAACAATCAATTAAAGACAGAATGATGAGTGATGTGCCATTTGGTGTATTTTTAAGCGGTGGAATTGATTCGAGTTTAAATGTTGCACTAATGGCAGAATTGATGAACCGTCCTGTAGATACCTTCACTGTTGGATTTAAAGAACTTGAAAAATATAATGAACTGGAATATGCAAGAAAAATAGCCGGTATATATAAAACCAATCATCATGAAATCATGATTGACAGTAATGATGTATTACCTGTTCTCGGGGATTTGGTGTGGCATGAGGATGAACCTAATGCCGACCCGGTTTGTATGCCTTTGTATTTTCTCAGCAAACTGACAAGAGATTCCGGAACAATTGTTATTCAGGTTGGCGAAGGCAGCGACGAGCAATATATAGGGTACAAATGGATGCTAAGGGATTACAATTTTCACAATTCATTATGGAAATATTATACTCATTTACCAGGGTTTCTCAGAAAATCTTTGTATTATTCATCGAAGCCTGTTTTTAAAGTACTTAACCAGTACCTTGCGCTTGAATATCTCAGGCGTGGTACATACAATGAAGAATTATACTGGAGCGGTGTGCCGATTTTCACTCCGTCTCATCAAAATAGTTTACTGACTGAAAATTACTACTCATTAATTGGTAATTCGTGGAATTATGCATCCGGTCATTACAAACATGCAGATTTTTTGAACGGTAATTCGAGTTATCTCCAAAAAATGACTTTCCTTGAGTTACAGCACCGTTTACCCGAACTTTTACTCATGAGAGTAGATAAAATAGGAATGGCTCACAGTATTGAAGCAAGAGTGCCATTTCTCGACCATAGGCTTGTTGAATTTGCAATGTCAATTCCTGATAAAATAAAAGTTCCGGGCAAAAATAATCCGAAACATATACTTAAAAAAGCTGTAGAATCTATACTTCCTCATGAAATCATTTACAGGCAAAAACAGGGATTTTGGGCTCCTGTCAATGAATGGCTGCGTTACGAATGGAAGAAATACGCCCATTCCGAAATTCTAAATTCTAAATTAATTGAAACAGGGATACTTAATAAAAATTATATTGAAAAAATTCTGCGAATTCACGATTCCGGAAGGCAAAATCTCGGACTCGAAATATATTCTCTTCTAATGTTAAACCTCTGGTACAAGAGATTTATTGCTTAAGTTTAAACTAAAATTTATTCTTGTTTTCACTACATTGTTATAATATTTTAATTTTCATAACTTTTTAAAATTCAATAAAAAAAAGCTTTGCCGTGCTCCTTTTCTTAACTATTTTTGAAGTCTGTAATTTGACAAATATTTGAAAATTATTATAATATTAATAAATCAATTTATCAGATTATAAAAAAAAATTATTGTTTAAAATTTTCATTTAAGGAGTTATTTATGTTCGGTAAAATGAAGAATTATCTGTCGGAAGAACTTCAAAAACTTCATGACCAAAAATTGTACAAACATGAAAGAATTATTGAAAGCCCACAGAGTGCAGAAATTGTAGTAAAAGGAAAGAAAGTTTTAAATTTTTGTGCCAACAACTATCTCGGATTATCGTCACACCCGGATTTGATTAAAGCGGCACACGAAGAAATAGACCACAGGGGATACGGATTGTCTTCTGTTAGATTTATCTGCGGAACTCAAGATATACATAAGGTCCTTGAGAAAAAAGTATCAGAATTTTTAGGTACTGAAGATACAATATTGTTTTCGTCCTGTTTTGATGCAAACGGTGCAGTATTTGAGCCCTTACTCCAGGAAAACGATGCTATAATCACTGATGCACTGAACCATGCATCAATTATCGATGGTATCAGGCTTTGTAAAGCCCAGAGATGGATTTACAGCCATGGTAATATGAGCAACGAAATCGGATTGGACCCGTCAACCGGAAAGGAACTCAAAGGACTTGAAAAATGTCTCATCGAAGCAAATGAAAAAGGCTGCCGTTTCAAAATGATTGCAACAGACGGCTGTTTTTCGATGGACGGAGACATTGCCAAATTGGATGAAATTGTAGCTCTCGCAGAAAAATATGATGCACTTGTAATGGTTGATGACAGTCACTCATCTGGATTTATGGGTAAAACCGGTCGAGGAACACACGAATTCCGTGGTGTAATGGGAAAAATTGATGTTATTACGACAACATTCGGTAAAGCACTCGGCGGTGCATCCGGCGGTTGTATCTCCGGACGTAAAGAAATAGTTGACTGGATGCGTAATAAAGCACGTCCTTATCTCTTCTCTAATACTGTGCCTCCTTCAACTGTAGGTGCAACAATAAAAGTTATGGATTTACTAACTGCTTCAACATCACTGAGAGATAAACTTGAGGCAAATACAATGAAATTCCGCAATGAAATGACCGCAGCCGGTTTCGATATTATTCCCGGAGTTCATCCTATCGTTGCGATTATGTTCGGAAAATATCCCGATTGCTCTAAGCTTGCAGTTGATTTTGCTAACAAAATGCTTGAAGAGGGTATTTACGTAATTGCTTTCTCATTCCCTGTTGTGCCAAGAGGAATGGACAGAATCAGGGTTCAGCTTTCAGCAGGACATTCCACTGAAAACGTGGCATTTGCCGTCGAAAAATTTACAAAAGTCGGTAAAGAACTCGGAATGATTAAATAAATCTTAGAAATTTTCAACAAGGCTTCACATTAATTAGTGAAGCCTTTTTTATAAGAGAAATAAATTAAAAAAATATTTAAAAGGATTAAATATGAAAAAGGATATTAAAAAGATACTCGTAACAGGTTCCGTAGGTCAGATTGGTTCTGAATTGACACTTGCTCTAAGAAAAAAATACGGTGCTGAAAATGTTATTGCTACAGGAAGAAAAACCGAACCAAGTAAAGAACTTCGTGAATCAGGACCTTTCCATTTTATTAATGTTAATGACCCGGCTTCTGTCGAAGAAATGATAAAAAAATATAATATTGACACTATAATTCACATGGCTGCTATTCTTTCCGGTGTAGGAGAAAAAAATCCAATGCTTTGCTGGGATGTCAATATGAACGGTACAATCGTTATACTTAACCTTGCTGTACAATATGAAATGGCAAGAGTAATTATACCAAGTTCCATTGCAGTTTGGGGACCCGGCACACCGGCAAAGGCACCACAAGAAACAGCTTTGAAACCGACAACAATGTATGGCGTTACAAAAGTCGCAGGCGAATTGTTGGCTGATTATTATGTTAAAAAGTTTGGATTGGATAGCCGCGGTTTACGTTATCCCGGTATAATTTCATCGGAAACAATGCCCGGTGGAGGTACTACTGATTATGCTGTTGCTATTTATTATGAAGCTGTCAAAAATAAACACTATACTTGTTTTGTAAATGAGCAGACCAAGCTCCCGATGATGTATATGCCCGACTGTATCAAATCAACTATGGATTTGATGGAAGCTCCATTTGAAAAATTGAAACACCATAATGATTTCAATGTCGGTTCAATGAGTTTTGATGTAAAAACGCTTGCTGATTCAATTAAAAAATATATTCCTGAATTTACTATCAGTTACGAACCTGATTTCAGGCAAGCTATTGCTGATTCTTGGCCCGATGATGTAGATGATGCCGCTGCCCGTGAGGAATGGGGATGGAATCCGTCTTACGACCTCGATTCTATGACAAAGGATATGTTAGCGAATTTAACTGAAAAGCATAAAAAAGGACTCATCTAATTGACAATTAATAATTGAAAATTGATAATTAAAACCTCATCGGAAATGATGAGGTTTTTTTTATTTCTTTATTATCTTTACTGCAATGTTGTATGCGAGTTTTCCATAGGGTATCCAGTAATCTATCTGCGATAGCCAATAGAATGGTTTTAAAATCACTCTGACAATTCGCATTGGTATTATAATCTTCAAAAAGCTTTCAAGGTTCATCGTGAATACTTCAATCAACAAACCTGAGCGAAAAACCTTTTCGATAATAAAATTTCCTGAAAAACCTGATTGATTCAGCATTTTTTTATAATTTCTCAGTGAATAATGAAAATGTTTTTCCTGATGTTCCGGATTAAATTCTTTTGGTATTGTTCTTTCTTTAATTAATCTTATTATTTTATACATTACTTTGTAAAGCCATGGAAAGCATTTCCTAAGATAATATCCATAATTGTAAGGGTCAAGAAATGTAAATAATCCCTTATGAGGAGTTGAAATTATTATTGTTCCTCCCGGTTTTAATATCCTATGCATTTCATTCAGAGTTTGAATTTTGTCATGAGTATGTTCGAGGACATCATTAATAACAATGGCATCGAAAAAATTGGATTCAAATTCTGTATGCTCAAGACTGCAACATTTGAAATTAATATCGGTATAACGTTTCACTGCAATTTCAATATGTTTTGGATTCAAATCTATGCCATAAACATTTTTACTTTTTTTTCTAAAAAACCTTGTACCATAGCCATAAGAACAGCCCCCATCCAGTAAATTATCAATTCCTTCAGGAAGCCAGTTATATGAAAGTTTTAAACGATTAGTAATGTCATGTTCGGTGAACTCCTTAAAATCCCAAGTCTGATTCTCAATATTTTGTTTATGTTCGTCTGCCATAATAAATCATTTAATCTTTTTCAAATAAAAACTTGCCTGGTCTCCCCTGTTCTCTTTATTCAGTTTCTCTGATTGTACTGCAAAATACCTCATATCATCTTTAGTAATTAAATGCCTGAAATCACTCATCGGGTCTGAGGAAAACATTTTTGTTTCGGTTAATGGTATATTATTTTGATATAAAATGCTTCCCCAAAATTGAAAATCCGTCGAATCATAAATAATTTTATCAATTTTAAATCCCGCATGTTCTGCAAGTAATTCCATACTATTTTGAGAATGTATAAATAAATGCCTTGGTGCATCAAACTGAACCCAGTCAGTACCATATTTATCCCAGACATAAGACCCGGTAACGGGAATCCTGATTAACAAAGTTCCATTATCATTTAATAGCCTGTAAGAATCCTGCAATATTTCTCTTGGATTTGGCATATGTTCTTCCCTAATATTGAATTACTTTCAATATTAGGGTCTGCACCTGTTAGATTTCTGAAACCCGCAAGTTCCAATTCATAAAGTCTCAATCCCTGCCCACTACCGACATCCAGTATTGACGAATCAAAATTCACATTTGTATTCTTCAGCCAATTCATAAAAGGGGCATTACCCTTTTTCAAATTGACAACTCTTCCTACTAAATTCTTTTTGCCTGCCGAATGTTGAAACCATTTTTGTTTAATTAAATTCTTAATTATATTTTGCTTTGGTAAATTCAGTGAAAAATATCCTTCAGGATAAAACAGTGATAAATTTCCTGGTATCTCAGCTATTTGAATACATCGACAACCGGAACATTCGAAATAAAGAAATTTCTCTTTTGTTCCGAACATTTTTTCTTCGGCATCAAATGTAGAATTATTTTCAGTATTACCGCAAATTCTGCACTTATATATTTCCATAAAATTTGTGTGTAGTCATCAATAAATGAGTTGCAAAATTAACTAATTTCAGTTTAATCATACCTTTAATGTTCAATTTTATTCTAAAATCAATGTATTTTTTCCTTAAAGTATTTTAAATATTGAATTTTCGTTAATTTTTTCATATTTTAAGAGTTTAATAAATAAATTCATTCTTAAAAAAATTAGAAAAATTTACAATTAATAAGCAGAAACTATAATGAAAAAAGTAACATTATACCAAAGACTGAGATACGAATTCTATAATTTAATGACAAAAGGGACTTTTGCCCCGATACTTTTACTCTTGTTAGCAGCGGTACTTTCAATACTTGTATTAGCATTCTTTGTATATATTACAGGTGCTGTGCCTAAGGGTTCGACTATACAAGGATTACAAAACACACAGCAAATCGGTTACCTTGAAACAATTTGGGTTACAATTTTAAGAACACTTGATGGCGGTGTCGTTGCTTATGACCCGTTAAATACTTTATTTGTTTTCTTTATGTTCCTCGCAACACTTGGCGGCTTATTCATGTTAAGTACATTGATTGGTATTGTCAATAGTGGTGTCGTCAGAAAAATCAGTGATTTGAGAAAAGGAAAATCATTTGTTGTCGAAAAAAATCATACAGTAGTTCTCGGATGGTCCTTCCAGATTTTCCAGATAGTATCAGAACTTGTCATTGCAAATGAAAATCAAAGAAATCCGAGTATCGTGATTCTTGCTGAAAAAGATAAAGTTGAAATGGAAGATGAAATCAAATCAAAATGCGGTACTACTCAAAATACTAAACTGATATGTAGAACCGGTAATCCGATTGACTTGCTGGACCTTGAAATAATTAATTTGAATGAAGCAAAAGCTATAATCATACTTGCGCCTGAAACAGGTGACCCCGATTCAATTGTTATAAAAACAATCCTTGCTATCACAAACAATCCTCACAGGAAACCCACACCACATAAATATCATATTGTGGCAGAGGTGAGAGACCCCAGGAATGTAAGAATAGCGGAGATAGCAGGAAAAGATGAAGTTCAGCTTGTAGTTTTCGATTACCTCATATCCAGGATAACTGCTCAGACATGCCGCCAGCCCGGACTTTCTGTTGTATTTACCGAATTACTTGATTTCAAAGGTGATGAAATTTACTTCCAGGAAGAATCCAAAATTGTTGGAAAAACTTTTGTCGAGGCTATGTTTGCTTATGAAACTTCTGCTATTGTCGGATTAAGACGACATGACGGCAGAATAATGATTAAGCCCCCGATGACTACCAAAATCGAAAGAGGCGATATGGTAATTGCAATTTCTGAGGATGATGATACAGTCATTCTATCAGGATTGACAGAATTTGGAATAGACCCTGGAGCTATAAGGATTGCCCCTAAATACGTTCCTCCAAAACCTGAAGCAACTTTAATTCTCGGCTGGAACAGAAGAGCACCATTAATATTAAATGAGCTCGACAATTATGTATGGCCCGGTTCAAAAATCACAGTGGTTGCTGACAGCATGGCTGTTGAAAAAGAACTTGCTACACATTGCTCGGGATTAACTCATCAGACAGTTACATTCTGGCTTGGTGACACAACAAACAGAAGAATTCTGGACGATTTGCAAATTGAACAATATGACCATATAATTGTATTAAGCCAGACTGAATTAACTGATGTACAGTCAACAGATGCTAAAACATTGAGTACTCTTCTCCATTTAAGAGATATTGCCGACCTCAAAGGACACACTTTCTCTATCGTCAGCGAGATGCTGGACGACAGAAACAGGCAGTTAGCTGAAATCACATATACCGATGACTTCATAGTCAGCGTCAAATTAGACAGTTTAATGCTTTCGCAGATATCTGAAAACAAAGAATTGAAAACTGTGTTCGAGGATTTATTCAGTGCAGGAGGACCCGCAATTTATATTAAACCTGCTGAATATTATGTCGAGCTTGGAAGACCGGTTAATTTTTATACCGTGATGGAATCAGCTAGGCAGAGGAATCAGATTGCAATTGGCTATAAACTTCATCAGCCAAGAAAACAGGCTGACGGTAAGAGTCTTCTTGCCTATGGTGTTGTTGTAAATCCGAAAAAATCGAATCAAATATTTTTCTCCGAAGGCGATAAAATTATTATCATCTCCGATGAAGAACAATTAGGATAAAATGTTTTTAAATATCAAAATTTAACCTTATGAAAAAATTAAATATTTTTCATAGCATTTGGCTTATCTTATTCTCTTTCACCGGCGCGGGGAGCTTTCCACCACATGGACAGTGTTTATTACCTGGGGGGAACTTATCTTTTTCCACCGAAAACCATTAGGCTTGAAAAAATATTGATGTATTTTAAGCTGAAATGTGTTCCAGGCAATAATCCCTCTTGTGGTGAATGGGATTTTATTGCTTTTATATTTGCCTATAAGGATTCAGTCCGATATGAGCTTGGAAAGTTTAAAACTCCTTATGGTTTTGGACTTAACCTTGGGGATGGTTTTACATGGGTTTATGATGTAAGTGATTTCAGGACTATTCTTTACGATTCTGTTCGAATTGAATATATGGTTCCTCAGACCGGTACAACTCTATATGAACAATTAGACCTTAAATTTATAATGATTGAAGGCACTCCTCCGCGAGATATTATTAAAATTGAGAATTTATGGTACGGTGAGTTCCGTTTCGGGGATGCGCTAGACCCAATTGATGACCATTTTGAAGAAATAACAATCAATTTATTACCCAATGTCAAGACATCAAAAATAAGGGCTACAGTCGTTGGAGACGGCTGGGGCGGTTCAACCGGTTGCGCAGAATTTTGTTCAAAGGAGCACCGGATTGATGTTGATGGAACGACAAGGTTCAGGTGGAATGTATGGAGGGAAGATTGCGATATGAATCCATTATACCCACAGGGAGGCACATGGCTATATAACCGTTCAAACTGGTGCCCGGGAGCTGAAATGAGAACCATGGAATTTGAACTAACTCCTTTTATTTCAGCTTCACAGGTAAAATTTGATTATAGTATTGAACCATATATCTATCCGGAAGACGGACAATTCTGGCCTTATTATTCATTAGAAACTCAAGTGGTTTCTTACGGATTACCCAATTTTACATTAGATGCGGAATTGGTTAATATTGTTGCTCCAAGTACATGGGAGTTTTATAACCGTTCAAATCCTATCTGCAATGAGCCTATCATAATAATAAAGAACAATGGCTCATCTCACCTTACTTCTCTCAAGATTGATTACGGAATAGAGGAAGGAGGTAAAGCAAAATTCAATTGGAACGGAAACTTAAAGTTTTTGGAAAAAGACACTATCTCTCTGCCTGCTTATGATATGGGTGAATTAATTGATGAAGTTAATACATTTGAAGCAGTAATCAGCAATCCTAATGGCGGGCAGGATGAATATGCTTCAAATAATAAACTGACTTCAATTGCTAAAAAAGTTCCTTATTATTTCAATAATTTGATCCTTTCTTTCCAGACAAACAGATTTCCTGAGAATAATTATCATTATACAATTAAAGATGTAACAGGAAATGAAATATACTCCAGAACAGGTATTCAGCCAAATAGTCTATATAAAGATACATTCTCTCTTGCAGATGGATGCTATGAATTAAGATTCATTAATGAATCCGGGTACGGAATTGATTTTTGGCCCCTAAGACCTGATTATGGCTCAGGCTGGATTAAACTTTCAAATTTATATCGCGATATTAAATCATTTAATCCTGATTTTGGAAGAGAAATATTCCATCAGTTTACCGTAGGTCCCAAGCCAATTCTTGTTTCCACTACCGATACTCTCAGTTTTGCTGAAGTCAAACTCAATGAACAAAAAGATTTGAGCTTTGAAATAAGTCCGGGGAACAGTCTACCTCTGGTAATCACAAAAGCTAATGTGATTTTTGGTACCCAACGCGGTTACAGTGTAACAACAAATCCACCAGTTGATAATGATAACCCGGTGACTCTGAATAATGGAGAAAAAATGTTTGTTACTGTAACATTCAAACCAAAGAAAGAAGGTTCATCAAATACTTCTTTGATTATTTCAAGCAATGATGAGCTATATGGTGATAAATATATAAGATTAATTGGAAAAGGTATAGACCCAAATTCAGTTGATGACAATGATAATAATGAAATGTCTCTAAACCTTGCAGTTCAGCCAAATCCGGTAGTAGACAATGCTGAAATTACTTTTTCAGCAGGGTCAGGCGATTTACTTCCTCATGCAAAATTATCTCTTTTCAATCCTATGGGACAAGAAATAAAAATTTTATATGAAGGCAAAGCAGATCCATTGTATAACAAAATTAATTTTACATCGGATGACATATGTACTGGGATATATTTTTTAATTATAAAATCTGAAAATAATGGAGTAAGTATTCCGGTGATTATACTTAAATAGTAGAGTGGCAATAATAATCGTAAGTATTTTCAAAAGATAAATTCTGTTAGGGGAGCTTAATTCTTTTGCAACAATGAACAAATCTTTCCGTAATATCATTTATAGATAAGCACAATTATTTAAAATTAAAATACGAATGGTGTTGGGATGACTTATGCAAAAATCTATTTTACTTTTCTTCTATTAACATTTTCATTTTTATCTTCAGGAATACTTTTTTCACAAGAAACTCTTATTTTGAGTGGTACTGTAATCGATACCGATTCGAAAATAACTATTCCCGGCGCAACTTTACGTGTACTAAATACAGAGAAAGGCACCTACTCGTCGTCATCCGGCAAATTCCGGCTCCCAATCCCTGCAGGAGCCACAAAACTAAAAGTAACTTCATTGGGTTATGAAACCAAAATCATTGAACTGACTGGCATAACCGATACTCTGTATATTAAACTAAAACCTTCATCAATTAAAATGAAATCCGTTGATGTTACCGGTAAAATTGATGCCAATGAAATTATAAAAAGGGCAATTGAACGGAAAGAAGATAATCTGAAAAAACTGAAAACATTCAGCGGTACATTATATTCAAAACTTGTTTTAGAACTTGAAGGCAGTATTTTCGGCGGTTCTACACAGGGAGGAATTCAAATTGGAAGCACAATTGGAGAAACTGCTCCGGAAAAATTCAAGATGTTTGTGCTCGAGACTTTTTCAAAAACATACAAAGATTTTGATAAAAATATTACTCATACTGATATCATCCAAAGAAGACAGACATCAAATATACCACCTCAGCAAAACTTATTGGCAATAGGGAATTTTATGAATTTCTTCGATGATGAAATTGATTTATTAAATACAAAAATTCCTACCCCATTGAGTAATTCAGCTTTCAGCTTTTATAATTTCGAACTTATTGAAAGAAATAATCTCGACGACAGGTTCGTTTATTTATTAAGAGTTCACCCGGTAACAAATACTTATCCTGCATTTACAGGAACTATTAGTATCGTAGAAGGCACTTATAATCTCATTGATGTTTCACTACAGCCAAGTCAAAACACAGCTATCCCCTTTCTCGATAGTCTGAAATTTTTACAAAAGTTCGAGGAAAGCCCCCAGGGTGTCTGGTATCCCTCATTTCTCGAAGTTACTGCCAATGCAAGGGTAGACATAATTAAAGGATTATTAGATGCAAAGGCATATGCCACAGCTACCAGCATATTTAGTGAAACAATAATAAATGAACCATTGCCGGATTCAATTTATGATTCTGAAAAACCAAGATTAATTACTGTGAGTAAAGGTGCTGATTCAATCAGAACCGAATTCTGGGAAAATAATTCTTTGCGTGAAATTACTCCCCGTGAGATACGGATGTATCATGAGGTCGATTCACTTTCAGCGATTTCAGATTCATTGGAAAAAGAAAAATCTTCTCAGTTTTTTGATTATTTACCTGACCTTAGATTCAACAGGGTTTGTTCAATAGGACTTGGAGCATGGGCAAGTTTATTTTATAAAAATGTAAGTCTTAATTTAAATGCTTATTATAGTTTTGGACAAAAGAAACCGTTTGGTGAAGTGAGCCTGAATATAAATAATATAATTGATTCAAGTTTCATCAGGTTTGATCTTTATGGCAAATATTTTTCTGACATAGGAAACATAAGCAGTTACCCTGATTACCCTTTTTTAGTCAATACAATTACTTCTGCATTATTTCATGATGATTATTTCGATTACTACAAAAAAACGGGATGGGGAGCCGGTGCAAATGTGAGACTGGGATTCATAAGACTAAATGGATATATTGAATTATCGAAACAAGATTCTTTGCTTAAAACTACAAATAATTCTATTTTCTCAACTTCAACATGGAGGAATAATCCGGCAATTGTACCTGATAATTACAGAATTATTTCCGGAGGATTCTCATTTAATACTTCATCGTTCCTGAGAAATACGGATTTCAATGCCTCATTAAAATATAATGCAATGTACGGTGATATGGACAAGCAGAAATCTCTTTTCAGATTGATGGAAGCCGAATTAAAATTGGTAATACCTACATTTTATACCGGGTACACTCCGATGAATCTTGAATTAATATGTATGGCAGGTAAAAGTTGTGTTACTACTCCTTATCAATATCAGTTCAGAATGGCAACTAAATTAAGCATAATAGGACAATCGGCTGTATTCTATTCAGCACCCATTGGTTTATATGGCGGTAACGAATATTTTGCCGGACATTTCAATTATAACTTAACAGATTTATGGTGGAGGGCAATTGGTTTGCCAAGATATGAGGGAAGAGGAATAGACCTGATTCTTTCTGGTTCTTCAGCAAGATATTTTACTCCTTCAAATTCATATTATAAAAACACCGGGAACAATTACTATTCCGAAATTGGATTCGGATTAAGCAGGATACCTACATTTATAAGTAATGTCGGTTTTCTGTCTTTTGATGCCCGATGGGGAATTGGTCCCCTTTCGCATGATAATTTCGGATGGGGAATCGGTTTATCATTACCATTTTAATATAATTATTTTCTAAGAAAGCATGCGGGTATTAAGCCCACAATGCAGAATTATATGATTTCCACAGCTTCACCTGGAAGCCACCCGATATTACCGTTTGCAAGTTTAATCTTTCTCCATTTACCAACAGCATCAACGATATTCACTTTAGTTCCTTCGTGTAGAATGAATAAGTCCTTACCCTCTTCATCGGGTGAACTTTTAACATAAACTGTAGGTTCGAACACAATTGCAAAATTCCGGGAATTTTCTGTATTATTCTGTTGAATAGAAAACATAAATGAAAATACTGCAACTACAACAGACAATACTAAAGTTCCGAATAATAATTTTTTAACAAAGGGTGATTCAAAAAAAACAAAAACCGCTAAACAAATAAAAACAATCCACACCGATATTACTAATATTACAGCCCAATTTCCGGAGCTAAGAATATTTCTGATTCCTTCATACCATTGAACGAGAAAGAATTTTGGTAGCGGCTCGATTTTATCTACAATTCTCAGGTTTGCAACATTTAGATTTACGATAACATCTTCATCATCAGGAGATAATCTTAATGCCCTTTCATAATTGATTATAGCATTTGGAATCTTGTTCATCCTGAAATATGTATTTCCTAAATTGTAGTATATCTCTCCATTTTCATATCCATTATTAATTATCTTTTCATAATTCAATGCAGCTTTTGAAAAATAACCGTTCTGATAAAACATATTCGCTTTTTTAAAAGTCTCCAGTGCTTCATTTGCGAAAGAGTATGAAGTTAAAGTAAAAATAGCAATAAGGTAAATTATTTTTCTATTCATCTCAAAATTCCTTCCAAATCGGTAATCACTTTTACTGCATCATCGTAAACATTTTGTTTGCTGACATCGTTTGTTGACCTTGCAAACCTTGCAAATTCACAATAATCTATAGTTGACATGCAATGCTGAATACTTTCTTCGTTTATATTTCTCTGACTCAATGAATATGATGCAGTATCTTTATTCAAATCAGAAATCGGTATCGTTAATTTATCACTAAGATAGCCCCACAAAGCATGTGATACTTCTTCATAAAATTTATCCTCACTGGAATCAGTTAGTAATAATTTTGCTGTTTGAAGTCTTTTCCTTGCCATCTTTGTTGCCCTCTTGTTTTTCAGCAGTGCCTGGTTGCCTTCCAATTTCTGCTGTCTTTTAAAATATATGAAGAATAATAAAAACAAAATCAAAGGCATAAAAACAAGAATATAAAAGCCACCTGAACCAAGGAATTTGCCTGAACTTTTCGAAAGCTCGCCTGAAAGGTTCTTAATGAATCTTATATCCTTGCCTATATACTTGATATCTTCCTTTCTGACACCACTGACCGATTGAATTGATTCATCACCTGTTCCTTGTTCTACCTGCAAAACAAATTCCTGGGAAGATAAAGATTTATATTGTCTTGAATTCAAATCAAAATATGAAAATCCCACAGGTTCTATTTTATATTCTCCGGCGTGCCTTGGGATTAGTAAATATTCAAATGTTCTGCTTCCTGACACACCTGAGCCCGAAACAGATATATTGTCATTTACTTTCGGGTCATAAGTTTCTATATCAGGAGGTAACTTCAGGTCAAAAGGTTCAATCAGTTTTAGATTTCCATTACCTGATATTTGTATTTTCAGATTGACAGGCTCATTTGTTTTTGTTTTTGGTTTATCAACCCATGCTTTCATAGAAAGATTTCCCACACCTCCGTTAAAGTCGGGTGGAGCTCCCGGTGGCAATGGTTTTACATTTATTGATACAGCACCAGAACTTGCATTATACTTAAAATCCTGGTACTGAGGTCCCATAGAAAAGAAATCATCAAATATACTTCTACGCTTTCTATTTTGATTCTGTATAATTAACCTGCATACTGTTTCAAAAATAAAAGGCTCAATGTTTAGCTTACCTGTTTGCTGTGGAATTAATATTACCTTTTTTACAACAGCTGCATTGAATGCTACCCCATTAACATTTTCGGTATGAAACTGAAGTTTGCCTATATCAATATCCTGAGTCCAGAATCCCGTAAATGTAGGTGCGTTTTGCGATGGTACTAACTGAACGAGTCTTAAATCGGGATGAACATAAAGGACATAAGTTGCAATTATTTGTTCGCCCTGGTATACTTCTTTCTTGCTTACATTCAATCTTAAAAAAAGGTTTTTAGCAATTACATCATTAGCCTGTTTGTTTAAATTTCCCTGCGATTGGTCTTGTCCTCCCTGAGATTGAGTTTGTTTTTGCTGTGGAGACCCTTTCGTTACATTAATATTAATTGGATTTGTTCTTAAGGTTTTACCATCAGCTTCTATTGTGGCTGAACCTATCTGGAATGAACCTTCAGCATCAGCCTGCAAAATATATGTATATGATAGACTTCTCGACATCTGACCGTTTACAAAGCTCATCTGCTGTGATGTGCTGGGTCCCATCAATACAGTAAATCCTTTAAATCCCGGAGCCCGGAAATTGCTGCCGTTCAAATTTGATAAAGAGAAAGTTACCTGGAATTGTTCGCCGACAGGTACAGGGTTCCTGTCTACAGACGCTGTGAACTGGCTTTGTGCCTCAAATTGAAAAAATATAATTCCAAATAATAAAAAAAAATGTATTCCTTTCATATTCAATTTATATAAATGTTTCAAATTTAATTTACCAAGGTTTAGTTGTTTTTACTCTGCCTGAACCAATTTGTTTATTTAGCTTTTTTTGTAAATTTTTCTCTTCATTGGCAAGTGCCTGAAGCATTCTTTGAGCATCTTGTTTCGATATTTTCGGCTGCTGTTGTTGCTGCTGCTGATTTTTATTGTTCTGCTCATGTTGTTGCTGTTGTTGGTTCTGCTGGTTCTTATCTTTATTATCTTTTGTATCCTGATTTTGTTGTTGT
>JACRLY010000019.1:0-11522 GCA_016219595.1 Ignavibacteriota bacterium | reverse complement strand
ATTCTGCTGATTCTGAATCTGCTGCTGCTGTTGTTGTTGTTGAATAAGCATCCTTCTTGCATATTCAAGCTTATATTTGGTGTCCAAATCTTCAGGTTCGTTTCTCAATGAATTTTTATATGCTTCTATACTCTCTGCATATTTCTTGTCCTTTAAAAGTGAATTCCCCAGATTATGGTATGCCATCGCTTTTGTGTCCTTGTCGATTTTACTATTGGTTAAATTGCTGAATTTTTCAGCAGCTTTATCATACTGTTCCTGCTTATAAAGTGCATCGCCGATATTAAATACAGATTTTTCTGAATTTTTTTTCTTATCTAATGATTTGAGATAATTAATTTCTGCGTCATTGAATTTCTTCTGTTCATAAAGTTTATTTCCTTTACGAAGATAATCCTTATATGATTGTGAATAGCACAATGCAGGAATTAATATTAATATTACTAAAAATTTTCTCATTGCTTTCTCTCACCAAATAAATTCAATGATTCAATTAACTTATTCTTTCTTTCGGATATAAAAATATCAGCTAAAAGAAGTGCCAGAGCCAATACGAAAAGGTACTGGAAATAGTCTACATAATCGGTAAACAACTGTGCTTTGTATTCTTTCTTCTCCATCCCGGCGATTTCATCCAAAAGAGAAGCCAGGTCCGGGTCTTCTCCTGTCGAGCGGATAAATTTACCATTTCCTTCTGATGCAATCTGCTCAAGTAAACCGGCATCAAGTTTGGTAACGACAGTATTGCCTTCATTATCGGTCATGAAATTGACTCTCTGATTCCCTGAATATATTGGAATCGGTGCTCCGTTCACAGAGCCCATTCCTATTGTATAAATCACCACACCGGTTTTAGCTGCTTCACCTGCCATAGAAATTGCATCATCTTCATGATTCTCTCCATCGGTTATAATTATCAGAGCTTTATATTTTTTTTCTTCCTGTTTGAATGACTTCATAGATAGTTCAATTGCTTTACCTATCGAAGTCCCCTGGTTATAAACGAGGTCGCAATCCACAGTGCTTAGAAAAAGTTTTGCGGCAGAATAATCCGTCGTCAGTGGCAATTGAATAAAAGCATCTCCTGCAAACACAATAATACCGATTCTGTCATTATACATTTTGTCAATCAGTTTCGATACGTATTGCTTTGCTCTTTCGAGCCTGTTTGGCTTTACATCTTCAGCTTTCATACTATTCGATACATCTATTGCTAAAATCACATCGACCCCTTCTCGTTTGAAATTTTCAAGCTTTGTTCCGATTTGGGGATTTGCAGTGCCGAGAATAATAAAAGCCAGGGCAGATAATAATAAAGTGAATTTTAATACATTTTTATATTTTGACACATCAGGCATTAGTAGATTTAAAAGGTTAACATCCCCGTATCTTGTTAATAGCTTAATCCTATAATTTCTCAATAATAAATATATCAAAACAAATACAGGCACTAATACCTGCACATATAAAAAATAACTATTTTCAAAACGGAACATTCGTCAAACCTCCATCATTTTTAGCACTTTCTATAAAGAAAGCAGTAAGCTGAGTAATTTTAAAATTCACTTTAATTCGGAAAAAATAGACGATAAAATTAAAAATTGAGTATATATTATATTATAAAAATTTTATCAGTTAATGAATGGAGTATAGTTAATCACAAATATCCAATATTAAATTAATTTAAATTACTTGATTTTTTCAAATGGTACTACTATTTTACCGTTACTTGATGTTAGTTTAAGGAAATATCTTCCCTGGCTCAAATTTTGAACCGGTATATATTCAGAATGATACCCAGCCGTATAATATTTTTCAGGAACAGGTACACTTATTATTTTACCCTGAATATCAATTACTTCTATTTTAATATTAGAACTATTTGCCAATCCTAAATCGACAGTCATATTGTTCAAATTAACCGGATTGGGGTATAGTCTGTAAATTGTATCTAAAATAGGTAAAGGATAAAATGTACTGTCTGCGAGATTTAGATTAAAAGCTTTTTCCCTTGATAAACGTGCTTCTTCAATGAGGTCATCCAAATTTTTTCCGCCAAATATGCTGAA
The DNA here is from genome assembly GCA_016219595.1 of Ignavibacteriota bacterium. Classification (GTDB taxonomy): domain Bacteria; phylum Bacteroidota; class Ignavibacteria; order Kapaibacteriales; family UBA2268; genus XYC2-FULL-35-21. Next base: position 9,453 of record JACRLY010000019.1, on the reverse strand, counting down.
AGTAACTCTGGCTGTATCATCTTTCATCATTTTTATCGGTCCGGCGCCTATCACCATAGATGCATCAGTGACTCTCGATTTCTGTCTCAGCATTCCACTGCTCATAAATACCCATTTCTCGCTATTCGGGAAACCATCCCATATTCCCGGATAAACACCGTCTCCACCATTGTCAATTGCAATAAAATTCAAATTTGGTTTTGAAAGCATACATACTCCTACCATAGGATAACTCGTATCTCTTACATTCTTTGTATACCCGAATACCCTTGAATTTTCATATAATGTCTGGTTATAACTCCCTGATGGTCCTATATCCCAATCTAAAAATAATGCGGCATACATAGAATCAGTATCATATCCTGAATTATTTATTATGTCATAAACTATTATTATAAAATCCTTACTTATACTGTCATTAAATTGATAAACTTTCTGATTAACAATTACACCGGCATCATTTATCGAATTCAAATCATAAAAATTACAAAAACCTTCCTGTGATGTATCCCCGTGTTTGTATACCCTGAAAACATCTGATGATAAAAACGACCGGTCTTTTTCAGATTGAATTAATCCGCGGGCTACATTAGAAAGCCTGTCCTCGGAGGTACCCACCATTAATGCTCCTTCAAATAATAGATTCGGACTATCTTTGTATTTAAATCCATCTCCCTGGTTATTGTTGGGATAATCATTGAAACCAATATTTCCGATATTATTAAATGTTATTGTGATATTATTCGCATTCATTGTTCTGTATGTTGGTCTGAAAGTCATTTCCAGGAATTCGCTGTTACAATAACTTGTATCATCATACATTCTGAATTCGAGAATGACTTTACTATCTGAAGGAATATTCTTCGGAACCACAAAAACCAGAGTATCATTCAATTCCTTAGATTCAAGTGAAAGCATCTTACCAAAAATATTATTGTCTTTCAGAATAATAAAGTTATCATCATTAAAACTCATTTTCAGCCAGCCGTCATTAACCTCATGTAATACATTCATTAAAGTTAGTTTGAGCCTGATGGTATCTCCCCTGTCAAAAATTCTATCGTTGTTATCGTCTGCATTATACGATTTAACAAGAACAGACTTTAGATTCGAGCTTGTAAGCGCTCTCAATGCGTTAACCCTGCCCGTACCAATTTGACCGGTTAAATATTTATTAAGAGTATCAATATTATCTGTTGTTAATTTAATTTGTTGTATTATCTGTATCGGTTTGTACGTAGGGAATTGTTCTTTTACGAGTGCAGCTACCCCACTTACAACAGGAGTTGCCATTGACGTACCGCTTAAATATCCATATTGATTATCCGGTAATGTTGAAAGTATATCAACCCCAGGTGCAGATACATCAACAGAAGTATGGAAATTTGAAAATCCGGCTTTTACATCTCTCGAATCAACAGCAGCAACTGACAACACTTTATCATGCGAAGAGGGGTAAAAAGCTATATTCCTTCCATCGTTTCCGGCTGCAGCAACAACGAGAGAACCCATGTTTGCAACTTCATCGAGTATTTCCTGTTCAGCTTCTGATTTGCTGGAACTACCCCATGAACAATTTATTATATCGGCTCCCATCCCGGCAGCATAAATAATTCCATCATATCCATTGGTTACTGCTGTATTTGATTCATTATCCGGTGCGACTTTGACGGGCATATATTTTACACGCTTGGCAACACCTGCAATTCCAATTCCATTATTAACAGTAGCTGCACAAATCCCTGCTACATGAGTTCCATGCTCATTCCCGGGGAAAGGTAAATTATCACCATTTGGGTCGCTGTCACTTACAAAATCCCATCCGAACCAATCGTCAACAAAACCATTTTTATCATCATCTACATAGTTATTACGTTTATCTCTTCCGCTGCTGTCAAGTCCAGTTTCTCCCGGATTAAAATATAAATTATCACCCAAATCGGGATGCAGGTAATCAACCCCGGTGTCTATAATTCCAATTAGTGCTGTATAATTCGTATCCAGAATATCCCATGCATCAAAAGCTTTTATTTGATTTAAATGAGATTGTAAGTCTGCAAGGGAATCATCAGGTATTCCTGTTATATGATGTATAAATAACGGTTCGGCATATTCAACTCCGGGCATGGATGAAATTTTTCTTGCTGCAATTGAAGGTTCTAATTGTGAGTCGTAACAAATGACACATATTCGTTTGATATTGTCTACTCCCGAATCAAAATTTGATTGGATTGAAGGAAATTTATTATTTTTTCTATTTTCTAATAATGTTATGTTACTGTTAGATATGAATCCCCTGCTGTTGTTATGAGCAAGTGTTGGAATAAATTCTTGTATTTCACCCGACCTGCCAGATAGTACCCAATTAGAATATCCTGAAAATTCTTTATCAAATTTTACTACAATTGTATTATTTTCATAATCATTACAATACGATGGACTATAAATAATTATTAGTATTAATATCAGAAATACGACAATTGAGTAAAAATTTTTTATCATTTATTCCCTTTGAATAACTTTATTTAATATAAACGATAAGTAATGATAATGATTTTACAGAAAATTTTTTTAATTTTTAAATATTAATTGGATAAAATTCATACTTTTTATAGAAATTTGAAACTAATTACATAAAATTATTTTACACAAATTGGAAAATTTTATTAATGAAAAAGTCAGAATCCGATTATAACCGATTTCAGGAATTACTTCAAATTGTTAAAAGTTTTGAAAATAACTTCCTTGGCTTTTACAAAAAAGGTAATAAAGCCGCAGGAATCAGGCTCAGAAAAAATATGCAAATGCTCAGAGCATTTGCTAAAAATATCAGATTTGAAGTGCAGGACATGAGAAAAAATAAAAATTTAAAAACAACAAAAAGAAAAAATAAAGACCAGATTTCTATTTTTCAATAACTATTTAATTGGTTTACCGATTAATTTTATTATCTTTTTCCCTTCTTTATAAGATATTATTATTGAGTACATTTTATTTGATTTATTAGGTACAAATTCAAGATTCCACAATACATCTTCCATGATAAATTTATTTTTGGTTTGAGGTAATAGCCTTATATTCCCAAAGGTATTATTTTTTAAAAACAATTCATTACGATTTAATTTTATTTCAGCAAAAGCTGTATCATTTATAATTTTAAACAAATATTTTCCTTCTAATCCTTTTAAGTCTGTCTGCTTCAGTTTAAACTTTTCTGACAATGGTTTGCTCACAGAAAGTTGTTTTAATTTAGGATTTGATTTCGGTTTGCCCGTCTTCGATTTGATAACCAGTTCCATGAATTTTATCCTGGTTGAATCACTTACAAATTTGTCCTGGTAAGTATTAGCCCTGAAAACAAATACAAGGTTTGACTTGGGGATTATATAAATGAATTGCCCGCCTAAACCTGAAGCACAATATGCTCCTAACTGATGGAACGGTTTTGACAGCCACCATAAATATCCATACCCTGTAAAATTGGCACTACTTTTCATCTCAGTATATGGTTGAATACTTTCCTTAATCCATGATTCACTTATTATTTGTTTGCCGTTCCATTTACCATCCATTAAATATAATAGTCCGAATCTTGCCAAATCTCTTGCCGACATTTTGAACAGATACGCAGGATACTTTGAGCAATGTACTTCATAATTATAAAAACCGTCAGACAACCTGAAATCCTCCATTTGCAAAGGCTCTGCAAGATGATTCTCAAAATCAATAAAAACACTCCTGCCGGTTTCCTTTTCCAGTATTGACCCAAGTGCGTTAAAATCCCAGTTGTTATAATACCAATACTCTCCCGGATTATGACTTCCCCTTGCAGGTCTGTTCTTTTTCATACTCTCTATTTCACTTGCAGCAGGTATATAAATTCCGGAACGTGCCTTCAATAAATCGCTTATTTTTGCCTGGCTTTCTGTTTCAGTTAATGAGTCGTTATCACCTATATTCAATTTTTCAAGCGTGTTATTAATATCAATCTTACCTTCATCGACATATATTCCATAAAGAGCAGATATTATACTTTTCCTAATCGAATGGATAAGAAATCTCCTGTTCACATCTCCATAAGATAAAAGTATATTCCCATTATAAATAACCATTACAGCCGAAGCATTCATCTGGTTATAGAGCTTATTGGCATCTTTGAGTTTATTTGATGACCATCCTGCTTCTTCAGGAGTTTTATACATTAACCAATTTTTCCCTGGATAATCTGAATACAGGTCTGAATTCAGTATCAGGAAAAGAATTATTATTATATATTTAATTTTTTTCATTTAGATACATCATAATTTATTTCTTCAAAAATACCTTACAAATTGGTATCAAAATATTTTTTTTCTATTTTGAATAAATTACAATTGATATTTAGGAACTTTTATGATTGACAGAAGAGAGTTTTTGAAAAAATCTGGTTTGGCAGCAATTGGTACTGTAGCTGCATTCTCTAAATCAGGTTCTGCACTTTTACAGGAAGAAACAGCCGACTTAGGAAAATCAAAATTAAAAGAAGAGTCTATTCCTGTTGTTATTTCGACATGGAAACATGGAATTGCCGCAAATGAAGCTTCGTGGAAAATTCTTTCGAATAACGGGACGGCTCTGGATGCTGTCGAACAAGGTGTAAGAGTTCCCGAAGCAGACCCTGATGTTCAAAGTGTAGGTTATGGTGGTTTACCCGATAGGGATGGTTACGTTACTCTTGATGCGTGTATTATGGATGAAAAAGGGAATTGTGGTTCTGTTGCTTATTTGCAAAATATTATGCATCCCATTTCTGTTGCAAGAATGGTAATGGAAAAAACTCCTCACATCATGTTAGTTGGTGACGGGGCATTACAATTTGCTCTTGCAAATGGTTTCAAAAAAGAAAATCTTCTGACAAAAAAGTCTAAAGAAGCATGGTTAAAATGGAAAAAGGAATCTAATTATTCTTCTCATAAATTAAAAGGACATGACACTATTGGATTGTTGGCAATTGATAAAGCCGGAAATTTGTCAGGTGCATGTACAACGAGCGGATTAGCTTGGAAATACCATGGCAGAGTTGGAGACTCTCCTCTTATTGGGGCAGGTATGTATGTAGATAATGAAATCGGTGCTGCTGCAGCGACAGGAAAAGGCGAAGCAGTTATCAAAATATCCGGGAGTTTCCTTGTTGTCGAACTTATGAGAAATGGTAAGTCTCCTCAGGAAGCCTGTGAAATTGCTGTAAACAGGATTGTAAAAAAACAACCCGAATACATTGATAAATACTTCCAGGTCGGTTTCATTGCTTTGGACAAGCAAGGCAGGTACGGAGCTTATAGTGTTAAAAATGGATTTCAGTTTGCTTTATACAGGAATAATATGAATCAACTTCTCGATTCAAAATTTTTCATTGAAAATCAGAAATAAATACAGAATAATTATTCCAAATTTTTTCCGGTTTTATGAATAATTCTATCTTTTTCAGTTATATAGAGGAATTATATTGATTTAATAATAAAGTTCTGTAATAAATTATTAAAGAATAAAATAATGTACTTACTTTACCATTTATCCCCTTTTCATTAAGTTTGCTAATCTTATTTGAACAATTGGAGTAGATATGAGAAATTTTGTAATATTGATTTGTTTAATTTTGTTTAGTACAACGTTGTTAGCTGAAAGGCATTATTCAATTTATGATTCAAAGACCGGCGAAAAACTTACTGTTTCCGATTTAGCAGACAGGTCATTAAAATTCGACATTATTTTTTTTGGTGAGTTCCATGATGACAGTCTTCTTCATTTAATTCAGAAGGAATTACTCACTGATATGTATTCAAAAAATGATGAAATTGCAGTATCAATGGAAATGTTTGAAAGAGACGTCCAAAAATACTTAGATGATTACCTCAATAATAAAATTTCAGAAGAAGAATTTTTGAAGAACTCACGTCCCTGGGGTGATTATAAAGAATTTTATAAACCATTGGTCGAGTTGGCTAAAAGCCATGAATCGCCTGTAATTGCAGCAAACATACCGCGTAAAAATGCAGCTGTCTATACAAGAGAGGGCTGGACCGGTATTCAGAAGCTTCCACAGGAAGAAAGAGGTTTTGTTGCAAAAACCTTGAACATAAGGGAAGACAGTTACCAGGCAGAATTTTATAAAACCATGATGCAAAATATGGGTATGGATTCTGTTACTTCATTGAGCCCCAACGAAGAGAATACTATGTATCTTTATTATGGTGCTCAATCCCTTAAAGATGAAACTATGGCTGAATCAATACTTAATCAATATACAAAGGATGAAGATATTAAGATTATTCATTTCAACGGCGATTTTCATTCGAATAATTATTTGGGAACAGTCCAGAAAGTAATAGATAGAAATAAAGATGTTAAAATTGCTGTAATCACTGCTGCATATCCTGATTCAGGAAAAGCACTGGAATATGATACTGCTTATAAATCACGGTGTGACTATATAATTGTACTTGATGAAAAGCAAAAACTTGATATTACACAGGCAATGATGGGCGGTCATCTTGCTCAAAATTATATATCAAATCATAAAATTGAATTAAAGATTGACCCGAAGAATCAATCTCTTTATGGTGTGGACGAAATTAAATTTTTCAATCCGATTGCTAAAAAAAGCAGCTTCAAAATATTAAAAGACCTCGATATTAATGTAACTAATGCCAAAAATCTCGGTTTTGATTATGAAGTAAAAATAGCAAAAGATGACAGCATGTATAATGAGGTAACAATAACTTCAAACGGTAAGGAAGTTACCCAGGTAAATGTAGTTTATGGAGGAAAAATTCATTATTCACCTTCTGTTACACTTTTCAATCAAAAACATTCGAACACTCCCGGAATTATATCGAATGAAAAGGATGAAGGTATTTATTTACCCGGTGGAAGCTGTTACCCGATGACAGGCAAAGACCTGGCTGATTTTGATTTCAGGATTCAGGTGCCTAAGGATTTTACTATTATTACAAGTGGCAAGCAATCCCCGGTTTATGAAACAGCAGATAACAAAATTTTCCAGTTCAATTCAGAATTGCCACTTGATGATATGATTCTTGTTGGTGGCAGATATATTCGAAAAGACACTGTTTATGACGGAAAAACTTTCAGTCTTTACACTTTCAATCCAAGTCCTGCTTCAGACGCATATTTGAATGCATCAATCGAATATTACAAGTTATATACACCATTGCTTGGACCATACCCATTCAGCAGCTTTAGCATTGTTGAAAATTTCTTTGCAACAGGTTTCGGTATGCCTGGTTATACATTATTATCGAATAAACTGATGGCATTGCCTTGGATTGTGCTTGCCCCGGGTTCCCTTGCACATGAATTTGTTCACAATTGGTGGGGAAACAGTATTTACGTCGATTATGAGCTTGGTAACTGGTGTGAAGCTTTAACCACATTTTGCAGTAATTATTATTATAATGTTTTAACAAAGAAAAATGATAAAGCCATTGATTGGAGAAAGAAAGCATTACTGTCATTAGAATCTTTACCCGCAAATAATAATTACCCGGTAATGAAATTCAAATATCAGTCTAATAATGATGATGCAACAATAGGCTACCAAAAAGGCGGATTTATATTTTACGAAATCTATAAATTAATTGGCGAAGAAAGATTTTTCACTGCTCTTAAGAATTTTGCGAAAAAATATAAAGGTAAAAGAGCATTATGGTTTAGTCTCATGGCTGCATTTGATGATGTTGCTAAAAAAGATAGCCTGAATATTCCAGTCAGAAAAATTATGAGTCAATGGTTGAATGAATTAAATATCCCAACTATAAAACTTGAAAATGCAAAAATTGATGGAGACTCTTTGTTCCTGGAAATAAGCCAGGATATGAACACTACAACAAGTGTTCCTGTTAAAATAAACACATTCAACGGGGAAAAATTGGTTAATTTCACTTTAACCGGAAAAACGAACAAATTTGCATTCAAACCCGATTCCAAAGTCAAATCTGTTTTTGTTGACCCGGATTACCAGGTTCTTCGCCATTTGAATAAATGGGAAATTCCTTTCAGTTTTGGAAGAATACTCGCAGAAAGACCTTTAATGATTCTTCCGTCGAAAAAATCACCTGATTATAATGTATCTGTTAAATTCGCCGATATGGTCAAAGAAAGTGAATATGCTATTGATTACAGGTCAGCAGATGAATTCGTAAAAGATTCAAGCTGGATGGACAGGCACCTGATTTTACTTGGCGATACTAAATCTAACCCGTTTTTTAAGAAATTTAAATCTATTTATCCTGAATCAGTCAGTTTCAAGGATACAAATATTACTATAAACAATCAAAAATATTCTTCGAACGGTAATATCCTTTTATTAAATACATCCAGTCCGCAAAATAAGGACAGGCTGATGACTGTAATATATTGTCAGAATCTGGAATCTCCCGAGCAATTTAAAAGACTGTTCCATTATCTTAGTTACTCGATGGTATTCCTCAGCAAAACCAAAACAGGAAGACCTATCTCAGATATGGAAATTTTTCCGAATATAGATGATAAATTAGAATTGCAATACTATTTTATGTGTGACAAGTAAATCATATTTGTTAATCGCACCCTTAATGGGTGCGATTAATTTTTAAAATAAAATAATAATATTTCATTCTTATTATTTATATTTTTTTGATAATAATTTAAAATGAAAAAAATATCAATAATATCACTTACAGTTTTTTTACTAATACTGAAAAGCATTCCTATATATTCTCAGGTTGTTCATTTCAAAGGAAATATATTTTATGATATTAACAGGAAAATTGACAGCATAAGAATTCAAAATACCGGAAAAAATATTGATACTTTATTAATTAATACAGATTCAATTGACCTTTCAACTTTAACAAAATTAAATGATGATAATTCTGATAACGGATTCGAAGTATCAGATATCATTAACCCGGATAAAAGTTTTTTCCTAATTAGAAATATTAAAGACGATATTATCGATGTGGTAATTTCCGATATTCTCGGAAAAAAAATATTTCAAAAATCTTATTTCATCAAGTCCGGAGAAAACCAAATTTTAATAGATTTTAATGAATACTATGACGGATTATACTTTATTAGTTTCTATGGCAGTAATAAAATAATTACAAAAAGGTTATTAATTGCTGATGATATATTCATAAATAATAATTTTATTCAAAATCCGAGTCAGCAACAAAAAAAAGTATTTATTCAAAGCGCAGATAACTATAATTTTATTGGGTATTCGGGGAATTGCATACCGGATACTATCTCAAATGTAACACCAATAAATAATTACACGTACAAATTTTATTTCATCCTCGACACAAATTTATTACCGGCAAAAAGAATTCATTTAGAGTTTAATCTCCCTAATACTGTTTTTAAGGACTGGTGGCACTATTCATATCCTCCTGATGTGAATATGTTGGATAC
>JACRLY010000006.1:37752-44044 GCA_016219595.1 Ignavibacteriota bacterium | reverse complement strand
CAAGAAAAAATATATTTCTCTAAATTATTTATTTTTTAAACAGTTTCTATATGATATGATAAAACAGTAAATATTCTTGATTTTGTATTTATCAAATTTACACAACCAAATCCTGCCTCAATATCTCTGCTCTTTCGGCGAGTTTGAGGTTTTCGATTACAGGTTCCAGATTGCCTTCAATTACTTCTTTCAAGGTATAATTTTTTGCATCGCCTTCGAGCCTGTGGTCTGTTACTCGGTTTTGAGGGAAGTTGTATGTACGGATTTTCACGGAACGGTCGCCGGATTTCACCATTGATTTACGTGCAGAGGAAATCTTTTCCTGCTGTTTGGAAAGTTCCAGTTCGTAAAGCCGGGAACGAAGCACCTTCATTGCCTTTTCGCGATTCTTCAATTGTGAACGTTCCTCCTGGCATTTGACGACAATACCCGTTGGAATATGAACAATTCGCACTGCCGTTTCCACTTTGTTAACGTTTTGTCCACCCTTGCCGCCGGAACGGAAAATATCAATTCGCAAATCATTTTCATTAATTGCAATATCTACTTCCTCTGCTTCGGGAAGTACAGCAACAGTTGAGGCAGATGTGTGCAATCTTCCGCTTGCTTCTGTTTCAGGAACACGCTGAACACGATGGACACCGCTTTCGAATTTCATAGTACCGAATACTTCATCACCTGCCATCGAAAATGTGATTTCCTTGAAACCACCTCGTTCACTTTCATTGAAGTCAAGCACTTCGATTTTGAAATTATTCCGCTCTGCATATCTTTGGTACATACGGAATAAATCGCCCGTGAAAAGTCCCGCTTCATCCCCTCCTGTACCGGCACGGATTTCGACAATGCAGTTCTTCAAATCATTCGGGTCCTTTGGAATTAGCAAAATCCTCAACTCGTCATCTAATCTTTCTTTCACTACATTCAACTGGTTATTATCCTCATAAGCCATGTCCCTAAGTTCCGGCTCAGTATCGGGGGAATTAATCATTTCTTTGTTAGATTCAATCGAGGAGCAGATGTTCATGTATTCCTTTGCTTTCTCTGCTATGGGAACCAGGTGCTTTTGCTCACGTGAGATTTGGGTATAGCGGTTCATATCGCTCACGACTTCAGGGTCATTGAGCATTTCAGTCAGGTTATTAAATTTATCTAATATTGCTTTAAGCTTTTCTTCCATGTTTTTATGTTTTATAAATAAAAAGAGTACAAAATTAAAGAAAATTGGTGATTTGTTATATTTTAGAGCTAATATACTTCGTCGTGAGAACCAATGTTAATCAGTATTATCACTTCTTCATTTGTTTCAGTATCAGTTGATATCTCGAAAACAAACCGATAAAAATAGTTTATGGAACATGAGTAAAATCCTTCAAGAGGACCTTTGAGTGTATGTGTTTTTAAAATCGGATTAAAAGGGGATATCTCTAAAGTTTTAATTCTTTGCTTAAATAATTCTATTAATTCGGGATTCTTCTTTAATAATTTCTTTGCAGAATTCTGAAATTTTGGAGTCCAGATTATTTTCATATATCGAGTGCCTTGAATAATTCATCTGAAGTGCCTGATTGATATTTACCTGAATCATACTCTATTTTTGAATCGTGAACTTCCCTGATAAATTTCTCACGTTTTTTTTCATTCAAACGCTTTTGAATTATATCAACAAACATCTCCTGCGACTCAAGAGGCATTTCATCTACTTTTTCCAATAAATCGTTGAACTGGTGCATAATTTCTCCTTTAATCTTTTGAAACAACGAAATTAAAATATAATTATTATTTTAAAAATAATTTTCCTTTTTATCACTCTTTTCTTTAAATTGGCAATGTAAATACTCCTTTAATAAACAATAAAGGTGCATTATGAAAAAGGCATCGGTTCTTGCGATTGTGGTTTTATTAATAGTCTGTCAATTATCAATTTCTGCTCAAGATTTTACCTGGAAGAAAACTGAGATACCATCTGTTGGAATAAATGCAATGGAAGTAATTGAATTCCACTGCATACTCATAGTATTAACAACAAATAATAAAATATATGCACTCAATTATCAATATAATAACAATTATGAATCTTTTATTGAATTGCATCCGGATTCATTTTTAATCGAATATACAACTTTGAATTACATTGAACCATTTCTAATTCTCGGGACAAAAAATAATGGCATCTATGTTAGCCCAAATGGTGTAGTGAATTGGACTCGGCATATAATTGATGGATTAGAAAATGCAGAAATAACTTCTATTAGTTTTTGTTATGATTTAACGGATAGTAATTTTGCTGTTGTCGGCACTAAAAAGGGATTATATCGAAGTTCAGAAATATGGTCATACTACACAAAATTAGATAATGAATTAGGTGAACAGGAAATTATTGCCATATTTAATCCTGCAAAAATACATTTCAACCAATTCATTAAAATATTTGTATCAACGAGAGATTCAGGTGTCTATGAAAGCAATGATAAAGGTTATACATATAATAAAATAAATTATCCATTTAGTAAGAGTGAAATAATCAGAACATTCACAACAAATTATGATACAATTTATGCTGTTTCTGACAGCAATATTTATTTTTATGATGTTTTCGGCGATACCACCTGGAAAAAATTTGAAAACAAACCGCCATCTAATGAAATTACATCAATTATCTGCTATAACTACGATTCAAGTATTGTATTTCAATCAAAAGGGAATTCAACTCAATCTCTTCCTGATATTGATAAATTTATGGTTGGCACTAACGATAAAGGAATTTTAAACTTAAAAGATAAAATTTGGGAAGATAAAAACGATGGAATAAATGATAAAAAAATAACCTCTTTAATATCTGACTTAAACTTCTTTATCACAGGCAATATTTTTGCCGGCACAGAATCTGATGGTGTTTACAGGATACAATTAAAATTACTTCCTGACCCATTTATTGTATTTGAAGACAACAATTCATCGGGTTTAACAATCATCAACAGCAACGACCGGCTTGTAAAACTAAAATTGAATCTTATTTCCGATGATTATGTAAATCTTGAATTATACGATTTGCAGGGGAATAAAGTAAAAGATATTTATAGAAATTATCTGTCTTCAGGCGAACAACAACTCGACCTCGACATCAGCGATTTGCAGTCCGGTATTTATTTCATCAAATTGCAGGTGAATGGAAAAACTTCAGTGAAGAAAATGATGGTGGCGAGGTAAATTTAATTATTACTTCTTATCAATAAAATCTCTGAATTCAATTCCGCTTTTTTTTATTAAAGATTTTAGTAGAAATGGTGATAATTCCTTATGATTTGGTACTGAAAGTGTTGGTCTTGTTTCATGATAAATAATAATGTGGCTTCCTGTCTGACGACCAGCGATATAACCGAATTTTGAGAATATCCTTACAGCTTTTTCTCCTGATATATTAGCAAATTCTCCCATTTAAACTTCAACTTCACCCATGAACATTTGGCTTTCAACATTTTCATGTACTCTGCCCAATGAATTCTCAACCTCCAGCCAGGCTTGTATAGCATCCTTTGTATTTTCTATTGCTTCATCCAGAGTTTTTCCCTGGCTCATACATCCGAATAGTTGAGGTACATCTACAACATAACCCTTATATTCAGTATCGTATGTAATTACAACTTTGTATTGCATAAAAAACCTTCAAATTCAAATCAATATTTTTTTTGACGTAAATAGAATTTTAATATTATTGAGTTAATGAATTGCAAAATAATAAATCAATAACAAACCTCATAAAAAACCTTATGACAACAATTAAATCTGATGAGCAAAGTTAATTCGCCCAATACCAACTCTACTATCACAAAATGTATTTCATAAATATTTAAAACTTGTTCTTATCTCATAAATTCTTAATTTTAGAATTATGAAAGAGAAATCAACAAAATATTTTCCTGTGCTTATTGATTTGAGCCGCTATCCTGCACTGGTTATCGGCGGAGGTACTATTGCGTACCGAAAGGTAATGAATCTGCTTGAATTCAATGGGGAAGTTACTGTCATTACTCCCGAATTATGTGACGAATTAATGAATCTAATTATTGAAAAGAATATTGTTGTTATTAGAAGAAAATATCAGAAGAGTGATATAAAGGGATACAAGCTCGTTTTTGCTTCAACAGGTGATGAAGATGTTGACAAACAGATTTATGATGAATGTTTAGAGGAAGGGGCATTGTTGAATGTGGCTGATGTACCTGAATTATGCAATTTCATTATGCCTGCGTTCATAAAAAAAGGTGATTTCACTGTTGCAGTCAGTTCACAGGGACATTCTCCGTTTTTTGTTAAATCAATAAAAGATAAGATTGAATCATCGCTTCCGAAAAATATTGAACTTATTACAGAACTTGCGGGTGAATTCAGGAACCGGTTGATGAAAGAGAATCTATATTCAAATGAGCAGTTGAGAAATAAATTGATTGATAGGTTTTTAAAAACCGATTGGGATTCAATTATCAATGAGAACGGTATTGAATCTGCAAGGCATACTATGAATGAAATTCTAATGGAAAGATAGATGAAAAATAAAGGGATAGTGTATTTAGTCGGGGCTGGACCCGGTGATGCGGGTTTGATAACAGTAAAAGGATTGAATTATCTAAAACAAGCGGATGTCATTTTATATGATAACCTTTCAAATACTTTTTTATTATCAGAGTGTAAGGCTGATTGCAAGAAAATATTTGTCGGCAAGAAAGCAGGACTTCATCATGTAAAACAAGATAAGACAATTGAGCTATTAATAAAATTTGCGAAGCAAGGGAATAAAATTGTTCGTCTCAAAGGCGGTGACCCATTGATATTCGGGAGAGGCTCCGAAGAAGCAATTGCATTAAAAAAAGCAAGGATTGATTATGAAATAATACCGGGAGTTACAGCCGCCTCCGGTGCTTCGGCTTATTCAGGAATTCCCTTAACACATAGAAATCTGGTTACCCAATGCGTGTTTGTTACAGCACATGAGCAGTCAGACAAAGATTCGCCACAGGTTGATTGGAAGATTCTTGGAAAGATGAAGAATACAACACTTGTAATTTACATGGGTGTTTCCCAGATTAAATACGTCGCTGAAAAGCTAATTAAGGCAGGTATGCTTATAGATACACCTGCTGCAGTAATAGAGAATGGCACACTTAATTCGCAAAGAACTTTTGTGACAACAATTAAAGAATTGCCAAAGACAGTAGAATCGAATAAAGTAAAAGCACCTGCTATTTTTATTATTGGTCCTGCAGTTAATTATAATAAACAGCTCAATTGGTTTGAAAAAAAGCCTCTAAATGGTAAACGAATAGTCTGTACAAGAGCTGAAGACCAAAGCCAATCACTATTCAATTTATTGAATGAAAAGGGTGCTGTGGTAGTGCCATTCAGTACGATTAGAACAGAACAATCAAATCCAAATTTGAAAATCAATTCTTTAATTTTAAAAAATAAATTCGACTGGCTTGTGTTTTCGAGTGAGAATGGTGTACACTATTTTTTTGAATTGATGAAGAGGGAAAGATTGGACTCCCGTTTTTTGTATGGTATTAAAATCGCAGCTATAGGTTCAGGTACGGGTACGAAACTTAAGGAATATGGAATAGTTCCGGACTTCATTCCTAAGGAATTCACATCAGAATCACTTGTAAATGAATTATCGAAAAAAGATAATCTGAAAGGAAAAAGGATATTGAGAATAAAAGGTAATTTCATGAATGACCCACTGACAGAAGGATTAACAAATTGTGGGGCGACAGTAACAACTTACGAAGTTTATAAAATTTTTCCAGCTAAACCTGATAAACAGACAATCACAGAATTAATTAGTAAGAAAATTGATGCAGTCTTGTTTACAAGCATGTCTACTGTCAAAAACTTTTATGAAATACTTGGCAATAAGAAATCAAAAGAAATATTAAATAATACATTAGCGCTGACTATAGGTCCCGTAACAGCAGGGGAATTAGAACGGAGAGGAATCGAAAAAGTGCATATATCAGAAGATCATACAATAGACGGGATAGTTGAGGAATTGATGAGGATATTTATTAACGGGAATAAATCTTAATAATTATTTATTATTTCTCAGTTCATTGATTTTTGCTCTCAGCTCGAAATACAGCTCCGCAGAAATAGCCGAACGTATGTTATCGAGGAATTTGTTCAGCATTATGTACTCAGTTTCGTCGAGGACTCCATCCTTCATATACTCTTCGAAAATTTTGTAAAAATCTTTCATTACCACATTCATCCTGTTTGTTTCATCAATTTTTTTGAT
>JACRLY010000006.1:20862-37664 GCA_016219595.1 Ignavibacteriota bacterium | reverse complement strand
TTTGATTTGGTCATCAATGAAAAGGAATAGAAATGTGATTTCTTCGTATTTGATTTTGCGTTTTACTATCATGTCCTGCAATTGCTGTTTCTTTTCGATAATCGAGTGCATAGAATCTTCATAGCTTATTTTTCCATTTTTGAAATTAGCAGTCGATTCAATAATATAATAATGAAACTCACGGAGAACTTTCTTTTTCCTCAGAATTACTAACCAGCCGGCAAATGCAGATATAAGTGTGAAGGCAATAGCTACAGACAATTCGCTGAATATGCCGGTATCAATAGCGTCAAAATAAATATCTGCAAAGAAGTTTGAGTTTTCAATATAGCCATTAGTTTTGATTGTGTATTCCATTGACTTTAAATCGCTTATATGGAGCGGTTTCGTAGGTTTAAATGCATTTACATGAATAATGAAAGTATTAACGAATTTATCATAGTCTTCGGTTTTCAGGTAATCTTTAAGTGTTGACCATTGTCCTAAGGTGTAGCTGTCGTCATAGGTTTTATTAATATAATCATTTGCTTTTTTAAATGTGTAAAGAAGCTTTTTTACATGAGAGTATGAAGCATTTAACTTTTTCTTTTCAATCCTTTCGATAATGTAAAGCAAAAGTTCATTAACATCAGCATCGAGCGGAATCGGTTCTCCCAGCCGCCGGATATGCTCATTGTTAATTTCAATTGTATTTCCAACGCCGAAATGAGTAATAGAAATCATATAGAAATTGCCTGGAATAGTCACTTCACCGTAACCATCAATCACATTTTTTCCACTTCTCTCATTAAGCTCATCCCAAATTTCAGAGCCGAAAAAAGTTGAAGGATAAATTTTATCGAAATCATCGAGTATAAAAAGATAATTATGAAGAGGGTCTTTCTTGCATTGTTCAAAGAATTTCAAAAGTTTTCCACTGATAAAACCTTTGGGTGTCCACTCCCCCACCCATTGCCTGTGATATTCAATTTCCATCTGTTCGACACATTGAAGCCGTTCTATACGTTTTTCATTACCGCTGATAAACTTAGCAATCCTGTCTACAATTGTTGTTTTTCCTGAGCCGGTTACTCCATAGATTATAATAAATTTTTTCCTAATTAGTGGCTCAATGAATTTAAGAAATTTCGAATACTCCCATGATGGAAGGAAAGGTTTGCATAGCAAAGTATCCGGATTCTCAATATCAGATGAATTATTATGAAGCGAGTAATAAATCGAATCGAGTACTTTCATCTTCGATTTGATATGGATTAATTTATACTTTGATTTATGCTCATCAGATAAATTAACAATTTCAATTGAATCGGATATCCCATTACTGATAAGAAGCGAATCGAGAAAGAGCCAGTACCGGTCACGTTTGTTTTTTGTCCCTTCGGTCAATCCCCAAAAAAGAATAATTGCTGTTACTAATCCAAATACAACAATTGCAGAAATTTTAAATTTCTTTTTTTGGATTGATTTATTCTTAATTTCTTCTGCCATAGGAATTGAATTATTATTTTAGTTTACTTTTTTCAACAAGTTTGACCTTAAATATGTAGGGCCAATATTTTCCCGTAACATAGTAAATATCTTTTTCAGCATTATACGCAATGCCATTGAAAACATCAACATTTTCATTATTAATTAATTTTCTCAGGAAAGAGAAATCGAAATAGCCGATAACATTTCCTGTTAAAGGGTCAATTCTCGCTATTTTATCCTCGGTCCAGATATTCGCGAATAATTCACCGTTAATCATTTCGAGTTCATTCAGATTTTTTACAGGATTATTCCCATCGAATACACTAACCTGGCGCACTACCTGGAAGTCATCAGGATTAATATATTTCAATACATTTGAGCCGTCGGACAAAATTAGTAAGGAATTGAAATTTGTTATACCCCAGCCTTCACCATAGTAGCTGAAACTGCCTTCCATATTGAATGATTCCAAATCATAAACAAAGCAAAGATTCGAAAGCCATGTGAGTTGATAAATTTTGTTTTTCTGAATTGTTAATCCTTCTGCAAAATGTTCCGGAGAAACAGATATTTTTTTCAATACTTTCCCGCTTGCTGTATCGAGTTTTCTGAGTGAGGATTCACCCATCAAACCCGTACTTTCATACAAATATCCTTTGTAGTACATCAAACCCTGGGTAAATGAGCCTGGCTCGTGATTGATTTTTCCAATTAAAACAGGTTCATAATTTTTTGTTCTATCTAAGTAATGGGAAAAATTGATGTTTGATGATGTATCGGTTAATATTTGTTTTGAAGTATCATTATTATCATTTGTGCGAATCTCATCCTTTTTAGTGCCATTGCATGAGAAAGACAATAATAATAAGGCAAAACAAATTGTGATTATTATCTTCATTATATTTATTTTGGAAATAATATTATTAAAATTATACCTTGTATAGATTGGTACAACAAATTGCAAACTTAAAAAATTTTCTTTTTATTATATGAAAATTAATAATTTTGAATTCTTTTATAATTTAATTCACTGACTATGCCGAGAATAACAGAAGAATTTGAGCACCAGGCTAAAAAGCAGTCATTCAGGTATGACAAGCAGAATCAATCCAAGATTGTCAGGCAAAGCGGCAAACTGCCTGACAATTCTGAAGAAGGATTAGTTGTCCAATCTATCGGAAAAGATTTCTTAGTCAAAGTATCATCAAACGATGAGGATATACAATTAGTCGAATGTGTAACTGCTGGAAGGATTATCTCTGAAAACGAGAATTCCTCAATGGTTGCTGTCGGTGACAAGGTCGGAATTATTATACCAAAGAAAAATAAGGATGGTTTAAGCTCAGGAAAAATTGTAAGTGTACACAAAAGGGTAAATTGTTTTTCACGCACAACAGTATATAAACAAAGCAGGGAGGATATTCTTGCGGCTAATATTGACAAAGCACTGATATTTTCTGCGGCAGTTGAACCTGAATATAACCGCAGGTTTATTGACAGGCTTTTAATTACTGCAGAGTTAAATCTTGTCGAACCGGCAATCTGTATAAATAAAATCGACCTGTTGTATGATGAAGATTTAACTGATGATTTTGAAATATATAAGAAACTTGGAATAAAAGTATTTTTCATTTCTGCTTTAAAGGAAGAAGGATTAGAGCAAATAAGTAATTTTATCAAAGATAGTGTAACATTGCTTTGCGGTGCGTCCGGCACCGGTAAATCTACATTAATAAACGGATTATCAGGAAAATCAATTCAGAAGGTTACTGATATTAGTGATAAGACATTTAAAGGCAAACACACTACGAGTGCAACAAGGATGATTGAGTTCGGCTGGGGAGGAAATTTAATAGATACACCCGGGCTGAGAGAATTTGCTTTGTGGGGATTGACAAAAAATGATGCAGCTTTGTATTATCATGAGTTTGACGAATTCAGTTCACAATGCCGTTTTACTCCATGCACCCATACACACGAACCTGAATGTGTTGTTAAAGATGCTTACGAAAAGGGGTTGGTTGATGCCCAGAGATATGAAAGTTACCTGAACATATTTGATAGTCTGGAAGAATGACAAAAACAATTACTGCATTGGCAACTCCGCCGGGAGTGGGAGGAATAGCTGTCATCAGAATTTCAGGGGATAATGCGATTCCTATTGTGGATTCATGCTTTTCCGGAAAAATTAAATTATCAGATGCTAAATCGCATACGGTTCATTACGGAAATATTCAATATGAAAACAGAATAATTGATACAGTTACAGCCGCAGTTTTCCGTTCACCAAATTCTTACACAGGTGAAGATATTGTCGAAATTTCGTGTCATGGAGGAATGGTAGTTGCTTCAGAAATTATTGAACTAATAATTTCCCTTGGTGCGGTCCAGGCAGAAGCCGGTGAATTTACAAAACGTGCTTTTTTAAATGGCAAGATTGATTTGACTCAAGTGGAAGCAGTTGCCGATATAATCCATTCACTCTCAGTTCCCGGATGCATGACGGCGGCTCGACAGTTAACTGGAGAATTTACTGCCAGGCTAAAGGAACTAAGACAAAAGCTATTAGACATTGCATCACTGCTTGAACTTGAACTTGATTTTTCTGATGAGGACATTGAATTTACAAATCGTGAGAAAATTAAATTACTGATAAATGAGACCAGGATTTACTGCAATGAATTAGCAGATTCATATAAATCCGCCGAAATTCTGCGGTCAGGATTTTTTGTAGCAATCGCAGGTTATCCCAATTCGGGTAAATCAACATTGTTCAATACACTTTTACAGAGAAACAGGGCAATAGTAAGCGAAATTCCGGGTACAACAAGGGATTATCTCGAGGAGATGATTTATATTAACGGACTAGCAATCAGGCTGACAGACACGGCAGGATTGCGTCCGACTGAAAATATTATTGAAATAGAAGGCATTAAGCTTGTGGAATCGGTACTCGAACAATCAGATTTGATTCTAATAATAAATGATTTATCAATTTCGCCTGACCATTCCGACAAACTACTACAAAGTATAAAATCAAAATATAAAAATTCAACTATTTACCTGTTGCAGAACAAAATTGACAAAGTTGAATCATCAATTATTGATTCTTTACCGGCAGAGTATGATAAGGAGATAAGAATCTCAGCAAAAGCAGGAGTAGGAATTGACTCATTGAAAGAAATACTTGAAAATGAAGCTTCACAAAGCATTGACAGGACAAAAGACATCCTTGTTAATCAGAGGCACTCATTACTACTTAAACAATGCTCATCCGAATTAGAAAATGCAAACTCTGCGATTGATTCTGATATGGAAAATGAAATTATAGCAATCGAAATACGAAGTGCAGCAAAAACACTTGGAGAAATAACCGGCGACACATGGGATGAGGATGTTCTTAATAATATTTTCTCAAGGTTTTGCATAGGAAAGTAGATAAGATTTCAGCGGGTGATGAAAAATAATATAGTAGTATCATACTCATTTCAAATCCAATCTTCCAATATCAATTTCTTTGTACGATTTTCCTTATAAGTAATTCAGTATTCAAAATTCAACATTCGGAATTATATCAGCAAACAAGTAGCTTTTCAAATCATTAAAATCGGATTTTAAGACCTCAGAATCCTTTATTCACAAAATACCATATTACTTAATTAACCTTTTTTATTAAAATAAATTTACTTATATTTCGATAATAGTATATTATTTATTTTAAAGGGTCTTTGATAATTTTTATTAATAACTTTATAAACTAATTGATTATTAAATAAAACTTGCCCGAAGTCAAAAAAAATATAGATACCCAGAATATAGCTCAGCAATTGCTGAATTCGATTGGCAGGCCTCCTACTTCAAAGGATGTACTAATAATAGACGATGATAAATGGATTCACAGGATAGTAAGCAGTTTGCTTAAAGGATGGGGATTCAATCCGATTTCGGCATACGACCCTGTCGAAGGATTGGCGGCAGCAATACAAAGCCAGCCCCTGATTATAATACTCGACATACTGATGCCGATGATGAACGGTGATGTTTTGCTCAAAGTCTTAAAGAAATTAGATAATACAAGTCAAATACCGACAATAATCATGTCGGGAGCAATCAGCCGTGAAATATTCGGCGTAGCACTCAGAGACGGGGCATCAGCATTCATTTCCAAACCAATCACACAGGAAAAACTACTCGAAAAAATCAAGGAATCGCTCGGCTTGGCAGTTACTTATGACCCAAGTATAGGCAAAGCGTTTTTCACAGCAGGCGAGAATTAGAAATAGAATAAAATTTAAATTATATACCTCAATTAGAAGGGAAAATGAAGAAAATTGATATAAATTCTTTTGGAATGGATTTTATCTTTATAAAGTTTATTGTAATAATAAACAAATCGGAACAGGAAAGTTTATTGTTGAATAATTAATGGTAGGGGAAGGTTCTATATCTTCCCCCCCTTTATTAATAAAATTTTTTAAGTATTATGAAAAAAAGAAATTTAATTTTTTTAATTTTTTTATTGATATTAACATCAATATCAGTAAATTCTCAAAATATTAAATGGGAAAAAGTTTTCAAAATTGATACCTCAATCTTTAAAGGAATTGATAATGCCGATACATTATATTGCATGGCTTTAGCGAGTTTTGGTCCCTATAAATCAATATTGAAATCAACAGATGCTGGTATTTCCTGGAATTATATGTTGAGGGAACCATTTGATGATAATAATTGGTATAAATTAAAAGAACCTTTTGATATTGCCTATCCTACAAGAGATTTTTGTGTTATTTCATGTGATTCTAATTTTCTATTCAGAACAAAAGATGGAGGCAAAACCTGGGATGAGATCAGGACTTATGATTTACCATATTATTATCGTGGCTTTTTTCAAATAAGTATGTTAGATGAAAGAAATGGTTTAGCGATAGCCTATTCTGGTTTGGCTTTAACTCATAACGGATTTGATTCATTAGAGATAATATTGCCACCAAAGAATTATTCTCTTGATTGCGCCACTTTGGCAGCTCCTAATTCTATTTGTGTTGTATCAGAAATTTTAAAAACTTATCCCAGGGATATTAAATTTTTTCGCTCTGATGATGATGGTAAAACTTGGAACGAATATGACTTTCCTGATTACTCACATCCCAACCGCATTAAATTTGTTGATTCATTGACAGGATTCGTTGTTGGACAGAACAGAACAGGTGTAGGTGATATAATGACTAATTTAATTTATAAAACCATTGATGGAGGCAAAACATGGTTAAAAGTTTTAGACACCACACATGGTACGTCTGGTTTACAACAATTTGATTTTTTCGATAAGGATAATGGTATAGCTGTAGGTCAATTTGGTTATATATATTGGACACATAATGGTGGAAATACATGGATGTTTGACTCTTGTACAGAAATGTTATTAGAATATGCACCTACACTGTATGTTTCTTATGTCAGAAAAGATAGGGCAATAATTGTTGATTTTCTTGGTAGGATTTTTATTTCGGAAGACACAACAACCGAAGTTGTAGAAGAAATTCCAAGTAATGAGGATTTTGTAATATACCCTAATCCTGCATCTGATAAAATAAAAATAAAATTAAAAGATGAATTTATAAATCAGAATATTCAGATTATAACACTTGAAGGCATTGTCGTTTTGGAGACGGAATTTAAGCCGGAAATTGATGTCAGCGGATTAATTTCAGGTGTTTATTTCCTGAGAATAGGAAATGAGTATTTAAAATTTATAAAGTTATAATTTTGTATAAACATCAGTGTGTCTTATAATTGTAAAATAATTAAAAGAATGGGTTATGTTATTTAATACGACAATTATAAATTAATATTAATAATATATGGACTCAAAAGATGAAAAGTTTGTTTGTGAAGTTGATTATTTTCTTATCAATTGCCAGTTTTAATCTTTCGTTATTTGCGTATGAACTAATAATACTCACTGCACCCGATAATTCAATAGTGATTATTGAAAGAGATAATTATGGTGTACCGCATATCCGCGCCGAAAATGAACCGTCATTATTTTTTGGTGAAGGGTTTGCAGTTGCACAGGACAGGATTTTACAGCTTGAAGTTTACCGCCGGACATGTCTCGGCACTATGTCTGAAATCGGTTTATTCCTGGGGGGAGATTACACTTACCAGGACAGAAATACTTTGCAGTATTACTATACCGACAGCGAAAGGACAGCTACTTATAATAATTTGAGCCCTGAGGCAAAATCTTTTTTTCAATCATACTCGGAAGGTATAAACAGATTTCTCGATTCAATGGGAGCCAATCCGTTAAAGTATAAAGACAAGACCATTGCTCAATTTGAAACAATTGGCATGCATATCGAACGGTGGAAGCCGGAACACAGTATAGCAATAGCCCAATACCTGATACGCCAGTTCGGGCAATTTGGGGGGAATGAATTAAATAATCTCGAGGAACTTCAGAATTTTGGAGAAGAATTGTTTAATTCAATCAATCCTATCAATGATACACTTGCCTTTACTACTATTCCATCAATTTCATCATCAGTCAAAAAAATTACTGCCGGAAGAGATTTTTATAATATAAAAATTAATAAGAAAATGATGGATGATTTAAATGAGCAAAATGAAAAGTTAGACAAACTGAAAGATGAGCTTGGAATCCCAAAGACATTCGGAAGTTTTGCCGTAATAGCAAGAAATGAAAAGATTGGGGAAAACGGTTCATTACTACTCGGTTGCCCGCAGATGGGTGCCCCGGGACCTGACGAATACTCTATAGTATGGGAAGTAGAACTTTACTGCCCTACTCTTCATGTCGGAGGTATGATTACTCCCGGATTGCCGGGTGTCATAATTGGCAGGACTGAAGATTTTGCATGGACTTTTACGAGTGGTTTGAGCGATAATACGGATATATACATCGATTCTACCAAAGATGATTCATATTCTCAATATTGGTATAATGGCAGCTGGAATGATTTCACAGTTATATATGATACAATTAAAGTTTTGAAGATGACGGGGTATGATTATGTGCCGTTTACTCATTACCGCACTGTCCATGGTCCGGTTCGGAGCGAGCAGTTGAATGACCATTATGTATATTCTGAAAAAATGACATTCTGGAATGAAGAATTGGGAATGCTTTCGATGCTTCTAAAAATCTACAAATCAAAAAATCTTCAGGAATTTGAAGACGCATTAAAATTAAATACCATGTCATTCAATATTTTTTATACAGGCAAATGCAATAATATAAAATTCTGGCATACCGGGAAATACCAGGACAGAAGCGATAGTGTTGACCCTCGATTGCCTCATAAAGGGGACGGAACCCAGGAATGGAAAGGATTTATAAAATTTGAAGATTTGCCTCAAGACGCTAATACAAGCCAGAATTATTATGTCAATTGGAATAATAAACCTGTTAAGTGGTGGAATAACGGGGATAATGTGCCGTGGACAAAAACAGGTGGTTTGGGCACAGGTGTAATTGCTATTGATAATTATGTAAAATCTGCTACCCCGTTCACATTCGATAGTTTGAAAATGGTTCCAAAAGCCATTAATAATCATGGAACTTATCAGCAGGCTATAAAATTTTCAGGTTTAGATGTGATTAGTGAGAATATTCTCCCACCCGGCGAGTCATTTTTCACAGATATAAATAGCAATCCAAGTTTACACAATACTGACCAATGGAATATATTCAATAACTGGCAATTCAAAAGAATGATATAATATTATTAATAATTTCAGCATTTACCCAAATCCAATCAATGATAGAATGTATATTAAAACCAAAAATCCATTAGTTAGAGACAAAATTGAAATTTATAATTTTCTTGGAACGAAACAGTTAGAGACAGAATTTAAACAAGAAATTGATGTCAGCGGATTAAGAGCAGGTGTTTATTTCCTGAGAATAGGAAATGAGTATTTAAAATTTATGAAATTGTGATTATTAACAGTAAGTAATATTTTAAATTTTTTATTTCCGAATTTCTTTGTTAATATGAAATTTACTAAATAAATTTAATTGCTGTTTATTTATTGAATTTCTTAATTAATAAAATAATTATGGATTATACAATATCAAATCATACAAGAAATGAGCTAATAAACAGACAAATACCAATTAGTTTGATGGAGCAGGTAATATCTAATCCACAACAAAAAATCAGAGATGAGTTTGATACATTTATTTATCAATCTATTATTAAATTTCCAAATGGAAAAGATTATTTATTGCGAGTAGTAGTAGCAGAAAGAGTACCTTTGCACGTTATTACAATTTATAGAACATCAAAGATTAATAAATATTGGAGGAAAAAACTATGAAAATAAATTATGACCCTGAAGTTGATATTTTGAGAATAATTTTTAATAACTCAAAGATTGAAGAGAGCGATGAAGAGAAACCGGGTATGATTTTAGATTATGACATTGAAGGGAATATTGTTGGTTTGGAGATTCTACACGCATCGAAAAGAATTGAAAAACCACAATCAGTAGAATATGCCGTTGCATTGTAAATTTAAATAATTATGAAGAGGGGGTAAGGTTTTGCTATTATTAATAATTTGGGATTATTTTTAAATTATTGTTTTTAGTATTTTTGTCAATGATTATGGAAAACAAAGATTATATAAGAACAGTAAACATAATTAAGGAATATTTTTCTGCAAAAGGATTAATAATATCCGGTTTTTATCTTTTCGGTTCACGGGCACGCGGAGACAGCAATCATGATAGTGATTTTGATATGATGATTGTTGTAGATAAAGAATTTCAAACCGGTGAAAAGCGAAAATTAATCAGTAATATTTACAAATTATTAATTTCAAAAAATTCTTACCTGAATATAGACATCGTAATAAAACCTAAAGAAAATTTTGAATGGGAATCTCAAAATCTAGGTTTTTTATCATATACTGTCAGCAGAGAAGGCATATTAATATGAGAAAATTTCTGGCATATGAGATATTAATGAAAAAAGCCAATGCCGACCTTAGGACATCTAAGAAACTATTAAATGATATTGATGCAGACTACGATATAATTTGTTTCCATCTACAACAATTTACAGAAAAATATCTTAAAGCTTTTTTTAATTTATAACAATATTGAACCAAAGAAAATACATAGTATCGAATTTCTTTTGAATGATTGCATAACAATAGATAATAGTTTTCAGAAATATTATGATAATGATTTTCTTGCACTTACCGATTGTAGTGTGTTAATCAGATACGATGAAATGGAAGAAATTGACAGGAAATTTCTCGAAAATGCATTAATTGCGATTGAAGATATGAAGAGATTTATTGAATTAAAAGTAAAAATAATTGATGGTTTATTTTAAATATAAGTTATTATAAATCTATTTAATTTCTTGCATTTGATAAGGATTAATAAATTGATGAAAATAAATAAATGTTTCTCAACCTTTACAAAATATAACTTACTATTATTTTATAAAACAATAAAATTTGCTTAATCTGCCGACCTGACTTTATTTTCCCATATTTTTTTGCTTAATTTGAAACAAAATTGGAAAAATTGCATTTATTATCTTTAGTAGCGGGAGCAATTTGCTATTTTGATGAATTAATAGATTTTATGGTTAACAGTTATCAAAATACACCAGACTCTGAATTGTACAAATTCCTCAGCGGCAGCAATCAGGAAAAGGAAATGGCATTCAGGGAAATTTATAAGCGTCATTCCCAAAAGGTTTACGCTTATTGCAGAAGAGTGGTCGGGAATAGAGATATGGCTGAGGATTTGTTCCAGGAAACTTTTCTGCGGCTCCTGCAAAGTTGTGATGCAAATAAAGAAATGATTAATCTTTCGGGATATATAATAAAAATAGCGAGAAACCTTTGCCTGAAACAGAAGTCGCACCAGGCTGAATTTGTATCACTCGAGGATTTTGAGATTAAAGTGGAAGAAAATGTTCTTGAAAGAACTGAAATTACTAATATTATAACTATGGCTCTCGAACTGCTTGGCGATGATTACAGAGAGGCACTTGTACTTCAGACTTACGACGAGCTATCGTACAATGAAATAGCTGAAATACAGGGTGTGCCGCTGACTACGGTAAGAAACCGAATAGTAAGGGCAAAGCAAAAGCTAAGGGAAATAGTTCAGCCATATTTAGCCGATACCAAAAATTAGAATGCAATGGAGGATGATACAATGGAAACTTTAAATAATAATTCAATGTCAGACCTGATATACCTTTTCCTCGACGGAGAAGCCGACAGCACTCAGCAACAAGTGTTATTCAGATCACTTGCTGAAAATCCCGACCTTCAATCGGAATTCCAGGAAGCTGTAACGCTCAATAAATCATTGTCAGCCGATTCTAAGGATTTAATTCCATCAAATGAATTGACACACAACTTGTTTGTTAAAGCCGGATTTGAATCAGGAGCGGCAGGTTCAACAGCATCAGGCATTTTATCGGAATCATCGAGGAACACATTTTTATCCGGTATGTCAGGTAAAATCAAGTCTTCATTCATCCCTGCTTCAGTAGGTTCGATAATTACAGCCGCATTGCTAACAACCGGAATGTATTTATTGGATATCGATTTCCATTCTGAAAGGCATGCAGCAGTAAATCAGGGAGGAGCACAGAAACAGCTTGTTACACAGACCGAAAGCCAGGTACCTGTTATTAAATCGGAAGCAGTGCAAGAAGTAAATAGAGGGAATAAATTTTCAAATGTTTATAGAAGAAGAGCTGTGCCTGTTTTTCTGAACAACTCGAATACAATTCCTAAAAATAAAGAAAATATTTCAGAGAATAATATTGAAACCGAAATAAACGACCCTGTAATAATAATTCCTGATATTCAGGAATCAGAAATAGTTCAATTATTTGAAAATCCTGAATTGAAATACAGAACTAATAATTTTACTCAATTGAGTGTGCCTGCCCGAACCGGATTCGGAGATTTATCAGTTTCCTCGAAAATAGGATTGTTAGTTGAAGTGAAAGGGATAAATAATTTAGGATTTTTTGATAACAGGAAGATTGATGAATCAAAATTATTCCTGAAAAATCTATCAATGAATATTTTATATAAGTTTAGTGATAAATTTTATCTTGGAGCCAGTGCAGGTAATGACAATCTTCAAGTTTATGAAGTATCAGAAGACTCAAGCGGTATTTACTTTAAAGCTGAGCCAAATCTTTTCTGGGCTGGTGTTAGTTTAAAGACTTTATATGATAATATAGAATTTCTTGGAAATCTTCAACCGTATGTAGATTTAACAGCTGCATTATCAAAATGGGGTCCGGTTCTTAAGGGAGCAGTAGGAATGTACTATAATCCGGAAAACACCTATACGATGGGTTTAGGATTAGAGTGTACCGGTATTTATTTATGGAATACTCCAGGCAGTACAATAGGCACCGGTAAGTATTCATTGGTTTATAGTTTCGGATATAATTTCTGATAAATGAAAGATAATCAAATGAAAAAAATAATTATTATATCTGAAATACTTGTTCTGGCAGCACTTTCATTTTTGATACAATCATGTGAAAAAGGGGTATTAGAACCTTATATTCCTAAAGATGCCGAAAAGAACCTGATTGATTCAGGATATTATCCGAACGTTCAGGGATGTTACTGGAGATATAACATAATTCTTTCCGATTCGATTCCTGTGATTATTGATTCTGTTGAAGTCAGGCTTGCAAAAAATGAATTTCTTCAGGACAGCAGTCAGTTTTTAACTTATAATTATTACCATTTCAGGTTTGGTGATATTTATTCAACCAACGAGACTATAAAAAAAGATTCTGTAATAAGGTATAGTAATCCGACTATAAAATATAAATCATTTTTACTGATACCTTTAAAACTTGGAGAGACATTTATAGAAACAACTAATGATACAAATTTTAACTCTGATAATTTGACAATACAAATGACAGTTGAAAGCTATGACAGTGTATTTGTGAAGGCAGGTAGATTTAAAGCATATAAAGTTGTTACAACTATAACTTATGAAAGGCAAGGTACAGCACCCTATTATACAAGAGAAATATTACACTTTGTTCCTTATATAGGTTTTATAAAAAGTGAAAATGAATTCTGGAGTTCGAAATACAGTAAATATGTATCCAACGAAACATGGGAATTAACAGAATATAAGATTGAAAAAAAATACTAATTACAAAATAATTTGAAACCGGTTTTATAAATATATTTATATCAATTAAGTGAAATTATGTATAATTTAACAACGATAATTAAGGAGGAAGAAATGAAAAATCTTACTAACAAAACAAGAGCGGTAATAGGTTTATTGCTGTTCATGTTTATTTTGCCGCTTATTGCATCTGCGCAAAACGGACAACATATATACTTTAATGAGCCGTATGTTGAAATCAAGGCTGTTGCCGGTGATTCACTTTTTTATAAAGCAGAAGCAGTAACAGATTATAACGACGAAATCAGGTACTCACTCGAGTATGGAGAACAGGGAATGACAATCGATGAAGTTACCGGTTTATTCAGTTGGGTTAATACTCAAGCCGGACTGTACAGGGTTGCGATTAAAGCGAAACTGGTGAATCATCCAGACGAAGAGGCATACCTGAGCATGGTTGTAATCATAATGGATAAAGAAGCAGAGCCCTGTGCTTATATTAACGGTAAAATTACATTAAAGAACGGGGACCCGTACGTGGGGGCTTATGTTTATGTTATGCCTTCAAATGATTCGACTAAATACGGATACTATCCGGGAACAACTACCGATAATGATGGAAATTACTCACTCAATGTCCCGAAAGGTGATTTCTATCTTGGTGTTGGAACAATGAACGGCTCGTATATCTGGTATCCCGGCACCCAGGATTTAACACAGGCAACAATACTTACTATTGATTGCGGTCAGACTATTTCTGCAGACTTCACAATCGATGAGGAATTATTCGATTATGTATATTTCAATTCTTATCCTGAATCAATGGGTTTTCTTAATGAGAAATATACTTACCAGGCAGAAGCAGTTTCTATATTAGGAAAAGAACTGAGATATAAACTTGACGAAGGACCAGTGGGAATGACTATAGACAATACAACAGGTCTTCTTGAATGGACTCCTACGGAAAAAGGCGAGTTTTCGGTTTCAATTACGGCATACTCAGTTGATAATGAGAGTGTGAATTCTAACCAAATGTGGTATATATATGTAGTTGATTCGCTCGAAAAGCCATGTGCCTATATCAACGGAAATATAAAAGATAAAGATGGGAATCCTGTTGAAAATGCTTACGTAATTGCATATGCAGTTTATGATTCTACTTGGGAACGTAATGGCAAGTTTTACTCATTCTATGAAGGTTTAACAGACAAGGATGGAAATTATTCAATTAATCTCGTAAGCGGTGATTTTTATGTTGTTGCCCAGGGTTATGATTTCAGCCCTGTTTATTACGATAACACACAGGATTATAACCTGGCAAAGGTTCTGACTGTTGAATGTAATAATACATATACTATAAATTTTGAAGTTGAAAAATACAGGCAACCGTCTTATTATACCATAGAAGGAAGTGTAACTTCCGAGAGTGACGGTTCCCCAATCGAAGCAATAGTTCAATTTATTCCTGAAGACGCATCATACAGAGATTCGATTTGGTGCCCCAATGGCTATAAATTCGAAACATATACAGACCTGCAAGGGAAGTACAAAATCGAACTTCCTGACAACATGAAGTATTATGCTATGGCTGTTGCATTTACCGATGAATATTTGCCTGAATTTTATAATAATGTAAGAAGCATCACAGATGCTACTCAACTTGATACTGATTCGGTCATTCAGGGAAAATTCACTATAACGAATTTAGTCCCGGGAAGATATGTTTTATATGCAATACCTATGGAGAAAAAAGTAGCACCCGGATTTTATCTCGACGGTGATTTTGCCACATGGGATTGGGAAAAAGCAACAAAGATCAGCGTTCCTTCCGATGGAATGATAGATTATGAACATGTAATTATGCTTCCAAACATGGATTATCTTGTATTTGGAGTAGCAAAACTCGACGGCTATGTATATGAAGAAGTACAGGGAGCCAAAAGAAATGGTCAGGTTCAAAGTTCAAAACCACTCGCCGGTGTAACGGTTACAGTTGTAGACAATAATGGGAATAGACTTGACAATTCGATAAGTGACCAAAATGGCTATTACAGCCTTGATAAAATCGGAGTTGGTGCATACAAGATTATCTACACAAAAGTTGGATACGGTACATTTGAGACTGAATTGAATTTTGATGCAAAAGAAAATTCGCGTCAAAACAAAAACATAACACTTCAGCCAAAAGGAAATACAGGAGTTGATGATGTTACAGTCTATAGTTACGACATTGAAGTTTACCCGCAGCCTGCAAGCGATAAGGCAGAACTCAGGTTTAGCTCTTTGCAGGGTGATGCAACCGTAAGCATAACAAATTTAATCGGAGGATTAGCTATGAGTAAGCAGATAAAGCTGGCAGACGGAAATTCAAGAATCAGTCTTGATGTTTCGAATCTTCCTGCAGGTGCTTATTTCATAACAGTAAGCGGTAACGGAACACCGAAACACGCACTGCTGAATGTAGCAAGATAAGAGAAGAAATTATATGATATTAAAAGCCCGGAGTGCAGATGTACTTCGGGCTTTTATTTAAAATTTATACAATTTTATGCAACTTCCATTTCTAAGAATTTGGTTTTTCTTTTTGGATATGTTTAGTGCATCCCTTTAAAATTCAATATAAAGTTTTCTTTTTTTATAATACTGTGTATTTTATGTTAATTTAAAATAAATGAAATATTATAAAAATTAATATTAAACAACAATTCTATTCTTCTAATTAATTAGATTAATAATATTTATAGTATTATTTAAAGTAATAAATTAAAATAACATTTTATTTATATTTGCATCAAAGAAAATAAATTGAAAACACAAACAATTAATTTTTAATATTGATACTTTCTACTTGAAATAAATTATAATTATAAATAAATTATTAATAATACAGTAGGTGTATCCGATGAAAAAGATGGCATTGGCTTTAGCCCTAATTTTATTTTTTTTTATATCACATCAATTAGTTTTCTCACAGGAAACCCAGGTCGCAATTGACAATGATAATAAGTTTTATGTAATCGATGCGGAATTGGAATCCAAACTCCAGTTATTTACCGAATACCCGGGATTTATTGATGCAAGACTTTACCAGTTATCTGAAGGAAATTATGTACTTGAGATATCTTATAAAGTCGACGAAAGAACAATGC
>JACRLY010000006.1:9331-20818 GCA_016219595.1 Ignavibacteriota bacterium | reverse complement strand
GACCAAAGTTTCACAATGTATAAAAGATAAATGCCCGGTTGTATTGATTAACCAGGAAGGACGTTCAAGTTTTCTAGCAGGAACTACTATCTTAGGATTAGGATTATGGGACTGGATGATTCCATCTGCATTTGAAATAGAGGAAAGTTCCTCTTATATGGCACTCTATTTATCAACAGCGGCATTAAGTTTTTTTATTCCATATCTACTGACAGAAAATGCACCTGTAACCGAAGGAGCATCATCACTGAGCATCTACGGCGGATTATTAGGAATGTATCACGGATTAATGATTAATTTTTTGTTGTCAGATGAAATTAACTCAGGTTCATATGCTTTGATGTTTTCAATGAGCATAGCAGAATTATTAGGAGGATATTACCTGGCAACTAACACAAACATGACCGAAGGCAAAGCAAGTGTGCTTGCCACAATGACTACATTCGGAATCGGATATGGTTTTGGAATACCTTACATTTTAGGGGCAGAAGAACGTGAAATTTTCATGCTTGGAGGATTGTTAGGAAGCGGTTTGGGATATTTAACAGGAGAATTTATAAGTAACTCTCAAAATTATACAGTCGGTGACGCATCAGTACTTGCCAATTGCGGTGGTTTAGGTGCATTTATACCTTTAACGATAAATGTCATTGCAGAAACAGAAACACTCGAATTGACTGTAGGTACTTTACTTTTGGGTACGGCAGTCGGGACATATTTTGGTAATCAGCTTGTTATGGGAAAGGATTTTACAAAAAGCCAGGGGACATTTATAACAATTGGAACTTTTGCCGGAGGTTTACTCGGAGGTTCTTTAGGCTTTTTATTCGTAGGTAATAATTTACACTCGGATGGGAAAATGGTAACTTTATTCAGTGCACTAGGCGCTTTTGGAGGTTTTACTATTATGTACAGTTCATTTAAGGATAAAGCCAGAATTCCCGAAAGCAGGACATCACTTGAATTTGAATTTAATCCGGGAAGCTATGCTGTTTCAAAATTATATCAAAATTCAAAAAGTCTTTACCAGACTTATGTCCCAATGATTGGTTTAAAGTATAAATTCTAGAATTCTATAAATTCAAATTTGCAACTATTGACGCTAATGATAATCTAATTGGCATCAATTTTATATTTTCAATTAAAAAAGTGGAATAAATCAGGCAACTTTATACCCCACTTCTTCAACTGCTGATTTTATATCTTCAATTTTAAAATCTCCTTTTAAAAAGGCGGCATTGTCTCTGAGACTAACATCCACTTCAGTAACTCCGGGAACTGAAGAAATAGCTTTTTTTACATTCATAACACAATGATTACAAGTCATTCCTTCGATTTGTAATTTCGTTGATTCAGGTAATGGCATAGTTTTTTTTCCTATTTTATTCATCAAATATTTTCTGTAAAGAGCAATTAATAACAATCCAAGTAAAATAATTCCTGTTGTAAGTTTTAACCAGTAATCATCAGTATCACCATGATGGTGATTCATGTGCATCGCATTAATGTAGGCTGTCGGTTCAATTTTTAATACTTCGAATAGGAAATTAAGAAAATAACCAAATGCAATCGATGACAATGCAATTACTGTCAGGTATGTAACAGCAATTTTTTTACCAAGTGTATTTATAATAATTGAAATCGAGGCTGCATTGGTTGCAGGTCCTGTAACAAGAAATACAAAAGCCACTCCCGGCGAAAGACCTTTCATCATTAATGTAACAGCAATCGGGATTGAGGCTGTTGCACATACATACATGGGGATACCTATAGCCATCATCAGTAGCATGCCGAGTATGCCATCTGATATCCCTGACGATGAGAAGAAATTATCAGGTATAAGAAATGCAATCAGTCCGGCAATGAGTACTCCGACAATGAATTGAATTGCAATATCATCCAAAAATTCAATGAAGGCATATTGAAGTGTGTTTTTTATTTTTTGAATTATTTTATTTCCTGCTGTTTCAGTTTCTTTTTTTAATTTTAGCTCATCGACCAGTATCGGCTTGAGATTGTCAATCTTATCTTTTGAATTAACAAATTTAATTACCGAACCGCCAAGAACACCCATAATCAAAGCAACAATTGGTCTATAGATTGCAAAAATCCATCCCATCATTCCATATGTAGCTATAATACTGTCAATTCCGGTTTGCGGAGTTGAAATTAAAAATGAAATGGTTGCTCCTTTTGATGCTCCGTTTTTAGCTATATAAACAGTTGATGGAATTACCCCGCATGAACAAAGTGGTAGTGGAACTCCTAACAATGATGCCTTGACAATTGACCAGTAATTATCTTTGCCCATATAACGTGCAATTATTTCCTTTGTAAAAAAGAAATTAAAAAGTGCAACAAAGACCAATCCGAGCATTAAGTAAGGAGCCATCTCCAAAAACAGGGAGACCGATTCTTTTAATATATCTATAATAAACATGTGATATCAAACATTTTATAATAATTTTAACTTTGGTATTGAAGAAGGGAAAAGGGAAATATTGTTAATATAACATTTGATATTCATTAAAACTTTTGAATTGTAGTGGCTTTTCTCTTACTGAACGAAGATATTCGATATCTTATTCATATTCTAATCTTTCGAGAATTTCATTATAATCATCTATATCCAGAATAACTGCAACCGGTTTATCGTCTCTATATACTAAATCAGGTTTTTTTTGAATTACATTTTCCATTTTTTTCCTACCAAGTTAATTTAAATTTTACATCCAATAAAACGAAATATTAGAATTTTAATTTCAATATCCATAATTACAGCGAAAAACGCCAGATTACCTTAGCAAGTATTGTCGTTGTTGTCGGGATTATTTTATCATTAACTGTGCTGTATCTTTGGTTGATTACAAAATAAACATCGCTTCCGATAACGGGAATCCAACTGAATCTAAAATTTAATATGATTTCGTCAACCTCGTTATTCCATTGACCGAATAAACTTGTATTCATCTTCGGATTGAATGCAAAATCAATCCTGCCGCCAACATTATTTGTTACGAACTTCCCCTGCTGCAAATCGAAATTATTATACTCATAATCTGCAGAAAGATTAATATGTTTATTAAGATTGAAAAGCAATTGCCCATAATAACTGAAGCTCGTTCCGGTCCAGCGGCTTCCCCAGGATACCTGATTCAGCATCGACATATTCCTCCCCTGGTATGTCTGCAAAGCTAATTCATAGACTGTAAACCAGTATTTACCGGCAGGAATTTGAATATTTTCAAAAATCGTAAAGGGATTATCGAGACGTTCAAAAACACGCACTATGTTGAATGTAAAATATTCAGCACTTTTTGTTACGAATCCAACCGGGCGGAATTCAAAATATGCTGTTTCGAGTTCGTTAGTTTCTTCAGTCCAATAACATGTAATTTCATAAGGCTTAAAATCGAACTGCCTCAATAAAGAAAGGAAATCGGTTCTTGGTCTGTATAACATTTGAGTGTTCAACAACTTGTATTTATAATTCCCCCTTTTTAAAAAACCCATTTCAGGATTAAAATTTTCCTGAAGATTTTTATATTCCATATTAACGAAAAATTCATCACTTGGCAATTCTGTATAAAGTTCAACTGATAAGTTGTTTTTCGAATCAATACCTTTAGTCAAGGATTGTGCTATTCCACCATAAAAATGAAAATTCCTGTCACCGAAAAGACTTGATGTGTTATAAGCAAAATCGGCTCCATATACATAATTAAAATGTTTTGAATCATTTTTTGCAGTGAGTATCATACCCACATAAGATTTTTCAAATATATCCTGTTTCATCCTTAATACAGTATAATTCGTCGAAGGTATATTGTCCTTCGCTTGTGTTTGCATTGTTAAAAATCCGATATTAGTTTTATCAAGCTTCCCCATCAATCTTGCTCCACCAATAATCGGTACTTCTTCCCCATTATGAATTCCTATCGTCCTGGTATGAAAAAGTTTAATACTTTCACCAAAATCCATTTTGAAATTATCATACCCTTCGAGAAAAAATTCTCTTTTTTCAGGAAAGTATAAAGAAAATCTCGTAAGATTTACCTGGGACCTGTCGTCTTCAATCTGGGCAAAGTCTGTATTAAGTGTAAGGTTGAGTTTCATCGTCGGGGTAATAAGGTAATTGACATCTCCGCCAATTTTAGCAACAGTTTTGTTATTTGTGTCAATTTTTTCGAATCCGGCAGTTGTATATGGCTTAATTTCAATTGATTCTTTACCTTTAATATCTTCGAGTCCTTTTAAAATACCAGCATGAGAGACAAGTTCGAAATCATAGTCACGGGACCATCCCTGCCAAAATACCTGTTCCCTTTTACGTCGAATATTTCTCTCGAAATTCACCCCCCATACCTGGTTTTTTAAATCCGGGAATTTCAGAGTTGAAAATGGAATTTCAATTTCAGCGAACCAACCTTTTTCGTTAATAACAACAGCCGCATCCCATACTCCATTCCAATCTATGTTGAAACCATGCCCTTCATCGGTGGTCATGACATCACTCCTTGCACCGTTTGGATTAATTACAAAAACATAACCGTTTTTCTTATCTAAATAGGTGTCGAAAATAACTTCAAAATTATCATCATTCCAATATTCGAAGTCTCTTTTCATATTTTTAGCAATAATACCTTTAATATCCGATTCATAACACCAAACACCGATATACATTGCATCAGAAGTATAAACGATCGACACTTCAGTTCTTTCACTTACAGGTTCACCGTTATGCATTTCTCTTTGAGTAAAGTTCGTGATTCTCTGTGCTTTTTCCCAGAAAACTTCATCGAGAACACCATCGAGCTTTATATTATTTAATATTTTAGAAGCAGTAATTTCATTTGGAACAGAAACCTGAGCCGGCAATGAATTAATATTCATAGAAAAAATAAAAATCAATATAATGCCATATAGCATTTTATTAATTAAACAATGTAATAACACTCTGATAGGCTCAGCTTGCATAATTTAAATTGTAAATTTTCCCTATGATTAATAATTTTTGGATAAAATCATATTCTTAAAAATACAAATCTTTGGGAATAAAAATGAAAATAAATTCAGAAATAAAGTCAATATTCAAAAAAATTTTTTTAAACTATAAAGTTTTATATTTTTGCAGATATTAAAATCAAAACAAAATTATAGGAGATTTATGGCACATCCTGTGCATGTAACGGACAATACATTTCAAGTAGAGGTATTGGATTCTCAAGTACCTGTTCTTGTCGATTTTTGGGCAACCTGGTGTGGACCCTGCAGATTAATTGCCCCGGTTATTGAAGAATTATCAACTCAATATGACAGCCAGGCAAAAATGTGCAAAGTTGACGTTGACAATAATCAACAAATAGCTATGCAGTATGGGATTCGTTCTATTCCGACTCTACTGTTTTTTAACAAAGGTGAAGTAGTTGATACTATAATCGGCAATATGCCGAAGTCACAAATCGAAGAGCATCTTAAAGCTTTGCTTTAGCATTTGGGGTTAAATTAAAACTCAGATTATTAAATGGTTATTCCTGATTCCTTTTTATTCGGGAAATAAAATTTTTTTCTTTAAATAGTCTTTAGATTTAATTTATATGGGCAGATATATTCTTTTAACGGAAGAAGAAATCAGGGAAAACCTTGAAGAGGTAAACCTTTGGAATCAGGAAGGGAATGCAATTATACGCGAAATTGCAGCTTCGAATTTCCCGGCAGCGATCGGTGTTGTCAATGCAATTGCTGTGCTGGCAGAATCAAGTGACCATCATCCGGATATATTGATATATGGATGGAACAAGGTGAGAATCAAAATTACAACTCATGCAACAGGAGGATTAACAATACATGATTTTGAACTTGCCAAAAAGATTGATAAATTGAATTATTGAATAAATTTATTATAAATAAGGAAAGAATATGAGCACTTTTATTATTGATATTCATGCAAGGGAAATTCTTGATTCACGTGGTAATCCGACAGTTGAAGTTGAAGTAGCACTCGAAGATGGTTCTATAGGTGTCGCAGCAGTTCCTTCCGGTGCAAGTACCGGTGAGAATGAAGCTTGTGAACTTAGGGACGGAGATAAATCAAGATTCCTCGGGAACGGTGTGTCAAAAGCTGTAGAAAATGTTAACAATATTATCGCTGATTCCCTCGAGGGGCTCGATTCATCAGAACAAGTTCAAATCGATAGAATTTTGTGTGAACTCGACGGTACAAAAAATAAATCAAATCTTGGAGCCAATGCAATTCTCGGAGTTTCACTTGCCTGTGCAAAGGCATCAGCCGAGTCATTTATGCTCCCCCTGTTCAGATATATCGGTGGTGTTAATGCCCGGGTATTACCTTCTCCAATGATGAATATTCTCAATGGTGGCAAACATGCGGACAATACTGTCGATATCCAGGAATTTATGATTATTCCTGTCGGTGCTCCGAATTTTAAAGAAGCAATAAGAATGGGAGCTGAGGTTTTTCATAATCTTAAAAAGGTATTAAAATCTAAAGGATACTCAACATCAGTCGGAGATGAAGGGGGATTTGCCCCATCACTTAAATCTAATGAAGAAGCATTTGATGTAATTTTGGAAGCTGTGAACCAGGCAGGTTATAAACCAAAGGATGATATTTTACTTGCGATCGACACAGCTTCATCTGAAATGTATGAAAATGGTAAATATAAAATGTTTAAATCATCGGGTAAGTTGTTATCCTCTGATGAAATGATTAATTGGTATGTAGATTTGTGCAATAAATACCCGATAGTATCAATCGAGGATGGATTAGGTGAAAATGACTGGTCCGGCTGGGTGAAATTGACAGAAGCATTAGGTCAAAAAGTACAGTTGGTTGGTGATGACATTTTTGTTACAAATCCCGAATTTCTTGCAAGAGGAATAAGAGAAAGAGTCGCTAATTCGATTTTGATTAAAGTCAATCAGATCGGAACTTTAACAGAAACACTCGAAGCAATTCAACTTGCTCAAAGAAATGCCTATAGCACTATTATTTCGCACCGTTCAGGAGAAACAGAGGATACAACAATAGCAGATATTGCAGTAGCTACTAACTCAGGCCAAATTAAAACCGGTGCACCAAGCAGAACCGACAGAGTTGCTAAATACAATCAATTAATGAGAATCGAAGAATTACTCGACCAGGAGTCAATTTATTCCGGGAAAGCTGAATTTTCATTTTATTATGAATAGAAAAATTCCTGAATTCTGATTTATTATCATTCAGGATTAAATATAATTAATTGAAAATAATATTTATATTTTATTAACAATTTTAATTTCACAAAATGATTTCTTTCGGTACAGATGGATGGAGAGGGCTGATTGCCCGTGATTTTACTTTTGCTAACCTCGAAATTGTTGCAGTTGCTACTGCCAGGTTATTGAAAAAAATGGGAAAGAAAAAGCAATCTGTGGTTATCGGATACGATACCAGGTTCCTTTCAAAGGAATTTGCTGAGGAAACTGCACAGATACTGGCTTACCATGATATAACTGCTCACGTAACAGAAACATTTTCATCGACTCCGCAGGTTTCTTTTCATACAAAACAAAAAGGGACAGACCTCGGAATAATTATAACCGCAAGCCATAATCCTCCGCAATATAATGGTTTTAAAATCAAGGCAAATTTCGGGGGTCCTGCAACACCTGAAACAGTTTCAAAACTCGAAGCAGAAGTAAAAAAATTAAACGGCAAAGTACCGAAACTAAACATGAAGCCTTATGATTTTTATTTAAAGACAAGGGAGATTAGATATTTCGATGCAAAGGAACCTTATATCAGGTATATAAAAAAGAAAATAGACCTGGAAGCAATCATCAATGCTGAATTTAAAATAATATATGACCCGATGCATGGTGCCGGGATTGATACTATGAAAATGATTCTCCAGAATGTAAGGGAATTACATGAATTTTATAATCCTTCTTTTGGAAATATACATCATCCTGAACCAATGCCTGATAATTTATACGATTTGATGGAAGCCGTTAAAGGAGGGGGTTATGATATTGGAATTGCGACTGATGGAGATGCAGACAGACTTGGCGCTGTTGATAACGAAGGCAACTTCGTAGATTCACACAAAGTCTTTATGATTCTACTTAAATATCTTTATGAAAAAAAGAAGAAACGCGGAGCTGTAGCAAAAACTGTATCATTAACTTCTATGGTAAATAAGTATTGCGAAAAACACTCAATAAAATTATATGAAACTCCAGTCGGTTTCAAACATATAGCTAAATTAATGACTGAAGATAAAATATTAATCGGAGGAGAAGAATCAGGTGGATTGGGAACAATACTTCATATACCTGAACGCGATGGCATATTCAACGGAATGCTTTTGCTTGAAGTAATGGCAGTCCGGAAAAAAACATTAAAACAACTTTGTGATGAACTTGACGAAGAATTTGGATTGCACAGATACCTCAGAAGAGACGTAAAAGTAACTCAGCAGCAAAAAGATGCAATACTGTCAGGTTGTGAAAAAATGCCTAAGAAACTTGGCAGATTCAATGTATTAAAAATAGACACAAAAGACGGGTATAAATTCTTTACTGAAAACGGGTGGCTTTTAATCAGGGCATCGGGAACCGAACCATTAATCAGATTCTATGCAGAATCCGATTCACTATGTACAGTCAACGAATTATTGGACGAAGGAATGAAGATTAAGAAGTAGTATAAAAGAATGCAATCTATTAAATTTCTATACCATTCTTAATAATTTCATAAGCAAATGGATTATTGTGATTGTAATCATTTATGTCAATAGGATGTGGTTCAATTCTGGTATCAAATTTGGGTGTAAGCATAAATAATTTTACCTGGGTATTGAATTTATCTTCTAGATTTTTAAAAATTACTGCTATATCAATATCACTGTCATTATTAAAATCACCTTTCGCATAAGAACCGAATAGAACAGCTTTTACAACATCATATTTGTTCTCTTTTAAATAAGATATGTATCTTGAAGCTATATTATATGCTGTGTCTTTATCCATTGTCTATATTCTTTAATTTTGTTTAACCATGTTACAGTGAATTCTTTTGTACAGAGTTTATAAAAATTTTCTTTATAATCATCATATCTGGCATTTAGATTGAATGTAGTAACAGTTGAAAAGAATTCAATTTGTTCTTCGTTCATTTCAATCTCGGATAATTCTGCTAATCTTAATAAATTATGAATTAATGGCGGGTATTGCTTTTTCCTAATTATGAAACAAGCTTTTAACAATTTTTCAATAACAAGATGCCCCATAAATAAAGACCAATCATAATCATTAGCCTCAAATAAATGCTCCATAGTGATAAAGTTCTTATCTGAGCTTTCTATCCAGTGCTTTTTGTTTAAATCAAAATCAATATTTTCTATTTTATCTGCCATACTATATAATTCAAAATAACAATTTTATTAATTCTTTCAGTATGGATAAAAAGATTTTTTATAAAATTCTATATCTATTTTTTACTCGCTATAACTTGTTTTTCTTCTAATGGCGAACTCTTAGGACTAGTATATTTCACTACCCAATCCTTGTAAAACATCATTAATGTCGCTGTTAAAGGAACTGCAATAAGTAATCCGAAGAAACCGAATAATCCCCCGAAAACAAATAATGAAGCTATCAGTATTACAGGATGCAATCCGATTTGCTTGCCGGCTATGTTTGGTTCCAAAAGGTAAGCATTTATGAAATGCATTGCATTAATCACAATTAAAACAATAAGAATTAACTGAAACATTTCAGGGGGGTCAACAATTATTATTGTTATTATGCTTATGACCATACTGGCGAATAGTCCTATATAAGGTATCGGATTCATAATACCACACAACATACCCAGGACAATAGAATAAGGGACATTGAAAATTGTGAAAAATACAGAACATACTGTTCCTACGATGAAAGCTGCTGTAATTTGCCAACCTATGTATTTTCTAAGCATAATATCAATTCTTTTCAGGTCATTCAGCATTTTCAGATTTCTTTGTTCGAGAATTTTTCTGACTAAATCCCTGATTTTTTGAAAATCTTTTAGGAAATAAAATAAAAGCACAGGAATCAAAACGACATTGACGAGTTTTGTTGCTACAAGTGAAAGATTTGTCAGAAATTCGAGAAAAGCATGTAATATCCCTGATAATATTCCTTCAAGCCTGGGTACAAACTCTGTCTGTATTATTCCCCTGAAAACTTTTTTATCAAATCCGAATTTGGAAAAGAATTTGTATATACTTCTCTCATCCAGGTCTTTGGAAACACTTGTTACAAGAGTTGAAATTTTCTTGAGGGCATCATCAAGCTGGGCAAAAATTATCGGGAAAATATAAATTGCTATTGCCGAAATGATGCCTATAAACAATAAATCTATGACAAGGGCTGAAATCCATCTTGGTATATTCTTTTCTTTTAATTTATTAATAAAAGGATTCAGAAGGTATGCAATTAAAAATGAAATTGCAAATGGCAGTATGGCAAATCCGAGGTCGGCAAGAAGCCAACCGATAAATATCAATGAAATTAATAATATTAACCTGCGTACGAATTGGGATTCTTTTCTGAAAGGAAAAAGTACAAACACAGATAATAATATTAAAACAAGCGGATTGTTTACAATTTTGGTATCGAATAGAAATACAGTAAGTGCAATAAGGCTTACGATTATTGCAATTATAACAAAATCCGGTTTTTTACCCTGAATTAAATCCAATTTTATATTAATAAAATATTATTAATTTCTAAATTTAAGGACTATAAAAATAACCATCCATAAAAATCACAGTGTATGTCAGTGAAGCTATCACATAGAGAGATAATAGCAAACTCTTCCAACGAATCCAGAATTTCATTTCAAATACACTGTTATAAAGCAAAAGCAGAACAAGAGGTATTGCAGGTACAAAATATCTCCCCTGCAACCCAAATATATTAGCAGCGCCAATCGGACTGCTTAGGTAAAATCCGATTATGATTAATAAAATTGTTCCTATACCAGTACAGAATATGATGATTTTTTGTGTGAAACTCATCACAATATCTTTCCTGCTGTCGAGAAATGCTGTGGTCAGCAATACTAAACCCTGTACTATCATAAAGTATGTCGGTAACAATGTATATGAGTACCCGAATCTGCCAATAATACCACCTACCCAATCTTTTCTCTGGAACATGAA
The DNA here is from genome assembly GCA_016219595.1 of Ignavibacteriota bacterium. Taxonomy (GTDB): domain Bacteria; phylum Bacteroidota; class Ignavibacteria; order Kapaibacteriales; family UBA2268; genus XYC2-FULL-35-21. Next base: position 9,608 of record JACRLY010000006.1, on the reverse strand, counting down.
GCTGTTAATTACATTTTTTATATGATGAAAGGGGCTATCTATCAATCTACCGAAATCGGTTGCACTGCCATAAACAAAATCTTTTATTCCACCGGGAGGCGCCAGCAAATTCAATCCGCTAATATAGCTGCCCCATGTCCAACCCGGCAAAAAGTATAATACTATAAAAAATAATGCAAATGATGGGTATATATATGCTAATTTTTTTATGCCCCCGAATTTGGATGGAGGGATGAGGAAAATCAAAAACGGAAACAATATATAACCGTCCTTTGTG
>JACRLY010000006.1:0-9259 GCA_016219595.1 Ignavibacteriota bacterium | reverse complement strand
TTTTCTCTAAAGCATAGTATAATGCAAGTGCAATAAGAAGGAAAGAAGTTGCTATGTTCAGGGAATCATAAGTTATAGAAGCACCCTGGTATAATGTCATTGGAGTAAGAGCATACAGGAAAAACACAGATTTGAAAACCGGGCTAATCCTGATAGCAAAGAAAATGATTAGCAAAAATGCAATTAAACCTCCCATCCTTCCGAATCTCATAAGCCAGATTGGATTCGAGTTAATTATCTTTCCAATTGCAATCCCGGTTACCTGTGGTATATATGGCAAAGGATTACCTACAAGCTGCGGATTAGGATAGAACACGGTGTCTTTCTCATATAATGGCAGTTTTGCAGCCTGTTTGACCTTATCGGTACTGATTTTTGCACCCTGGAAGAAAGGTAAACCCTGGAAACTTTGAGTAATTGCCACTAAGTTTTTCGGCAATGCAGTTCCGCTCATATTATTCTTGTTTATAGGATTAATCTGCCCTGTGGAAATCGAATAAGCTGCATAGAAATGCCTGTCTTCATCGTTTGTCTGATATGGGGGGTTAATAAAAACAAAAAGAACGCCAAACACCAGACCTAACAGCAGAAAAAGATATTCAATATTTACTTTCAAAACACTATTTTCTTCTATCCTCTTGACCATCTCAAATAGTAATCAAAATTTCATAATTCATTAATATTCGCATTGTACAAAATAACAATAAAAATTGAATTATTTAATTTTGTTTAAAAGAAATTTTATTTTGACTAATAGGTGGTATAGTCTATCAAACAGATAGATTGTTAGATTAACATGGTTATATAGAGCCAAAAAGGTGCAGATTTGTGCATCCGGAGCAGTTTTGACATCGATTTCACTTTTTGAATTTTGAATTCAAGTTCACCCGAAAAGAAATTCTGAATTCTGAATGCTGAATTCTGAATGGTGGTCATATTTAATTAATAATCCCTCTTGGTCTCCCTTTAGTAAAGGGAGAAATCCCAATAATCCCTGTTTGCTGATACAACCCGAAATTATATATTGAAAAGAACGAACGGGGCAAAGATAATGCTATTGGAGTGATAGGTCAAGAAAATGGTTTTAAAAGGATTTTAAAAATAATTGAAAATTGATAATTGAGAATTGAGAATGAACAGTTGTATGAACAGGATTAACGGGATTAGGGGATTGCAGGATTTTATTATACCTACCCTAAACCATTCCTCAAGGAAGGGAAATTTGGGTTCACGCAGGGACGCAAATTGTCTGAACCTGGATTAAACGGATTAATCGGATTTCGCTGATTGTTAATAGGTGTGGGTGTTGGGGAGTTGGTATATAGGGTGCGAGAGTGGTTGAATCTCACACATTCACACTGAATCGTCCTTTTTTAAAGGGGGAAAGATGTGGGTTTTAAGCTATGTATTCCGTGTCAAGTACGGAATGACAATATGGAGATGCTTCGACTACGCTCAGTGTGACAAATCTCTACAGTCTAAAGCCTAAAGCCTATTTAATTTTTAGCTTTAATATACTAAGGAAAAAACCTGAGAAAATGATTTGAAATCCTACTGATAATAATGTTATCGAAGGAATTATGATTCTCATTGTCCTTGTTATTCCCAGGCTCGAAAAGTTTCCTTCACCCATGAGTGATATTGCATAAATTGTTCCGGCAAGACCAAGAATCAGCAGAACAGCACCAAATCCAAGCATATATTCCACTTTAACTTTTTTCAGGAGCTTATTCAATTTTGGGTGCTGTGGTAAAAGCTTTTCCTGCATGGCATATACTTTTGTCAGTATAGCAAATGACACAGCCTGCAATCCAATAATAACACCGCCGGCGGCATAAAGCATAGTATGAATATCGAGAGAAAGCAATGAGCCGGGAATTAATAAGATGCCAATGATAAAACCTAAAAGGATTAGTAAAAATCCCGGGTAAAGGAAAAGCCATTTGGGACTGTAAAGAAGCAAAAACCTGAGATGACGCCATCCGTCACTAAACGGTTTGAGGTGCGGGGCACGTGTTCTGCCTGAAGGAAACATCGTTGTTGGGACTTCTGTTGTTTTCAAATCGAACAGTGTCGCTTTGACAATCATCTCGCTGGCAAATTCCATCCCTGTTGTCCGCATATCAATTTTCTTGTAAGCTTTTTTTGTAAAGCCGCGAAGCCCGCAATGAAAGTCCTTAACCTTACTTTTGAATATTAATCTACCTATCCCGGAAAGAAATGGATTTCCTATTCTTTTATTCAGAAATGACATAGCATGAGGCTCGATTCCACCTTTAAACCTGTTGCCCACAACTAAGTGGAATCCTTCTCTGAGTTTTTCAAGGAAAGGCATAAGGTTGTACAAATCGTGGCTTCCGTCGGAATCGCCCATGATTATATATTTACCCTGTGCGGCTGAGATGCCTCCCATCAGTGCAGAGCCATAGCCTTTTTCCTGGACGAACACTACTCTTGCACCATTATCCGAAGCAATTTGAGGAGAACCGTCATTACTCCCGTTATCAGCCACGATGACTTCACCTTTAATCTGATTGTCGGTAAGAAATCTCATAGCTTTTTCAACGCATCCACCCACTGTTTCAGCTTCATTGAGACAGGGCATTACTATGGAAAGCTCATAATGATTTTCGGGCTTATTCTCCAAATTTAACTTTCAACTTTTATGATTGATTCCCCTGATTATACTCAATCAAATATACAAAATTGTAATGAAACTTATTAGAAATTTTAAATGGCGAGTGTATAGTTATTCTGAGCCTGCCTTAGATTACAAGTTCCTCCATATCAAAGCAGGATTAATGGGTTTGTATATTTCATTCTTTATTAATAATTATTTTGCTTTGGGTCTTCCCGGCTTCTTGCCCGAAGGCTTTTGAATAAGCGATGGCTTTGATTCATTCACCCGGAATAAATCACTAATAGCTGTTATTTCTTTAGATTTCTTTTTTTCCGAAGCTTTTGCTATAAGTAAATCTGCCGTTTTATCCACTAACCAATTGAAATTTTCATTATGCAAAATATCATATTCGGAATTAACCATAGGATTGAACAATTCTACAGCAAAAATTTCGCTGTCCCGCACTGCAAAATCGATTACATTGAAATCGAGATTTAATGCTTCGGAAATTTTAAATGCAGAACTTAATATCTTATTTTCAATATCCGTATTAATCAACCATTCCCCTGAAATATATCTCTGATTGAGAGGTTTGTCCGGATTATAAAACATCACTTTTGCAGCATCCCCAACAACAAAACACCTGTAATATTCATCGTACTCAATGCTTTGGAAAGAATTCCGGTGATTCGGTTTAATATAGGACGGGAATCCAACATAATAGAAAACTTTGTCCCAATCAATAGGATATTCGAGATTTCTCATAGTATCGGAATTTGTACCCGGAGGATGTTCCTTGCTCGGTAATACTACGGTTTTAGGGACATTAATACCCAAATTAGATATGAAAGAATTTAAAATGAACTTATCATCCATGCAATCAGTAAAAGGTGAGTTTACAACCATTGTACCATTCATAGCTGCAAGCTTTAAAATTGAACGGTAGAATGGCACTTCATTAGACACGCGGTCAAAAATCACATTGTATTTAATCTCATCAGCAATTCCTAATGCACCGACTTTAAGCGAACCGGCAGTGACATTACTGATATTACGGTTATTAATACAATCAATTACAGACTGAGCAAAGGTCTGTTCAATTCCGAAAAGTAATCCGATTTTTTTCATATATACTCCGTGTTATAAACAGGATATAATTATTTGCCGAATATTACAGAAATAACAAAAAAACATAACTTAAACAAATATTATTAATTAATTGTGAAAATTTAAAGTATTTTATGTGAATGTTTAAGATTCATTTCCGATTTTTGCATTCAATATGATTTCTTATAAAAATATATCGTTGAAGTTCGAAGACAAGCTGATTTTTGAAGATTTCAGTTTTGAAATTGCCAAGGGGGATAAAGCTGCTTTGAAAGGTAGGTCAGGAAGCGGGAAAACTTCGCTATTGAATCTGGCTATGGGATTTCTTAAACCGGACAAGGGCAAAATATACATAGATGGTAAAGAATTAAACGGTTCAAATATAAAAATGCTCAGGAAGCAGATGTGCTGGCTGCCTCAAAGCATTGCCGGATTCAATTCTGATTCGGTCTTATCTATGCTGGAACATCCTTTTACGTTTCATTTAAATAGAAGAAATTCCCCATCCCGGAATTTGATTGAATCATATTTAAATCAAGTTAATCTCGGTAATGATATTTTGAATCAGGAACTCGATAAAGTATCAGGTGGTGAAAAGCAAAGATTAGGATTAATAATTTGCAAGTTATTGAAGCGAAAAATTATTTTTCTCGATGAGCCTACATCTGCATTGGATAAGGAATCACTTAAATCAGTTGCGGAATTTATAATGAAAGACCCGGAAATGACAGTACTTTCCGCATCCCATGATGATGAGTGGTTGAAATATTGTGATAAAATAATAGAACTATAAGATTAGGTTTAATTCATTGATAATTTATAATATATAAATAATAATTATTTAGAAAATGGGTGCATCCGATATAAACTGGCTGAATTTGTTACTTGGGTCATTAATACTTCTTATCCCGGTTGCAGTTCTGCTTTACTATAAGACAGGATTGACAAAGACAATGCTTGTTGCTTTCGGCAGAATGGCATTACAGTTATTCCTTGTTGGATTATACCTGATGTACATATTCAAATTAAACTCATTAATTGTCAACTTTCTCTGGCTATTAGTGATGATTTTCGCAGCTTCAATATCAATAATCAAAAGGAGTGAAATTCAAATCAAAAGATTTTTCATTCCGGTACTAATGGGTGTACTTGCGGATGTTGCAGTTAACTTTCTTGTGTTTATTTTTATTATATCAGGAAGTGAAAACTTTTTCAATGCCAGGTATTTCATACCTCTATCGGGAATGATAATCGGCAATTGCCTGAGCAGTGGGATAATCGGCATCCGTTCATTTTATGGAGCCTTATCAAAAAATGAAGAGAAATACAGGTATTACCTGATGTGCGGAGCTTCAAGAAACGAAGCATTATTTCCGTTCATGACAGCAGCTATGAAGGATGCCTTCAGCCCGACGATTGCTTCGACAGCTGGCTTCCGGTCATGATGACGGGACAAATTCTCGGGGGAACTAATCCGATTATTTCACTCAAATACCAGATTGTGATTATTATAGCAATATTTGTCGGCAGTGTTTTGACAGTTGCTGTAAGCTTGAATTTGTCCGAACGCTTTGCATTCGATGAATATGATTTATTGAGGAAGGATGTAAATAAACGAAGAAAAATATAAATAAAAAATGATGTTTAATAAAAACTAAATAATATATGACTGCAATCGAACAACAAATAATAGATACATGGAGCATAAACAACAGGGTAAATATCATGCTCCTGGAAAATATCCCCGAAGAGGCTATGAAAGCAACCTTAAGTAAACGGGGAGGAAGAGATATAGCACGCCAGTTTGCCCATGTTAATAACTTGCGTGTAACATATACGAAGTCATTAGCAAAAAAGCTGGGTATGAAATTAATAGATTTTGAAAAGGATGAAAGCCCTGAAAGAAAAAAATTAATTGAAGCTTTTGAATTATCAGGAAAGGCAATGGAGAAGCTGATAGACAACGGTATTAGCAATGATGGTAATGTTATGGGCTTCAAAAGAGGATTAATTCCCATGCTCGGTTATTTCATATCACATGAAGGACATCACAGGGGTAGTATTCTTTTGACAATGAAGCAGTGCGGCTTCCCGTTGAATGATAACATGAAATGGGGAATTTGGGAGTGGAACAAAATTTAAGTAATAAAGAATGAGAGACTATAATATTTTGCAGGGATTTAAAATTTTGAATCCCTGCAAAAAATTATTTTATTTTTAATTCACAAGTAAATTTACAGACTTATTAATTCTGCCGTTTGTTAATTTGACTAAATATAATCCGTCAGGGAAATCCGATACATCCAGGATTTTCGAGTGGCTGCCGGTTTCGAGTGTGTAATTTAATATTTCGGAAATTTCCTGTCCCATAGAGTTGAATATTTTCATCGAATAAATACCGGGTTCTGTAATTTCAAATGAAAAATTTACAATTCCTTTTGCAGGATTGGGATAGACCTTAAAATCAGGTTTTCTTCCGGTTATTTCTTCAACACCTATATTCGGGTCAACAACAGCTTTCACTCTCCCCTCACTTACCGGGGTTATAACAGGATTTTGATTTAAATAAAACATAACTGCATCAAATTCTGAAATTGTATCGCTAACAGAAAGATTCGGCAATTGTGAGCCAAGCATAACCGCAAACAATTGAGCAACAAATTCATTTGTAACGATTTTATAAATTGAATCCGCTTTGACAGGTTGACCGTTTATTTTTACAGAATCCAAAATCAAACGGTCTGTAGGGTCATGATTAGTATAATAAGCATATTCCAATCCCGAACATTGAATAAACAGTTCGTCATCGAGATTTATTTCTTTCAGTGCAATCTGTAACCCGCCGAGAAGTTGAATGCCTAACAGGTCGAATGTAGCCAGTTTATAGTGTTGTATATCAACATAATTGAAACCATATCCAATCATCCTGAATATATCATTTGCTACAACCGGTCCTGTATATAATGGCTGGGCAGTTGAACCGCAAGGTACGATAGCAATATCAGCTTCGGGCATAATATTTAGAAAAGCATCCGTAACAAGATTGCCTACCGGTGTATCTTTGAATCCTTCAGTTAATAAATCCCCGTTTGATTCCCAGAAATTATCTTCTGCTGTAGCAATCTGTTCAGTGAAACAATTCATCCTGAAACTATTGTTTGCGTCTTCCTCAAGGCTGTCTATGAAATGCTTCATATCAGGGTCCTCTTCGATATTCTCATCAATATTGACAAAATCATAATCAAGATTCTCAATTTGATTATTATTGTAATTTATATTTACCCTTCCCATAGTCCTGTAAAAAGCACCTGCCTGTACATAATAGGTGTTTTTTCCATTGTGGTCAAATGTCTCAGGAATAGGGAATATTTTATGGTCATGCCCACCTATGATAAGGTCAATTCCTTCTACATTTTGAGCAATCTGCCTGTCGTAAACATCACCCATATGAGAAAGACAAATAATAATATTACAATTAAGAGACTTGAGAAAAGCCACATTTGCAGCTACCACTGAATCAAGATTTCCATCTATAATATCTGTTTGCGTGTAGAAATTTGTCTTCGGAGTGGTTAGCCCGAATATTCCTACATTTACATTTCCCTGCTCGATTGTTTTCGCTCCAATTACAACCGTATCCAAACCGTAATTCACCTGGCTTTTCGAATTTAAATTTGAACAAATTATAGGAAAGTTCCTGAATCCTAATTGAATTGTAGTATTTAAAATTACAGGAAGTAGATTAGAACCAAGGTCAAACTCATGATTGCCGAGCACCATGGCATCATAACCAAGCATCTTCATTGCATTGAGTTCTCTTAGTCCGTTTGTAACGTTGAAAAACACATCGCCGACAAAGGCATCGCCTCCATGCAGCAGCAATGTCATTCTGCCCGGGTCTTCCATCCTGACTTGTTTGATATAAGTAGCTGCCCTAGCAATCCCGCCCTTTGTCCCTGCAAGGTCAGGTGTTCTGGGTGCTCCGGGACTCAGGTTTGAGTGAGTGTCAGTTGCAAAAAGTATGGTTATATCCTCTGAAAATATCCTGCTATTAATAATAAGCAGCAGGCAAATAACAAGTGGAAAAAACTTCTTCATAACAAGCTCCTAATTTTGTGAGAGAATGAAGGAATTAAATTATTTATATCACAATTTCCTTTTCTCGCAGATATTATCTATCATATACACTTAATAACTTGCTAACCTGGTTTTTTTTGGTAATATAATACAATTCTTTACTTATTATTCCTCTCTCTATAGAAATTTACCAATCCATTTGTAGAAGAGTCGTGACCGGTAATATCGCTTTCAGAGCTAAGTTCATTCAATATATTCTTTGCAAGTTGTTTCCCGAGTTCAACTCCCCACTGGTCAAATGAATTAATATTCCAAATTACACCCTGGACAAAAACTTTGTGTTCATACATTGCAATCAGTGAACCGAGTGTTTCGGGTGTCAGCTTATTAAATAAAATTGTATTTGTCGGGATATTGCCGGGAAAAACTTTGTGCTCCAGAATTTTTCCGATTTCCTCTGTATCTGCCCCTGATTTAATAAGTTCATGATAAACTTCATTCTCGCTTTTTCCTTTCATCAATGCTTCGGATTGAGCAAACATATTTGCAAGTAGAATTTTGTGCTGTTCTTCATTTCCGCAATCAGTTTCGAGTGGAGCAATGAAATCAACCGGAATCATGGTCCGGTAGCATACTCTACTTGCTCACTCTTCTTAGAAACTTGTTTGCCATTGCTTTCCATATCGAGCTGCTGTAAGTATTCAGGGAACAATTCCAGGTTTTGATAATATGGAATCACTGCCTGTGTTTTTGCTTCGAAGAAATTGACATACCATATTCCGAGTAATGCCATAACGACAGGAATATTTTCATCGAAGGGAGCATTTCTGAAATGCATATCCATCTCATGAGCACCATGCAAAAGTTTTTCAAAATTTTCATAGCCAATATATAATACAATCGACAAGCCTATTGCTGACCAAAGTGAATACCTTCCGCCAACCCAATCCCAGAATTCAAACATATTCTTCGGATTAATCCCGAATTGTTTTACTGCTTCAGTGTTTGTCGAAAGTGCAGCAAAATGTAAAGCGATATCGCTTTCTTTTTTTCCAGTACTCAAAAACCACTGCTTTGCTGTTTGTGCATTTGTCATTGTCTCCTGCGTTGTGAAAGTTTTGGAGGCAATCAGGAATAGTGTAGTTTCCGGATTCAAAAGTTTCAGTGTTTCCATAATATCACATCCGTCAACATTGGAAACGAAGTGAACAGACATACCCGGTTTTGCATAAGGTTTCAATGCTTCACATACCATAGCGGGTCCTAAGTGGGAGCCGCCAATTCCAATATTCACAATATGAGTTATAGGCATTCCTGTGCAACCTTTACATTTACCACTGTGGATATCCTCCGCAAATATTTTCATTTTTTTCAGTACGGCTTTTATGCCGGGCATTATATCTTTACCCTCAAAAAGAACTTCATCGATTGAACGGTTTCTCAATGCAGTATGAA
>JACRLY010000129.1 GCA_016219595.1 Ignavibacteriota bacterium | reverse complement strand
GTCCCTTTTATTAATCCAAGTACATTATTTATTTGTTTAATATCCTCAGAAATTTTTACAGAAATAGAAATGGTCACTTTTGGTAATATAAAACTCTGAGATACTTTATCCTTGTTGATTTTCTTTTCGAGGTCAAGCATAGGTTTTTCATGTGGGAAAATTTTTGCTATCTGGGTCCGATTGCCTTGTATGGCTATTATACCGGAATTTGATAACATTTTGTCAGGATAAAATTTATAAAATGTATTTGCCGAATCACTTAAAGTTTTTATAAAAATTATACCCGCAACACCATGCTCACGGGCGTTATTGACTTTGTAACTTAATTCGGCATAAGGTTTGAACTCTTTTATTAAACTTTGTCCTTCTGCAGAATCGGATAGTATAATTGCAATTTTTCCTTTAACATCAATGCCGGAATAATCATCATAATTAAGTTCTTTAGCAGTTATTCCGTATCCGACAAAAGCAAGTTCACCCGTAACAGTTCCATTCTGACTGAATCTCATTGGTTTCCAGTCTTTATAAAGCTCCCATTTTCTTTTTGCAGGTTTTGTCATTTCGAGTGGTATTCCCGGTTTTTCAACAAGTATTGAAACCTCTGCATTGTTTTCGGGCTCAAGCTTTAATCCTGAAACGAAAGGAAAGCCCTGGAAATATGAACCATCGACAGGCAATGCACCGTAAGATTTAAATTGGTTTTGAATATAATTCATTGCAATTTCATTTCCTTGCTTACCGGCAAACCTTCCCTCGAGTGAATCAGATGCGAGAAATGACAGGTGGATTCTTAATCTTGCTTCCAATTGTGAAAAATCTGTCTGAGCATAAGCAACAATATCAAAAAGTAAAAATGTAATCAGCAGAATCGGTGATGATACTATCATAAACTTTATTTTTGAAAGAAATCTTTTCATGCAATCACCATAAAAAATTTAAATACTAATTAATTTATTCTTGTATAACTAAACTTCAAAAATATTACTAATGAAATAGAAAAAAAAGCAGGGAAGGGATTATTTTTATTTTCTTTTACAGAGGCAATTAACAAAATGTACCTGATAAAATATTAAATTTTTGCAATTCTGCCGGGATTTTTTTTAATGAATTCCTCCCAGGTTCCGGATTTGGATGATGGCAAATCAGCTCTCAGGCAATGGCAAATGGCAACTGCGAGCGCATCGGTTACATCAAAAAATTCAGGAGTTTCCTTGATATTTAACAATGTTTTTACCATAAACTGAACCTGTTCTTTTGAAGCAGAACCTTTTCCTGTTACTGATTTTTTAACTTCCTTTGGGCTGTATTCCATGACAGGAGTATCATTCATTGCAGCAGCAAGCATTGCAGATGCCCTGGCATGAGCCAGTTTCAGTAGGGATTGCGCATTTTTAGAATAAAATGTTGATTCAAATGAGGCGACATCTGGTTTTGTTCTTTCGATAACTTTAAGTAAGCGAAGATAAATTTCTTTTAATCGTTCTGGAAAATTTTCAGAAATTTTCTTCGCCTTAATCACACCATATTCGATTACATGTAAGGAATTTTTTTTCTTTTCTATTACACCATAACCGCATATCACAGACCCTGGGTCTATTCCTAAAACTTTCAATACAAATATATATTCTTATAAATAAGAAATTTAGTTACAATTATATCCTGATTATTTCCCGGAATTGTTGAATATAGGTGATTCTGCAACCGGTCCATAACCGCTAATTATTAATTCCTGAAAATCCTGATGAGAAGTCTTCATCTTTAAAGTAGAAGAAAAATAACCCTTTTGAGTAGGTTTTGCTCTTTCGACAATTTCCATTTCCTCATTTGGTTTGAGAACAAAGCTTTTACTAATATTATAAGAAGCTGTTTCAGGAGTCATATTAAAATCGGAAAAAGTGACGTTCTGATTAGAATGATTTATAATTTTTACTTTTGAAACTGATTCCTGACCTACCTTCATATCATTAAATGTAAAGTACTGAGGCGATACTTCTATATCTACCTGTACATCAGCCTTGAGGAAAAGTGTTGAGTTTGGAGTTTTAGGGTCATTCGATGTTATTGCAATAGTTTTGGTGACGGCACCCGGTCTGTTCGATATATTCAATTTGACGTCGAGGGTCCCAACCTCATTAGGTCCCAGTTTACTTTTATCGAGTGGTGCAGTCGTACATCCGCATCCGGGTTTAACATTCGATATTACCAATGTATCAGTGCCTGCATTTTTAAGCTGAATTTTTGCATTCAAAGGAGTATCTTTGGGTTTTACTTTGTTCCAATTGTATGTGTCTCCGCCTACTATTTCAAGTTTCGGTTGTGCATAGCTGTTATTTGATAAAATAAAACTTAAAAGAACTATGCTCAATACTAAGTATTTCATAAATAAATCCTCCGGTTAAAATTTTTTTATTTGTAGTAGCACTTTTGACGCAAATTATTAAAATATAGTGTTACTTAAATATTAAATTATAAAATTATTTCTATTAGTATAAGGCAAATAAGTATTTGATTAAATCGTATGTTTCCTTAATTTAAGCGATTATTATGATAGTAATTTGATGAATTAATGTCACTTTTTAAATATATTAGAATTTCAATAATTGGAATTATATCATTTTTTATTCTGCCTCAAATTTTATTAGCAAATTTAGAAGGAGAAATAAGACCACCTGAAGATACAGTCCAGGGAATTGATATTAAGATTGTTGATTATGGATTGTGTTTCATTGGCGACACACTTAAAAAGACTTTTATTTTAAGGAATACGGGTTCGGAATTTTTGAAAATCGGGTCAACAGATCCAACATATTTTAATGGCTTATATCCTAAAATAGCGAATCATGATAATGACTTTTTTGAATTTAATCCTCCGCCTGAAGACAAACCGGAGTTTCTTATTGCTCCGGGGATTGATAGAGAATTGAAAATGTATTATGTCGCTGATGACACAAGCAAATATAAAGCAGGAAAAAAGTATGCTCTTTTAAAGCTTGGATTATATGACTCAAAGCTTCCCGATGTGCCGGCACCAGGCTATGGCGATATGGTAGCTTTAGATTCTTTTCTGCTTATAGCCCGTAAAACTACACATTATATTGACGGTTATGAAAGTGAGAATTATTTTGATTCGGTATATGTTAATCCACCTATAAAAGTTTCTTGGACCTGGCCGGTAAAGAATGTTTCTACAAATAATTTACAAATAGACAGCGATACGCTTATTCCCCTTAGTCCTAACCCTGATTTTATAATAACCAAAAATTTGCCTCAACCGATATATCAGAAGAATGTGATTGATTGGCAAATTGAATTTAATCCTCAAGATATTGGTGGCGATAGTGCTGTTTATAGATTAAAATACCACCCTCATCCTATACTATATCCTGATTCGATAGATTATGCTGTTGTCAAACTTCATGGAATCGGTGTTAAACAAAAAATGGATATTGACTTTTCTGACAATGCCAAGCCCTATGGCGATACACTTGATGTAGGTGAAGTTTGGGTTGATAGTACAAAACAAATAAAAACTGTATTGAAAAACACAGGGAATATGAAATTTGGTACAATATCGCAAAAAATATTAAACTATAAGGGTGGGACGGATTCTATCTTTACTTTGATTGAAGGTGTCAGGGAATTGCCTTTCCACCTCGACACAAATAAAACAACTGATACAATTAAATTTAATTTTAGTCCAATACAAAGAGGGACATTCATATCCGAGTACATACTCGTAAGCGATATTATAAGACGAAATATTAAAGGAATTCCCTCTGAAGGATTAAATCAAAAAATTTATTTGAAAGGAACAGGCATTGAGCCGGAAATTTCGGTTGCCAGGGATACAGTTGATTTCGGAAATGTTGTGCTGCATCTGGACTGCGATTCTACAGATATTTTGAATTTACCTATTAATAATAATGGAAATACAATACTTGAAATTCAAGATGTGAGCATTGACCCGCCTTTTACACCAATTACTCCAATTTCGGAATTAGCAATACCTCCAAATTCACAGAGAATTTTGCAGATTGAATTTAATGCAAAGACTCCCGGAATCGGGAATCATTCAGATACATTATTTATCATATCGAGGGATGTACGACCACCAAAAGACACATTAAAGCTTATTGTTAGAGCATCCAGCGTTAATCCACAGGGAACAAGATTGTTAATACCTGATGCTATAAAAGCAAAGCCGGGAAGATTAATTTCTGTCCCGATTATTGTTGATAAAGAACATATTAATATTGCAAGAATATTCAGCGATTCATTGATTTATAATGCATCATTGCTTAGTTATAACGGCTTTGAGAAAGTTGGTACTGCGTCAGAAGGTGCAAATTTTGTGAACATTGGGCAGGATATTAATACTCAAAGGTTGGGAATTTATATTGAAATGCCGCAATTTCCTCAACAAGTTTTCTTTCAGCAAAAGGATACTTTAATTATTCTGAAATTCAAAACATATCTTGGTGATAATGTTCAAACCGAAATTGCTTTTGCCGCACCTCAATTTAGTGATGGGATTTGCTCGAAAGTTTTGACACCTGACATAACAAACGGTCGTTTTTCTCTTGATTCAATCTGCGGCTTGAGCTTAAAAGCGATTCCACACATTACAAAGAAATTCAGGTTCGAAGATATTTTTCCTAATCCTGCTTTTGATAAAATTCAATTTGAATATGAAATGGCTTACTCGACTAATATAAAAATTAATTTATATAATTCTTACGGAGAGCTTGTTGAAACAATGATAAACACTGAAATTCCGGCAGGCACTTATCAGTTGACTTATCCAACAAGCGAAATGACTCCGGGTGTTTATTATTTCGAAATGCAGGCAGGGTTATTCAGGAATATTAAGAAAGTTATTCTGACAAAATAGATGAAAAAAATAATTTACATATTGATTTTCATTATTTCCTGTTCAATTATTTATGCACAGGGATTCGACTGGCAGTTCTCCGCCAGAATGCCATCGGACTCACCAGTCTTGTTCATAGGGTTAACAGGTGAGTTCAATCACCTTGTTCATAATGGAAGTTTGGATTTGGAAGAAGACACATGTCATTGCGGTGCATATAAGACCGGATTGGGAGAAGGTTATACTGCAGGAATTGCAGGTGAATATTGGTTAGATGGATTGACTGCAATTACTTTTTCTGTATTATATAATTATTCACCCGGGAAATTTACAGTTAAGGCAGAACCATTGTTCCACAAAAACGGAGGGGTACTCCTGACTGAATTCGAGTATACATCAAAGATTTCATATATACTTATTGAACCTGGAATAAAATACCGGTTGTTTGATTCTCATTTAAACATCGGCGCAGGTATCCAATTCGGATTTCTTTTGGCTAACAGCAGTGTACATAAGGAGAAAATAATAGGAGATGAAAATGAACCTCCTTTCCCGACAAATCCCCCTTCCTCTGAAAGAATCGTAAATGGAAAAATTTCAGAGCTGAATAATATTTTCTTGCAACCGAAAATCCGAATTGGTTACGATTTGACTTATGGTTTGGGCAGGTATGCCACACCAAACATCAGCATCGGGTTACCGATTCTCAATCTTGCAAAATCCTCCGAATGGAAGAGATGGACTTTTTCTGCGGGAATTGCTATTTATTGGGGTATGTAGAAAAACTGTATTAACATTGTTGATTTGATGAAAAATGAATAGCCACTTCTTTTAAGTAGTGGTATATATTAATCATCTCAATCCGGGATTTATCCACTTAGAATTAGTAACAGAAGTAATTAGTATAAACCAAATACCACCACTTTCTAAAGATAGTAGCCATTCAAAAAGTTTATAATGAAAAATTGTTTAAATCACACCCGATTCCAAAATATTCAATACTCTATCATCTGCATCCATCTCTGCTTCAACACCCTCTGGTATAGTGATTTGGTCGTTTGTGTGACCAAAAGTCAAACCATAAAATACAGGAATATTAAGATTACCGAGAATCTTATCGAGCACTTCGCCGAGTGTATAATCCCATATATGGGAAGGATTGAGCCCATCTGAATTACATTCGGTACATTCCCCGAAAATTATTCCGGCAGTTGAATTAAGCTTACCTGCAAGTCTAAGCTGAGTCAGCATCCTGTCAATCCTGTAAGGCTCTTCGCCGACATCTTCAATAAACAGGATTTTATCTTTAGTTTCTATTTCATACGGTGTACCCATCAATGAGCATATAATCGATAGATTTCCGCCTATTAATTTTCCTGTTGCTTTTCCCGGTTTGATTGTTCTTGTCGGATGAACAAGACGGATTCCGCTTTTTGATTCCGGATTTACTATTTTCCCTAATGGATTTGTATTAAACAATGCCTTACTGAAATAATCTGCTGTGTAATTTGAAAAACCTGAAAGAAGTACAGGACCGTGAAATGTAATGAGACTCGAATATTTATTAATTGCAAGATGCAACGCAGTTATATCACTATATCCTATGAATATCTTAGGATTGCTTTTTATTAAATCATAATCAATTTTATCGAGCAATCCGGCTGACCCATAACCGCCGCGAAGGCAAAAAATAGCTGATACGTCTTTATCACCAAACATTGTATGAATATCATCTATCCGTTCCTCAATTGTTCTTGTTTTGTATCCTTCTCCCTTTAAAACATTTCTCCCGATTTTATTTTTCAAGCCAAAATAATTCAGAGCTTCTATTGCTTTTCCTATTTGGTCAGGATCTGTAACTGCCGTTGCAGGTGCAATAATTCCTACTGTATCACCTTGTTTGAGTGCTTTAGGATGTATTATTTCTTCTTTGCTGAGAGCCCTGATTACAGGTGGTTTGAATAACGGTAAAGCAGAGGCTGCTGCTACAGTTGATATAAAGGCTCTTCGTTTCATAATGAATAATTAATTGTGAATATAATATTTTTTGTTTAAATTAATAATATTATTTGAAAAAATAACAGGTTTAATAGGGTTTAGGGAAAAAATGTGTTTGTCACACTTCGACTAAGCTCAGTGTGGTGTTTTATAAATTATGACTGAAAAGAAAAAAATTGCACCGGAAGAAATTCCGATAGAAAAAGTTTACTCTTTGCCTCTCGAAGAGTTACAGCCCTTTGGTATTGACCAAAGCAATGACCTTAATATCCTGCTGACAAATTGTATTAAATATATAGAAAAACCTGATATTGAATTAATTACTCGTGGATTCTATTTCTGTTGCGATAAGCATAAAAACATTAAACGGGAATCGGGAGAGCCATACTATACTCATCCTTTAAAAGTAGCCTTAATGTTGATAAAGGATTTCGGTATCAGGGAAACAGAGGCTACTGTTGCCTCTCTTCTTCATGATACTGTCGAAGATGTGGAAGAAGTTACAACTGATTTAATAAGGGATAAATTCGGCAGTGAGATTGCACGGATAGTTGACGGATTGACTAAAATCAAAGGCACCAAGACACGCCAGATGGATAAAACCGCAACTTACAGCAAACTCTTTCTTGCTCTTGTCGAAGATGTCAGGGCGATTATTATTAAGCTGGCTGACAGGTTGGACAATATGAAGACCCTGAGTTCACTCGATGAGAAAAAGAGAAAGGCTATTGCTTATGAAACTTTGAATTTTTATACTCCGTTTGCACAGAGGCTGGGTCTGACAAAAATCAGGAGAGACCTCGAAGACCTTTCTCTTTATTTTATTGACCCTGCATATTTCGATATAATCAGAAAATCACTTGAGATGAAAGGAAAACAGTTTGTTGATTATATCAGGAATTTTCTTAAGCAAATCACACTCAAGCTAAACGAAAACAGAATCAACCACATCGTTACAATCGAACATAAGCATGTTTATGAAATCTATAAAATGATTGAAGAAGGAAGACATTTAAAAGATATTGATAATTTTTATTCGATAGTTGTAACACTTAATACAAACGATTACAGCCAGTGCTACCGCACCTACGGGATAATTGCAAATGTTTTCGGTCCTGTCAGTTCTTTGGATGATTTCATCGCAAGACCTAAAATTAATTTGTACAGGGCACTCCATTCCACTCATCTCGGTCCCGGAAGAAAACTTGTTGAGGTGATAATCAGAACGGAAGAAATGGATAAAATTGCAGTGGAGGGAATTGCTGCGGATTTCAATACATTGAGGCATAGGAAACCGCTTAATCTTGAAAAACAGGATGTTGCAGAGTGGGTGAAGTGGATGCAGGATATTATTGTGGGTGAAGATGAGGATGCTATCCAGAAAATCTGGGGTTCAATCAGAATGAATTTGTATGTTGATGAGATTGTTGTACATATAAAAGACGGCGATTCATATATTCTTCCTATCGGTTCTTGTCCTATTGACCTTGCCTTTGCTGTTTCCGAAGATAAAGCTTCCAAGTGTATTTCAGCAAAAGTAAACGGAGAAATAAAAAATCTCGATTATGAATTAAACAACAATGACCAGGTTGAATTACTGACTTCTCCTAATACATTTCCTAGTCCGGAATGGCAGAACTATGTGGTTACCCACAAAGCAATTGTAAAACTTCATCAATACTTCAAAGAACACCCTGCAGGAATTGTATTCGAGCAACAGGAACAAATGTCTAAATATGATGTCAGACTGAGAATCACTGCAGAGGACAGACCACAAATGCTTCATGATATAACAAAAGTAATCGGGCAAATAAATATACAGAGAATAAATATTTCAACTGAAAACTCGGTTTTCGAAGGCGTTTTCTTATTGAATTTGCCTGATACAACTTACCTCGACACTCTTTTCACGAACTTATTTACTGTGAAGGGAATCAGGGGTATTGAAAAGATAGACGTTGTTAATCGATAATTAACAATTCATTTTAAATTTTAATTTTCAAATTGAATATTTTAGGAATATGTTTAAATTAAACGAAACAGACGAATGGGGTGCATTGCAGGAGCATTATGACGGAATATCGAATGTTCATATGAGAATCCTCTTTGAAAAAGACAAAGACAGATTTAATAAGTATCACATTAAATTCAACGACATTCTTTTTGATTTTTCAAAAAACCGGATTGACAATATTGCATTTAAACTTCTTATCCGGCTTGCCGAACACAGAAATTTAAAAAAACTAATAGAGGCTATGTTCACCGGTGAAAAAATAAATACATC
>JACRLY010000128.1 GCA_016219595.1 Ignavibacteriota bacterium | reverse complement strand
TATCCCTTAGGTCAAAAATTAAACCTTTTAATTTATTTTTATTTTTTAATGTTTGGTATGCTTTTACAACCTCTTCTTTTGAATTTCTTGTGAATCTTTCAAGCTTAATGTAACCTATTGAATCATTAATCATTTCGTAAAAGGTAACATTTTTTATTCTTATCTCATCTCTCCTAAGATTAACTTTAATTGTATCATTAGTGCCATCTCTGAGCAGCCACATATCAAGCTTTGACCCGATTTTTCCTTTTGTAAATTTTCTTAAGACATCAGAATCTGAATTTAATACAAATGCAGTATCCACTTTTAAAATTCGGTCTCCAATCCTGATTCCCTGCTTTCGTGCTGAATAATCGTCCTGGACTTCAACTATGGTAAGCATACTATCGCGTGTACCAACAGTGATGCCAACTCCTACGTAAGTCCCGTCAGTCATAATATCAATGCTTTCGCCATTACTTTCGTCAATAAAGACAGTATAAGGGTCAAGATTTTTCAACATTCCTTCAATACCATCATCCATAAGGTCCTGTGGGTCAATATCATCGACATAATTGGCAGAAATTTCCCTGAAGACAGCACCGAAAATTTCAAAAGATTTGTTTACCCTGAAGTAAAATTCATCATTTGAAGAAGTTAGAAATAAAGCCAGTACAGGCAAAACAAAAATATATGGTGATAATAATTTAATTTTCATAATATCATAATATAAAATCTAATATAATCTCTGTCATAATTAATTACGATTTACACATTCAATGGAAATCACGAATGATTGTAATCCTTATTTTGGAATAACTTTCGACAACATCCCGATTATTTTCAGATTACCTTTCTCCATCGCTATTGAAATTGCAGTTCTCCCTTTATTATCTGATATATTATTATCAGCACCGCCTTCGAGAAGCAGAGAAACGGACTCATCTAAATTATTTTCGACAGCTATCATCAAAGCCGTTTCACCATTATTATTTTTTATATCAAGATATGATTTATTATCCCTGATTATTCTTGTTAATGATTCATTACCATTTTTTATAGCAAGCATTAAAGCGGTATTGCCATTTAAATCCTGGGCATTTACAAACGAACCCATTTTAATAAGCGTCATAACAGCATCGATATAACCGGATTGAGCTGCATACATAAATGGAGTCATACCATAAACATCTACTTCATTTACAAGCAGTTTTTTTCCGGCAATTTTTGAAAAAATATCTATTCCAATATTTTTACATACCCACATTAATAATGAAGTTCCATTTTCATCTTTTACATTATATTCAATATCATAATTCAGCATTGTTTCGGCAATTCTGCGTCTTTGAAGCTTTACGGCATATATAATAGCAGGAGTACCTTCATCATTAACGACATTCAAATCAATACCCTGTTTGATTAATTCATTAACTGTTTCTATATCATTATCTTTTATAGCATCAAATAATTTTTTATTTGCATCACTGCATGAAATAAATACCAGTATTGGAACTATCAGAAAAATTATTTTTCTGACAATTGCTTTAATTAATTTGTGTTTCATCTTTCCATTCTCTCGTTAATATAACTTTCTAATTTTGATACATCAATTCTATCCTGATGCATTGTGTCTCTTTCTCTTATTGTAACGGTATTGTCCTGTAATGATTGTCCATCAATTGTTATACAAAAAGGAGTACCTATTTCATCCTGCCTTCTATACCTTCTTCCGACAGCACCCGAAGTGTCATATTGAGCTTTGAATTTTTTACGCAGGTCTTTATAAATTTGTTCTGCAAGTTCAGGCATTCCATCTTTATTTACTAATGGGAATACTGCTACAGTTAACGGTGCAAGCCTTTTATGTAATTTCAGAACAGTCCTCTTTTCCATCGCTCCGCTTTCGGTCGGAGCGTCTTCTTCATTATATGCATCACACAGAAATGCCATAAGTGAACGTGTTACCCCCCCTGAAGTTTCCACAACATAAGGGATATATCTTTCATTATTTACTGTATCGACATACTCCATTTTTTTTCCTGAAAATTCCTGGTGATTACGTAAATCAAAATCAGTACGAGAATGAATACCTTCAATTTCTCCCCAGCCGAATGGAAACAAATACTCAATATCAACAGCCATGTTTGCATAGTGAGCAAGCTTTTCATGGACTTTGAATTTCATTTTATCTGTATCCATCCCGAGACTCTTATACCAATTCCAACGTTTTTCTTTCCAGTAATCGTACCATTCTTTTTCGCTCCCGGGTTTCACAAAATATTGCATTTCCATCTGCTCGAATTCACGGGTTCTAAAAAGGAAATTTTTTGTATTTATCTCATTACGAAATGCTTTCCCGATTTGAGCGATACCAAACGGTATCTTCTGTCTTGAAGTAGTCAGAACATTATTGAAATTCACAAATATCCCCTGTGCAGATTCAGGTCTTAGATAAACTACACTTCCACTTTCTTCAACGGGTCCGACAAATGTTTTAAACATCAGATTGAAATTTCTTACTTCAGTCCAGTCTTTTGTACCTGACACAGGATCAGGTATCTCATACTCAACTATTAAATTGAAATAATCAACAAGTTCTTTTACTGAATTTAATTTTATTTCAAGTTCGTCAGCCTGAATAGTTTTATTCTTTTTCCTTAATCTATCAATATGTTCCTCAATCAGATTATCAGCCCTAAATCTTGCTTTGCTGGTTTTATTATCAATCATAGGGTCACTGAACTGACTAACATGTCCGCTTGCTTCCCATGTTCGCGGATGCATAAGGATAGAAGCATCTACGCCTTCGATGTCATCGCGGTAGGTCATTGCACGCCACCATTCTTCCTTTAGATTACGAAGCAATTCAACGCCAAGAGGACCGAAATCCCAGCATCCGTTCAAACCACCGTATATCTCGGAAGATTGAAAAATAAATCCGCGTCTTTTAGCAAGTGATATAATTGTTTCAAGCTTATACATTTTTCTCCATTTCCACCATAAATCTCCACTCTTTGAAGAGGGGATATAGGGGTGTGTAATTAAAATAAAATTATTATTATCTCTTATAATTAAGAAATTTACGAATTGCAAAATTAAGAAATTTCATAGAATTGATAGTACTATGAATTTATGTGTATAATTGATAATTAATTGTTTTCAGTTATCAATCTTTCAATAAAGTTTACAAAATTTAACATTGATTCATAATATAATTCAACTTCTTCAATTGAAAACACCTTGAAATCATCATAATCTCCTTCCAGACGATTATCATATCCGTGTTTATAAACTTTCCACAATTCGACAGGAACAATTCCGGTTTTAACAAAAGTTGTATTAAACCATGCTAATAATTGTCTATGTTTTGTTGTAAGAAAATTATTCTGAATCGCTAAGGAACTGACTATGTAGAACATTGAATAATAAATTCTATTAACAGCATTATATAGTTTTCAGTTTGCCAACGAAATTTCTACTTCTTCTA
Organism: Ignavibacteriota bacterium; assembly: GCA_016219595.1. Classification (GTDB taxonomy): domain Bacteria; phylum Bacteroidota; class Ignavibacteria; order Kapaibacteriales; family UBA2268; genus XYC2-FULL-35-21. Next base: position 2,600 of record JACRLY010000128.1, on the reverse strand, counting down.
TTGTTTCTTTTGCTCTGAATATTCTATAATTAATCAGGTCTTGAATACTACCGGGCATAAAATATACCTTGTTCTTTAATCGTATTTCTAAATGGTGTTATCGGTTCCAATATATCATTAATATTATAAATTTTAGCATCTAGTAATAAATCATTTTTTAATTCTATATCATAAATAAAGTCTCTCACTTCATATCTGAATCTCCAGTCTATTTTTCTGTCAAATACTACAACAAAGTCATAATCCGAATATTCATTATAATTGCCATTTATTCGAGAACCAAATAAATAAATGCCTTTGAATTCTTTATACTTTTTTTTAAAAGTATTTTGTATATCATTAATTACTGATTCGAACTTCTTATCCATTTAAATTTCTTATAATTTCATATTATTTTAGAAAGACAATCAAACTTAAATCTTATTTTCCAAATAATCAAGAATTTTCATTTCTATGTTTCCCTACTCATTCAAATTTACTATTTTAGTAAGTTTTGATTAACTGGATTATCTATTTTACTCTGAAATGCCTAAAAATAACGGAAATGATATATTGAATAATATTCCGATTGACGGTAATGGTAACGGTCTCTCGAAAATCATAATTCGGGGAGCATCCGAACATAATCTCAAGCACGTCAATGTTGAAATACCGAGAGATAAATTTGTAGTTATAACGGGTGTTTCAGGTTCCGGAAAATCCAGTCTCGCTTTCGATACTCTTTATGCCGAAGGTCAGAGGCGATATGTAGAATGTCTTTCGGCTTATGCAAGGCAATATCTCGGAATGATGAAAAAGCCGGATGTGGATTCAATCGAGGGATTATCCCCGTCCATTTCAATCGACCAGAAATCAATAAGTCATAATCCGCGTTCCACAGTCGGCACAGTTACAGAAATTTATGATTACCTGAGGCTGCTTTATGCTAAAATAGGAAAACAATTTTGTGTGGATTGCAATATTCCTGTCGAGCAAAAGCATCTTGACCAGATTGTCGAAGAATCTTTCCGTGATTATGCCGGAAAAAAGATTATGGTGCTAGCTCCGCTCATCCGTTCGAGAAAAGGACATTACCGCGAATTGTTCGAACAATTGCTGAAACAGGGATTCACTAAAGTTCGGATTGACGGAGAAGTGAAAGAGCTTTTTGACGGCATGCAGATTGACAGATATAAAATCCACGATATTGAATTAGTAGTTGACAGATGCTCGGTCACACCCGGGCAGGAACACAGAATAAGTGAATCGTTTCAACTCGCACTTCAAAGGGGTAACGATGCAATGCTTATACTTTCTGAAAAGAACGGTAACAAATGGGAAGAAAAACTTTACAGCACCACTTATTCATGCCCGTCATGTGGCAGGGCTTATGAACCGCTTGCTCCTAATATGTTTTCTTTTAATTCTCCTTACGGTGCATGTTCGCATTGCGAAGGATTGGGTGAGCTTAGTGATTTCGATATAAACCTGATGATACCTGACAGGAATTTTTCCATTGCAGACGGAGGGATAAGTGCAATTGGCAAACAGCGTGAGATGTGGCTCTGGAGCCAAGTGGAAGCAGCAGCGGAACAGTTCGGGATAGACCTGAATGTACCGATAAAAAAATTATCCGAACAGGATTTGAATGTACTGCTTTATGGTACTGAGGACAGTACAATCAATATATCTTATAAATTTTCCGGTGGCAATAAAGTAACATATAAACATAAATTTATCGGAATCATTCCCAGCTTGAAATATCAGTTCGACAATACAACATCGGGTGCAATCCGAAGAAATCTCGAAGTGTATATGTCAACCGTTAAATGCCCCGAATGTAAGGGTGGACGGCTCAAGCGGGAGAATCTTGCAGTAATGATTAACTTACATTCGATTAATGATATTGTTAAATACGATATTAATACTTCTCTAAAATATTTCAATGAACTTCCGGAAAAATTATCGAGACGCGATTTGACGATTGCTAATCTTGTGATAAAAGAAATACAGAGCCGTCTTAGTTTCCTGAAGGAAGTTGGATTGTCTTACATATCGATTGACCGTTCAGTCAGGACTTTATCGGGTGGAGAATCACAACGTATCAGATTGGCATCTCAGATCGGTTCTGAGCTTGTCGGCATTCTTTATGTGCTTGATGAACCGAGTATCGGATTGCACCAGCATGACAATAACAAGCTGATTGATTCACTAAAAAGACTTAGAGACCTTGGCAATTCGGTAATTGTAGTAGAGCATGACAAGCAGATGATTGAAAGCTCGGATTTCGTAGTCGACATGGGTCCGGGTGCCGGTGTGCATGGAGGTGAACTTGTGCTTGCATCAGAGCCATCAAAATTCTGCGATTTCCCTGCAGGGTTAATCGAAAAATCCATGACAGCAAGCTACCTCTGCGGAAAGAGGACAATCGAGCTTCCTGAGCAACGAAGGAAAGGCAACGGCAAAAGATTGCTGCTGAAAGGTGCATGCGGAAATAATCTTAAGAAAATCAACCTGGATATTCCGCTTGGAACAATTGTCTGCATAACGGGAATGAGCGGTAGCGGTAAATCCACCTTGATTAATGACACTCTCTACCCTATTCTTGCAAGACATTTTTA
>JACRLY010000131.1 GCA_016219595.1 Ignavibacteriota bacterium | reverse complement strand
TTATTATCGGAAAAAAAATGAACGGCGAAGATTACAATGAAGATAATATACAGTTCATTGAAGCACTGGCTAATACATCGATTGCAGCACTCGAAAACGAAAGATTATTTGAACAGGAATTAGAAAAGAAAAAGCTTGAAAGTGAATTAGGACTTGCTCTCGAAATACAAAAAAATCTACTTCCGAAGCAAATACCTTCGCTTTATAATTGCGATTTAGCCGGCACCAGCATTCCTTCCCGTTTTGTCGGGGGAGATTATTATGATTTCATTAAACTCGATGACAGGCATTTATTAATTTCCATTGCCGATGTTTCGGGTAAAGGTATGCCCGCAGCTCTACTGATGGCAAATGTTCAGGCTTCCCTCAGGTCACTCGCCCCTTTGAATTTGTCACTTAAAGAATTAATCAACAGGATAAATCTCGTTGTATATCAAAACACGACAGCAGACAAATTTGTTACTTTCTTCTGTGGGATTTTCGATTGTGAAAACAAATCCTTCTCTTATATCAACGCCGGACATAATCCTCCCATATTGATGAAAACTAACGGGGACTTCTATGAACTTAGCGAAGGTGGATTAATTCTTGGTTTCACCGATGAACCTTTTACATATTCCCAGGGTACAGTTACATTGGAAAAAAATGACATTATACTCTTTTATACTGATGGTGTAACTGAAGCTCAAAATGTAAACAATGAAGAATTCGGTGAAGTGAAATTGAAAGAAATATTATATAAAAACAGTTCAGAATCTGTAATGCATATTATGAATCATATAATAAAAGAAGTAAAAAACTTTTCGAAACATACTGAACAATTTGATGATATAACTTTGATTGTTGCTAAAGTGAAAGGATAGATAAATTTAACAAAATAAATATAATCCTTTTTATAAAAATTATATTGATGCTCTGAATCCACCAATTATAGCAAAAATTTGCATGAACCGAAAAGTTTTCTATCAGTTTTACCTTTTGCAAAAATTAATTAAGCAACATCAAAACATATCGAATACAATGACAGAACGCTTTTCTGTCCTTACTTATGCGGAGAAATAAATTAATAAATAAAAAAACCGGTAGTAAACAAACCACCGGTCTTTAAATATACTTTATAAACTTTACGAACTTTATAAACTTTTCACTATTTCAGTTTACTTCGCCAAAGCCACGCTTCTGCGTTCCCTGATGACAGTAACCTTGACTTGCCCTGGATATTCCATTTCACCTTCGATTTTGCGTGAAATTTCAGTAGCCATGCTGTCAGCAGTTGCATCGTCAACCTTTTCCGGTTCGACAATTACTCTTATTTCTCTTCCTGCCTGTATAGCAAATGTCTTAGCAACTCCATCGAAATTCTGAGCGAGTGCTTCAAGTTTTTCCAAACGCTTCACATAATTCTCAAGTGATTCTCTCCTGGCACCCGGTCTTGCACCGCTTATACTATCAGCCGCCTGTACAAGCACTGCAATAGGCGTTTCCATCTCAATATCTTCGTGATGAGCTCCGATTGCATTGCATATTGTATTATTCTCGCGGAATTTCTTTGCCAGTTCCATACCAAGCAGTGCATGCGGACCTTCAGTATTTTGGTCAATACATTTACCAATATCGTGCAACAATCCGGCTCTTTTCGCTAAAGTTGCATCGATTCCAAGTTCAGCAGCCATCAATCCGCAAAGATGGGCTACTTCAATCGAGTGGCTGAGAAGGTTCTGCCCGTAACTCGACCTGTATTTCATTCTGCCGACAAGCCTTAACAATTCCCTGTGAATATTATGCAAACCCATCTCAATTGCTGCAGTTTCACCGATTTGGACTATTTCATTTTCGATTTCAGTCTTGGTTTTTTCAACAACTTCTTCAATTCTTGCAGGGTGTATCCTTCCGTCCGTCATAAGTTTTTCAAGTGCCCTTTTTGCAACTTCACGTCTGAACGGGTCAAAACCTGAAATCACCACAGCTTCGGGTGTGTCGTCAATTATAAGGTCGATTCCCGTTGCCGATTCAAATGCCCTGATGTTTCTTCCCTCCCGACCGATAATTCTGCCTTTCATATCGTCGCTGTCGAGATTTACAACAGACACAGTGCTTTCAACGCTGTGATCGGATGCCGTCCTTTGAATTGCCTGTATAATAATTGTTTGTGCTTCCCTCTGTGCAGCAGCTTGTGCATCTTCCCTGATTTGCTTAACTAACTGTGCGGCATCTTGTTTTGCTTCATTTATATAGTTATCGAGCAGACTCTTCCTGGCTTCCTCTTTGGATAAACCACTTATTACTTCTAATTGCTGAATTTCCTTTTGAATCAAATCTTTCAACTGAGCATCTTTACTTTTATATTCAATCTCTTTTTTCTTAACATCGTCTTCTAACAAATGGAGACTTTTCTCTTTTTTGTTAACCATATCGACTTTGCTTTCGATTGAATCTTCTCTTGCTTTTAACTGCTTTTCGACTAATTGGATTTTTGCCCTTTTCGATTGAGTGTCGTTTTCAAATTCCTGGCGTCGCTTGTGCCATTCTTCTTTGACTTCGAGAAGTTTCTCTTTTTTAATATTGTTTGCTTCTTTTTCTGCCTCTTTCACAATTTTTTCGGCACTTTGTTCTGCCGATTTCACCTTTGCGGTAATTATTTTATTTGATATTATGTATGAAATAAGGAATCCAAGGAGCAAGCCTGCGATACTCAAAATTATAATCAATACCTCGCCCATTTTTTAATACCTCTAAATCTATATTATAAACAAACCTTATTTGTGTTAATCTGCCTGCTGGCAGTTTTAAATTACTTTTCTAAACTTTTTAATATTCTAAATCAATTTATAACAAAAAAAAACCGCATTCCACTAACGCTTAAACGTTATAGAGTGGTAAAGAACCCAACTATACACGGTGGGTAACCACCTGAATATTTTTCGCTTCCACTGAACCAAAAGGTTTCTGCCATAAAGCAGATGAGGCCTGCAATTGATAGCCAGAGCTGATTTCCCTTTTTGTTTTACTAACGGTTCTTTCCGCTCATTAATTAATCTAACGATAGTACAATGCGGCTTATACTTCAATCCAAATTAATGGACCAAACTTTTTCAAAGAACAACATCATAGCTTTTTTACTCTTCCAATATATAGAATGTTTTGTGTTGCTTTTATTCGAATAAACATCTATACTAAAAATTATTATATAATTAATAAAAAAACTACTAAATTTTACCAACAACTTTTATTAAATACCTGTCTACCTACCCTGTTACTCAGATTTACCATTATCATATCCGTAATATTCTCAATCTCCTTCACTACATACTTCCTGTCTATCTCATGTTGTTGTTGGAGCTTTAATTGCTTTTCCGCAATATTTAAAGCCGCAAGTACCGATAACCTAACCTCTGTTTCCCCTGTATGTTTCCTACCCAATTGCTCAAGCTGACTGTTTACCTCCTCTGCAGCCAGTTGAATCAGTTTCTCATTGTCACCCTTTAATGGGTAGGCGTTTCCGCCTACAAAAACCCTCAATCTTTGTGCCATTTGGCAAAAAGTAATATTTTAATGTTTACAAAATTAATTTATTTTCAGCTAAAAAATGAATTTTATTAAACCAAAATCCAATATCATCATTTTCGCTTCTCAAACATACATTTTTATTAAATGCAATGCAACATTTTTTTTCATTTTTTGGCTATTTTTATTCAATTTATCAATTCACCTTTTCTATCAACTTCCCGACTTTCTCGATGCATAATTCTATCTTTTCTGAAGCTAAAAGCTTAACTTCTGTTTGCTTCCTCAATATTTCATTTAGTTCGGCAATTTTCTTTTCGAGTACTGTAATATTAGCCTTATATGTAGCTATCTCATTGCAGGTTTCCAGGTATTTTTCCCTGAATGCAGATAATTCGGTATTTTTCTCTTCCAAATCGAGTGACTGTTTTTTGTATTCTTCGACTCTCGACGAAAGCTTGCCTATTTCGTAATCTCTATCGGCTAAATTTTTATTAAGTTCTTCAATATTTGCACGGTGTTCATTCAATTGATTGTTTTTGATAAGAATATCATTATTTGCGGCTTTCAATTGTTCCAAAAGCTGTTCCAATTGCCCGGAATTTATATCTTGGTTTTTGGTTGATTCTCTTAATCTTTTATTTTCTTCATATAAATCAGCAAATTTGCCGCTCAGGTCGTTCAATGCTTTTTCTTTCTCCTGGTTTTGAAGAATAAGGCTGTTCAACTGCTCCTTAAGGTCATTAATCAATACTGATTTTGCCTCATACGCAGACTTTTTCTTTTGTTCTTCCTTCAATTCACCAAGGATTTTTTCATTGAATGTACTTAAAGATAACAATTCGGATTCAAGTGATTCGCTTTTTTTTATCGAATCATTAATTCTTGTATTCAGCTCATTGTTTCGGTTATTCAAATCATGTAATTGAATTTCCTTCTCTTCTAAAGTTTTCTTGAGGTTTTCTAATGAATTCTTGTATTCGGTAATTTCGTCGGGTGAGACAGTTGTTATTTGCTCTTCAAGTGAATTAATATAATTCTCATGTTCAAATATTTTGCTGTCGAGCATGGAAATTTTGTCTTTTAAACGAAGTATTTCTTCTTCCTTATTGTTAAGTTCATGGTTTTTATTAGCAATCTCCTGCTGAACATAAATATAGTTTTGCTCATTGATTTCCAGCTCTTTTATGCGTTCCGCAAGCTTTTCCCTATCCCTTGCTTCCTCATATACATTATCGAGCTCAGCTATCCTGTTCTTAAGCCATGCATTTTCGGTTTCTTTCTCGTTCATTACATTAATGAGCATTCCTACACTCTCCCACATTTTATCGAGTGTATTTTTCAGCTCTGTATCCGGCTGGCTGAACAAGTCAAAATCGTTCTCGTTTATTTGGTTCTCATCCATATCGAAAACCGCAAATAGTGTATAAAAAAAGAATTAATTTCATTATTAAAATTGAAATATATTTGATAATATTTCAACAATTTTCATCTTAAAACTTTCTCCATTCGGCACTGAATTCCTTTTCAATTGTTTTAACAACCATCGATACGGCTATTTCAACTTCTTCATCTATCAAAGTTCTTTCGTATGATGAAAAACTTAATGAGAATGCAATACTTTTCTTTCCTTCAGCAATAGATTTTCCGGAAAAAACATCGAATACATCTACATCCTTCAATAAACTTCCACCTGACTTCCTGATTAGTTCTAATAATTTTACCGATTCGATTTGCTTATCGACAATAAATGCCAGGTCCCTGCGGACAAGCGGGAATTGAGATACTGCCCTGTATTTCTCCCGGTATTTCGGCATATTATACATTTCCTCAAGTTCTATTTCCAATAAAAAAACTGGAATATCTATATCAAATTCTTTCAGTAAGATTGGAGAAACTTCGCCAATAAATCCAATAGATTTATCCTTAAGACAAACACTAAGTGAATTCGCTGTAAATACCTTTTTTGATTCTATATTAACTGAAAGTGATAAATTATCAAGATGAAAATACTTTGCCATGTTTTCTAACACCCCTTTAATGTCGTAAAAATCTGCTTCGGGTAACTGGGCAGACCAATGTCTCGGTTGTTTTTTGCCAGTCATAGCAACAAGGAGTGTTTCTCTTTCTTTAAATCCATCAATATATGTACTTTCATTTTTATCTACTTTGTGAAATGATTTACCTATTTCGAACAATCTCAAATCATTTTTCCCTACCCGGATATTTCTTTCGATTGTCTTCAACATCGAAGGAATCAGTGATGTTCTCATCAGTGAGAGTTCCTCGCCAAGCGGATTGGAAATTTTCACAGGATCACTGCCAATTAATTCAGTTGATTTCGGGTCGGTTTGATTTTGAGTCAATACCTGATTGAACCCTATTAGTACAAAATAATCAGTTAGTTTTTCTCTTAATGAAGGCATTGCAAGTTTATCAGGTACACCCTGTCCGCTGAAATCGATTGTAGATGTATATTGGGGCTCAATATTATCATAATTGAAGGCTCTTGCTATTTCTTCAATCAAATCTATCTCCTGGGAAATGTCAACCCTGAATGATGGGATTTCAAAAACCATATAATCATTGTGTTTCTCTTTTACTTTGAATTGAAGTGCCGAAAGTAAACTTTCAATTTTTTCATCAGGTATATCTGCACCGATGATATTTCTTGCTCTCAGAAATCTTAATTTTATTTTAAGGTTTTCTTTTTTTGAAGGATAAACATCAATAATATCCTTTAAAACTTCGCCCCCTGAAATTTCTGTAATAAGCTGTATTGCCCTGTTCGAAGCATAAACAATATTATCAATGTCAACACCTCTTTCGAATCTGTATGATGCTTCACTTTGAATGCCGAGCTTTTTAGAAGTTTTCCGGATTGATGACGGATTGAAAAATGCAGATTCCAGCAAAATATCTTTTGTTTCATTATTTATTTCGCTGTTTTCGCCTCCCATAACTCCACCTATAGCAACAGACCTGTTTTCGTCGCAAATCATCAGCATATCATTATCCAAAACTCTAACCTTGCTGTCTAAAGTTGTGAATTTCTCACCTTTCCCGGATGTTTTTACAATAATCGTTTTACCTCCGAGATTGTTCAAATCAAAGGCATGTAGTGGTTGTCCACATTCAAGCAGGACATAATTAGTGGCATCGACAATTGAATTTATAGGTCTCATACCCAGGATTGTCAGCCTGTTTTTCATCCACTCAGGAGATTCTTTTACTTTAAGGTTTTTTACTGCTCTTGCAGTATAACGCGGACATTTCTCAGAATCTTCAATGATTACTTTTACTTCTGATTCACATTTATATTCCGACTCGAACAATTTGACTTCGGGAAGTTTAATTTTTATTCCGGAATATGCTGCAATTTCCCTTGCAATGCCCAGATGGCTCAGGCAGTCTGCCCTGTTGGGTGTTACACTGATATCGAATACTATATCATCAAAATTCAAATACTTTGCTAATGGGATACCTGCACCAGCATTATCAGGAAGAATCCATATACCGCTTTTGTCATCTCCCAACTCGAGTTCAAACTGACTGCATAACATTCCTTCCGATACTATTTTCCTGACTTCTCTTTTTTCTAATACCATTCCGTTTTGAGGAACGACTGCACCTACAACTCCAAGTACAACAACTTGTCCTGATGCAACGTTAGGTGCTCCGCATACTACTTGTTTTACTTCATTTCCAAGACTTATTTTACAAAGAGTTAATTTATTGGCATTGGGATGTTTTTCGGCACTTAAAACCTTTGCAGTATAAAAATTTTCATACTTTTTACTGTAATCAATTGTAGACTCAACTTCAATTCCAAGCATAGTCAAAATATGCTCCAATTCAACAGGGGTATAATCAAATTCGACGAACTCCTGCAACCACTTATAAGAGATATACATAAATCCTTTAACTTAAAATTATCCGAAAAAATATAAGTAATTTGTAATTATGCAAATTAATGAAATTTTCTAAAAACAATGTCAATTGATTATTCTTTTAATAATTTTGTAAAATTTGTCATGCTAAACCGGGTTCAGCATCATTAATTAATTAGATTAGGAAATTTTTATGAAATCTTATCGAAAAGAACTTGTATTCAACACGCCTACTCGCAGGGCATATATTAATATTACACCTGATGTAGAAAATGCTGTCATAGAAAGCGGCATTAAAGAGGGAATCATATTAGTCAATGCAATGCACATAACAGCAAGCGTTTTCATCAATGACGATGAGTCGGGATTGCATAATGACTTCGAGTCATGGCTCGAAAAACTTGCACCCGAAAAGCCATACAATCAATACCGTCACAATGGGTTCGAAGACAATGCGGATGCCCATCTGAAACGGCAAATAATGGGTCGTGAAGTAACTGTTGCTATTACGAACGGGAAACTCGATTTCGGTCCATGGGAACAAATTTTCTACGGGGAATACGACGGTAAACGAAAAAAGAGAGCTTTAATTAAAATTATCGGTGAATAATAATTGTAGGGATTCAAAATTTTGAATCCCTACATAAAATTGAAAATTTTATTTCATTATTTTAAATTCCACTCTCCTGTTCATTGCTCTGCCTTCTTCAGTATCATTCTTTGCAACAGGTTTTGATTTTCCGTAGCCCTTAGCAATGAATTTATTTATTTGAAATCCCTTATTCACAAGGTAATCAACAACTGATTGCGCCCTTTGTTGTGATAATTTGGTATTATAACTGTCACTGCCAAGGTTATCTGTGTGACCTGAAATTTCAACTTTATTATCCGGAAAGTCCTTTAATATTTCTTCTAACCTGTCCAACTCAAGATAAGATTTTGGAGATAATTCAAATTTATCATACTCGAAAAACAAATTGTTAATCCTGACTTCTTTGTCAATCAGGGCTTCCTTCGGGTAAAGAATAATATCTTCATTAATTCTATCCGGAATTTTTTCATCTTTCAGATTAACATTTTTTGATATTGGAAAGTACCCGGTTTTTTCTGCATAATAGCCGTAATTTTTCCCAACCGGCAACACAATAAAAT
>JACRLY010000132.1 GCA_016219595.1 Ignavibacteriota bacterium | reverse complement strand
TCATAGGCTTCCTTATGAGCATTATCAATCAGCGATTGTCTCTTCTGTTTAATATCTTTCAGCTTTTCTTCGAAGTTAATTCTTAATTTTTCAGATTGTATTTTTTCTGTTTCTGCTATCAATTTTAGTTCTTCAGCTTCTGTTTTGAATTTTTGCAAAATTGTTATACTGTCTTCAAGTTCTGATTGTTTATCACCAAGATATTTTCTTCCCCTGTTTAATACAATAGCAGGCAAACCAAGATTTTCAGCTAACTGAAATGCATAACTGTTACCCGGAACTCCCTGTAAAAATTTGTAGGTTGGTTTGAGTTGAGTATCGTCAAATTCAAGGGAATCATTTTCAATTTCAGAACGGGTGAGTGCATAACTCTTTAATGATGATTGATGTGTTGTGACAACAAAATATGAATTTACTTCCAGGAAACTGTCCAAAATACCGGAAGCAAGTGCAGTTCCTTCCTGGGGGTCAGTTCCCGAACCAATTTCGTCGATTAACACTAATGCACTTTTGTCGGCATAAGATAATATTTGCTTTAATTGAATAATCTGTGAACTAAATGTACTCAAATCGTTTTGAATTGACTGGTGGTCTCCTATAGCTGCAAATACTCTCCTGAAATTTGTCTTGCAATAACCAAAAGGATAAATACTGCTGAGTGCCATTGCTATGTTCAACCCGATACTTTTTAAAGCTACTGTTTTTCCACCGGCATTCGGACCGGAAATCAAATGCCCCATCCTTGTATTATCAAACTCAATAGTCAGAGGTATTACTTTACCTGTTCCCTTTGATTGCACCAATATCGGGTGCTTGATATTACTCATAAATATTTCGCTCTCATCAGTTATCACCGGTTTCATTCCGCCGAACTTAATTGCATATTTAGCTCTGGCACTTATTGAATCGATATGAGCAATTATATCAACAGATGAAAGAAATTGTTTTGCTTCATCGCCTATTTCAGCTGTCAGATTAGTCAATATCCTATGTATTTCTCTTTTTTCTTCGTTTAAGAGAAGAGACAGCTCATTGTTCATTTCAATAACTTCTGCCGGCTCAATGAATACAGTGGAACCTGTTTGAGACATTCCGTGAATGATACCTGATAGATGTCTCTTATGTTCGACTTTCACTGGAAGAACAAATCTTCCTTCCCTTAATGAAATGAATTCGTCCTGAAGCAATTCATCATCACTGACTTTCTTTAATATTGATTGTAACCTATTCCTTAGTTTACTTGATTTTGAAATAATATCCTTTCGGATTCTTAATAGCTCTTTCGACGCACTATCTTTAACTTCTCCGGTTTCAGATATAGTATCTTCTATATGTTTTTCTAATAACCTGTTATCGTGAAGAATATTAGATTCTTCAAAAATTAGCGGATATTTATCATGCCTTTGACTGAAGAAATTCTTGATTAATCTTGATGAACGAATTGTTGACAAAACATCAAGTATTTCTTCAGGAATTAATACTGCATTTTGAACTAATGATTTGTAAAGTTTCAGTCTTATATCTTTGAATCCTTCAAATGGTATCTTTTCATCAGACATTTGAAGATTAATTAATTCTTCAATCAAATCAAGTTCTTTTCGAAGCCAGTATATTTCATCAGATGGTTTGAGTTTTAGTATTATTTCCTGCCCGGATTGGGAAAAACACAGTTTTGAGACTGATTCTAAAATCACAGGAAATTCAAGTTGATTTAAAGTATCTTCTATAATTCTTTGTTCTTCTTCTATTAAGTATTCGTTCATTATTTATTTTTATTCTATGAATTCTAAACTTTTTATTTAATTAATAACTATGATTTCGTTAAAATTTCTCTTACAAATTGCTGAATTTTTGTTCCATCGGCTTTGCCTTTAAGCTCCTTCATTACCGGTCCCATAGCTTTACCCAGGTCTTTAATGTCAGATGCACCTGTTTCATCAATGATTTTCTTAATTATGCCTTTAACTTCATCATCAGGAAGTTGTTTCGGCAGAAATTCTTCGATAATAGCAAGTTCCTGCTTCTCTTTATCAGCTAAGTCATTTCTGTTGCCTTGTTCGTATAATACAATTGCATCCTTTCTTTTTTTAGCAGATGAATTTAAAATTTTAAATTCATCATCAGGATTCATGTCCCTTCCTGCACCACTTTTATTAAATTCAATAATTGAAGCACGGATTGAGCGAAGGGTTTCCATCCTTATTTTATCTCCTGATTTAATCGAATACTTCAATTCTTCATTGATTTTTGCTTCAAGGTTCATTTTCATACCTCACATTAAATAATAATATTATATAAAACTTAAACTTCAAAATTACCAAAACATTTGTTTAATAGTACACTCGTTCTTAAATTACAATGAAATTATTTTCATCAATTTCAATTATAATATTTTTACTCACTTCATTTTGAGTATATCAAGGGAAAAAAAATGGCACAAAAAAGTAATAAGATAATTAATAAACAAAAGGCCGAACTTAGGACTAAATCAAAAATATCAATATTAGTTCCACCTAGAATACAGTTCTGGATTATTTTTATACTGTTTATTGCTACTACTTTACTTTTTTTCTGGGACCAGCTGATTTCCAAAGCTTTTTTCTGGGAAGACATAACTGAATTATGGTATCCATTCCAGACTTTCGCTGCAAGGGAATTTTCAAAAGGAGTAATCCCATTTTGGAATCCATATATTTTTTCAGGAATGCCATTCCTGGCAGATATTGAAGTAGGCTTCTTTTATCCATTTAATAGGTTATTATCATTATTTGTTGATTCGAACGGTCATGTTGCCATTTGGTTTATTCAATTTTCAATTATTATTCATTTCCTGATAGCACAACTTGCTATGTATTCATTGACCAGGTATTGGAAAATTAGTCATATTGGCTCAATCATAGCTTCGGTGTCGTTTGCGTTCTCATTGATACTTGTCTGCCATGTCATTCATCCGATGATTCTTTTCCATTTTGCATGGTTTCCATTTGTATTGATGTTATTTATTAAAGGAATTGAACAAAGAAAAATCAAATATTCGATTCTGGCTTCATGGTTCCTTGCTTTATCAATGCTTGCCGGACACCCCCAATCGACATTATATGAATCGATAATGCTTGGAATTGTACTTTTGTGGTATTATGTGGCAGGTGTTAAAAATAAAGAACTTAAAGGTAGAACAAATCTGAAATTTATAATTTGTGGTGTTTTGCCGTTTGTAATTTCAGTTGGAATGTTTTCTATTCAATTATTGCCTTCCCGTGAATTGGCATCACTCGCACAAAGACAGGACATATCTTATGAAAAGGCAACTGAAGGCTCATTGGAAATGAAGCAGATTTTTACTTCAATAGTGCCAGATTTGTTCGGTTCTATTGACGGGAAAAGCTTTAAAGAGAGAAATTTCACTTATCACCTCGAAGGTTCAGCATATTATAATTATTGGGAAACAGCCTATTACTTTGGTATTGCAGCCCTGTTACTTGGTTTTATAGGATTACTGCACAGGTACAAGACTAAAGAAGGAATATTATTTATCATTGTAATTGTATTCAGTCTTTTATATTCATTTGGAAAAAATTTCTTCCTGTTCGAATTATTTTACAAGCTGCCTTTATTCGAATATTTCCGAATGCCGGCAAGAATGATGTTCTATTTAGTACTGGTTTTTTCAGTATTGGCAGGATTCGGATTCGATGCACTTTGGAATCATCCTAAAGATTCCAAAACATTAAAGAAATTAATTATAATAACAATTATTCCTTTATTCATCGCAATTCTAACTGCTACTGGTGCAATATCCGGAATGCTCGATACACCGGAACAATTTGAAGGCATAGTTAAAAATGCAGGTCTTGTCGCACTGGCATTTATTGTTGCTATTTTCATTGTTTCAGCAATGATTAATCAGCAGATACTAAAACCCGGAATTGGAGGAGGGGCATTAATATTAATCACAATACTTGATTTGTTTGTTGCAGGCTCACCATTCAACAGAAATCCCGACAATCCCGAAAAAGCATATTCTATAAATTCCGAGACAAAAAAATTATTTACTGCAAAACCTCCAAAGGACTTATTCAGGGTTTCTATACGCCTTTACCAGGATGGAATAATTGCAATGACAAGAAACCAGGGTATGATAGATAAAATCATGACAACTGATGGTTATAATCCATTGGTATTGAAAAGAGGCACTGCACCTGCACCAAGGTTAAAGACCGTTCATGATTTTAATAATGTAAGATATGCAATACTAAAGGATTCAATTAAAAAAGACTATCGCTTTTTTGAGTATGGACCATATTTTCCACGTGTCTGGGCTGTTCATAAAGCAATTGTAATGAATTCTGATGAAGTTTTCCACGAAATGAAAACCAAAGAACATGATTATAAAAATGAAGTGATTTTAGAAGAAACACCTGCATTTACTTTATCGGGTACAAAAACAGACAGTATTCCTGAGAGAGTCCAATGTATAAGATATGAAAATAATAATTTCGAATATAAAGTTAGTCTGAAAGAACCTTCGATTGTATTTTTCAGTGAAATCTGGTATCCTGCATGGAAAGCCTACATTGACGGAAAACCAGCAAAAGTTTATCGTGCTAACTATTGCTTTCGTGCACTTGCAGTTCCTGCCGGCAATCATAATATAGAAATGAAATACGAATCCGATACTTTCTTTGCCGGTATGTACATATCTGCAATTACACTAATTCTAAGTATAATAACATTAATAATCTGTTTAATTGCAGAGAAGAAGAAAGAGAAGGAGAGTTGAAATGTGAATTGCTAATTCTATTAATCATCATCTTTAGACTTAACCTCAAACTGAACAAGTACAGGGCAGTGGTCTGAGATTTTTTCGATTTCCGATTCAGAAATTGAACTGTAAAAATCATAAAGCCTAAGACTACCTGGGATATATCTTTTTCCTGCATTTACAGATGCAATTATATGGTCAATACCATTTAAGATTGGAAATTTACAGCTTTTCAAATCCTGTGTAATGAAACGAAGATGTGGATTTTCTGCAATCGAATTAAGAGTTGGATTGGTTACTCTGTTCGGGTAATCATTGAAATCACCAAGAATGATAATATCTTTTTCTGATTTAAGAGATAGGACTGAATCTACCCAGTTCGAAATAATATCAGATTGCTTCATTCTTAATTCCCTGCTGTTTTGTTCCAATTCTGCAGTCGAATCATAGCGTGATGTAGATTTCAGATGAACTACAAGCATTATAAAATCGAAATTTCCTTTACGAACTTTTGCAATCAGTCCAGGTCTTGTTTTATTTGGTTCGACTATCAGCGGAGTATATTCATATTCTTCAGAAACTTTAATATCTTTTTTATAAATCAAACTGGGATTTTGATTACCTCCTTTAGTTCCAATGTAAAAATCATATCCCGGTAAAAATTTCAATAATTTTTTAATTGCAGATTCATTTTCAATTTCCTGCAAACCCATAATATCAGGATTTAATTGTGAAATTATATAGGCAATTCTTTTGTAGTCAGCATCAGTCCTAGGTATTTCATCATCAATTCCATCTCCTAACCAGGAAATATTGAATGTTGCAATCGAAATTGTATCAGGATTATTCGATGCATTTCCATTCTGCTCGCAAGCAGAAAAGATAAATAAAGGAAGAAGCAATATGCAAAGTATTTGTTTCATTGATTAATATAGTTAGTCATTAACTAAAAAGATGCTTCGACTTCGCTCAGCATGACATCTATACTTTGAGAACTTTGAGCAAATCTTAGTGAACTTTGTGTTAAAATTATTAACAGATAAATCAGTTCTTAAAGAATATTGCTTTGAATATCATTCCTGCCATTTTCGGATTTTCTTTCAACCTTCTCGTTGAGTAACCATACCAGTCTTTGCCGAATGGAACATATACTCTCAGTCTGTGTCCCTGTGACAGTATTTCTTTTCGCTTCTCATCGCGTACTCCAAGGAGCATCTGGAATTCGTAATCTTCTTTTTTGAGGTTAATTTTGTTAATGTATTCTCTTGCATCATTAATCAATGGGTCATCATGAGTCGCAATACCGATATAAAGACCGTTATCGATTATTAATCGTAAAAGTTTTTTATAATTATTTCTCACATCTTCCCTTGTTTGGAAAGCAATCTCGGGTGATTCCCTGTAAATACCTTTACAAAGCCTGATGGATGGCTTATATTGGAGCAATTCTTTAATATCATTCTCGCTTCTGTGAAGATATGCCTGAATGACAACCCCGACATTGTTTAAACCTTCGGCTCTTAATTTTTTAAATAAATTTAATGTTTTTGTCGTATATGGAGAATTTTCCATATCTAATCTTACGAAAATATCAGTTTCAGCCGCTTTTTTTATTATATAAGAAATATTATCAAAACCGAAATTCTCATCAATACCTAAACCTAATGAAGTTGGTTTTACAGACAGATAGGTACTTAAATTGTTTGCCTTAATTGCTTCCAATACTTTTAAACTTTCCGCTTTTTCATGAAAAGCACGTTCCTTTGTAGTTACAAATTCACCGAGAACATCTACAGTTGTCATTGCGCCGCCGTTTGATAACAGTTCCTTAGAAACACGAACTGCATCGCTTAATTCATCACCTGCTATATATTTTTTTGCCACCTGATGGATAATGCCTTTCGGTACAACAGGCATCATTTTTACAATAATTTGATTTAACATAATTCCCGACCTTTAATATTTTTCTCATCTTAAAAAAAACAAATTTCAATTTATCTTATTACTCTTATTTTGTACGATTCACAATTAGTACCGGAACATGCTTTAATAAAATAATTTCCCTGATTAAGTTCCGGTAATTTTATTTTAATGTTTATTTTCTCTTCATTTGTAATATTGAATTGACCTAAATTACTGACCATCCTACCCGATTCATCATATAATGCCAGTAAAATCATTTTTGAATTAATTGCATTAATTATTGTAACTTCTGCTTCATCATTCACAGGATTTGGCTTTACGTCAATAATTCCAAATTTTAAGTTATTGAATTCATTCTCTAATCCGGTTTGGCAGGAATCTATCTTAAAGGTAGAATCGCTGATATCCAATATCAAATTTTTGTCAAACTGAGGGTAAATTTTTAAGATACAGTCATCTGATATCCTTGCAGGAACTTTCCACAAATATTTTCCCTCTAAAGCATTTAACTGTCCGAGAGATACTTTTCTCCAGACTGAACCATTATCAGTGGAATATTCAAGCCACAAATTATTGATATATTCGGATTCCCATTTGATTTCATAGTACTGTCCTGCGCATAGTTTTTCTCCGCCATTAGGGGATATTAATATAACATTTGATATACCTATGCTGAAAATTTTACTTTCCGATACAAGTTTGTCTTCGGTAAGTGATTCTATTTTTATTTTACATTCATCACTGACTACTTGAGGAAATTCCATTTCATAATTATTACCCTTGACGTTACCGATAATTTCTGACCAATTGGTACCACCGTTTGATGTGAATAATACTTTAATCGAATCAATAAAAACAGACACCCAATTTATTTTATATTTTTCTTTTTGTCCGAATTTTTGTCCTTCTGTTGGTCCGTTAATTTGCAATACAGGCATTCGTACAGCAAAAGGTTTTAATACAGAATCAGCAATTTCAGAATTACCCATATCATAAATGATAATAATGACTTCATTTGAATTAATAGCAGGAACAGTCCAGACGAAAGATTTATCAGCCGCGGACTTTCCTGAAGCTATGATATTCCAATTATTTCCATTATCAGAAGAATATTTTATGCTTACTAAGTTAACTAAAGTCGATGTCCAGATAATTTCTTCTTTTTTCCCGGATTTCAATGTCTCATCACCGGTTGGGTTGAGTAAGGATATTGTAGGTTCCTGAACCTCACTAATGCAATTTGCTTCATCTAATGCACTCCGTATTATAGGAGTCATCCTGTCGCCGAAAACATATTCCACAGAACGTGTTGAATTTGTGAGGTGGCAGTAACTCATGATTGTTCCCGGGCGCGGAATTGGATTTATTTCTTCAGCACAAGCATCTGAAATATAGTACGGCTTATTTTTAGTAACACATGTATCAATCATATCAGTTCCAAAATAGTTACAATAATGTGTATGAGGACCGCCGCAAGCATGACCTATTTCATGAGCTCTAACGCTAACATCCGTAATATAATTCATTGTCGGCAGGGCAGAGCTTCCTAAAATGCCAAAAACACAGTAACCGCGTCCTTTATCACAAAGTGTATTAATACCCATGGAAATTCCTGCAGTATAATAACCTCCATTTGGATGTAAACCTGCAAATAAGCAAGCTATCGTTCTTGGAACATTGCTTCTGTTCTTCCACGCATTTGGCATTCTCCAGAGTTTTTGACCTACATCATCCCTGTTTGCATAAGGGTCTTGGCTTGCGTCTTCATAAATCATCACATAAGGGATGTGGATTTTGACATTTAGCTGGTCAAGGTAAATCTTCGATACAATTGTCATTACTGCTGTCATATAAGCATATGCTTTCTCATGAGTCCCATGAAGCTGGAAATAATCATTTGCTCCCTCCAAAGCAATTTCGAGTTGAAGCATTTTATCAGACTGAATCTTATTTTTCAATTTATTCTTTATTTCGTTCTCTGAAGGAATATTTGAATAATCCTTGGTTAAGCAGATGAATGGACTTAGTTCGTCATTTGCATAAGTAAAATTAGAAGCGACCATAAAATGCGGATATTTGTCATTATCGACCTTGCTCGATGGAACGATAAAATATTTCTCTCCGTTCGAGCGTTCAATAATACAATACAATTGCTGATTTCCATATCCAAAATAAACTTTTGACTTCTGCTCGCTATCAACCCATCCCGTGTAGAAACTGAAATCAAGCTGAACTCCTTTTTTTATTCCGTCTTTTGTGGCTCTCAACCAGACAGTATTCTCATCAATCGGTACTTCGCCTTTTATTAAATAAATATTTCTTAATTCAGCAAGAGAAATAGGAAAGTTTTCAATTTTTATTTTTTGGGGATGTTCCTTTAATACCGGTTCGATAATATCTTTATTTACAATGAAAACAAGTCTGTTTTCACTCGATTGAATTGTCTCTGTTTTGTTCTTTTCATGAAGTACAAAAGCACAATTTCTTAATAATTTTTTACCATTAATAGTAATAAACTCATTATTCTGTGAATTTAATATACAGGTAAACAAAAGTAATATAATTATCTTAAAAGTTGTTTTCATAAATCCTCACAATTCGATTCCTGCACCGGCAGGATGACTATTTATCAATTAAATTATTAATTCTATCTCTGATTAATTGAAAAATTACATCTTCAGATTTTGCCCCATCAATGCATATTATTCTTCCCGGCTCGGATTCTGCAATTTTTTTATAACCGTTAATCACCCGCGTAAAAAATTCATCACCTGATTGCTCGATTTTATCCAATTTCCTATGGTTTGAACGTTGATATGAGACGTTCAATGGTATATCGAGGAAAAATGTAACATCCGGTTTTAATCCATTTACTGCTGTTGCATTAGATTCTCTGACAAAATTTAAATCAATCTGCCTTCCATAACCCTGGTAAGCAGTGGTGGAATCATAGAACCTGTCGAGTATTATAATTACACCTCTATTCAATTCCGGCTTAATAATTTTTTCTACAATATCAGCCCTTGCAGCTTCGAAAAGGAATAGTTCGGTTTGAGGTGTCAACTTGTCTTTTGAATGAAGGAGTAAATCGCGAATTTTCTCAGAAAATTCTGTCCCACCCGGCTCACGTAAAGTCAGCACTTCTTTTCCCGATTCTTTCAAATAAGTAGATAGAAGCCCTATCTGAGTGGTTTTACCGCAGCCGTCTATTCCTTCAAAAGTTATAAGCATTTTTCAATAATTCAAGCAATAATCAAACTACAAAGTTATGATTTTTTATGGAGAAAATTATGAACGTTTTTATATGTTTATTTGATTTTTAAAAGCTTTGAAATTATTAAACAGAATTTGTGAATATATACTTTTATTACAATATCTACTTCCATAATTTGATTTTTTCTATTAATTATGATTAGATTTCTATAATAATTAATAAGAATTTAATATATTTACATTTTGAAAAATTAATGGTTAATATAATGTTACCACAAGAACTTAAAGAATCTATTATAAATTATCTGGCGCCTTATGGAATTTCAAGTATAAGGCTGTTCGGCTCATTTGCTAAAGGAAATCAATCTCCGAATAGCGACCTTGATTTGCTTGTAGATTTTAATGATAGACTTTCATTACTAAAAATTGTAAAAATTGAAAGGGAATTATCTGAAAAAACCGGCTTCAAGATTGACCTGTTAACTAAGAAAGCTATTAGCCCATTTCTTATTGAAAGGATTTATCACGAAAGTATTATTCTTGAATAATGAAAGAGGATTTAATTTATCTCGAGCATATTCTACAATCAATTAAAAGAATTGAAGATTATCTCATTGAATCAAACTACGAAGAATTCACAACTAACCTATTGTTACAGGATGGAGTAACAAGACAATTGGAAATTATTGGCGAAGCTACCAAACATTTATCTGAACAAACCATTACCCTAAAACCTGACATTACCTGGAAGGATATTATATGAATGAGGAATAAGATTACGCATGATTATTTTGGTTTGGATATGGATACCATTTGGGAAACTGCAACAGTAGATATCCAATATATCAAACCTATTGTTGAAGAACTGATAGGAATATTAATAAAATAAAATATTTACAATATTCTAAAATTAACAAAGTATCAAATTTTTTTAAGATTAATATCATAAAATCACAACAAACTCTCCCTTAATCGAAGTCTTGTTTTGAAGTTTTTGTTTACACTCTTCGAGTGTTCCTCGAATGTATTCCTCATAAACTTTGCTGATTTCACGGGCAAGACAAGCCTGCCTGTCAATACCGCAAAGTTCGATTAATTCATCAATGAGTTTCAGTATTTTGTAAGGTGATTCATATAATATGGATGTGGCTTTTTGTGAAGTTACTTCCTGCAAAAAAGTCTTTCTTCCTTTCTTTGCGGGAGGAAAGCCATAGAAGTGAAATTCATTTACCGGCAATCCGCTTGCTACAAGTGCAGGAATGAATGCTGTTGGACCCGGAAGTGAAATAATCTTTATATTCTGTTCGATTGCCTTTTTTATGATACGATAACCCGGGTCTGAAATTCCCGGCGTTCCGGCATCGGTAACTAGTGCAACAGATTTTCCTGATAATATCTCATTAACCAGTAAAGCTGATTTCGATTCCTCATTATGTTCATGGTAGCTTTCAAGCTTCTTGTGAGTTATATTTAGAGCTTTTAGCATTATTCCGGTATGTCTTGTGTCTTCACAGGCTATAATATCAGCAGAAGAAAGGATTTTCATTGCACGAAAAGTAATATCATCGAGATTACCAATAGGAGTTGGTACTATATACAATCCTGATTCTAATACCCTATCTCCTAATTCCAAATTCCTATTTACCATTTCCCTTTTTCCTCAGCTTTTTGAAGAAATCTTTCAACAATTGAGAACACTCCTCTTCCAGTACGCCCGTTATAACTTCACATCTGTGGTTAAGCCGTTTATCCTGAATAATGTTATACAATGAACCACTTGCTCCGGCTTTTGGGTCAGAAGTACCAAAAACAACTTTATTAATCCTCGATAATACTATAGAACCTGAACACATAGGACAAGGTTCTAAAGTGACATATAAAGTAGAATTAATTAAATGTTTGTAATTTATATGTTTAACAGCTTTTTTTATTGCTATGATTTCAGCATGTGCAGTAGAATCATTTAGTTTCTCTACTTGATTATATCCTCTACCAATAATTTCATCATCGAGGACAACAACAGCACCAATAGGGACATCTTCATACCTTGAACATTTCCTTGCTTCTTTTAATGCTTCTTTCATAAAAAAAATATGTTGTTCTATTTTTATCATTTTATGATTGTATAGGTTATTGCCGAAATTAAGTTGCAATTCATTTTCTGTCTTCTGTCTTCAATCTTCTGTCTTCTAACTTCTATTTAAACTTTCTCAAATTCTCTGCTCCTTCAATCAATGTTTCATTGCTTTTGGCAAAGCATAGCCGAAGCATTGTTCTACCTTCATTTGATTTTCCATAGAATACTGAAGGCGGTATTGTTGCTATTTTATAATTTTTCACAAGCTCGACTGCAATTTCTTCATCATTCAACATTGATGATTCAGGAATATCAACCATCATAAAATAACTTCCCAAGGGTTTATGTGCGTTGAAAGATGTTGTTTTTAATTCACTTAACAATAAATCCCTTCTATCAAGATATTCCTTTCTGAAATTTGGTAAATATTCATCAAGTTTGGTAAATGAATAAGCTATTGCATGTTGTCCGGGTGTATTGACAGCAAAAGTCGTCCATTGATGTACTTTTCTAATTGCTTCTGTAATCTTATTTGATGCAATTGCCCAGCCGATTTTCCAACCGGTCATGCTGAATGTTTTTCCTGCGGAAGAAATTGTAATTGTCCTGTCTCTCATTCCCGGTATTGATGCAATTGGGATGTGTTTCGCATTATCGAATGTAAGAAACTCATACACTTCATCGCTGACAACAAGAAGATTATGTTTTATTGTCAATTTAGCGATAAAATTCAACTCATCAAATGTATATACTTTTCCAGTTGGATTATGGGG
Organism: Ignavibacteriota bacterium; assembly: GCA_016219595.1. Lineage (GTDB taxonomy): Bacteria > Bacteroidota > Ignavibacteria > Kapaibacteriales > UBA2268 > XYC2-FULL-35-21. The sequence continues at coordinate 2,610 of JACRLY010000132.1, read as the reverse complement.
TGTATTGATGACAATAATTTTTGTCTTATCTGTAATTGTTTGTTCGAGTTCATTATAATCAAAGTGGAAGTCGGGCTTTTGTAAAGTAACGTATCTGGGAATACCGCCGGCTAATATAACATCAGCCTGGTATGAATCATAAAATGGCTCGAACATGATGACTTCATCACCTTCATTAATCAGTGCTTGAAAGGTGGAATAGAGTGCTTCAGTTGCTCCTGCTGTAATTGTAATATCAGATTCGGGATTCCATTCCATACCATAATATTTTTGTTGAATTTCTGAAATTGCTTTTCTCAAAGATAAAATTCCCTGTGTCGGTGCATATTGATTTTTACCTTCTTTCATGCACTTATAAGCTTCATCCATTAACCATTGAGGTCCGTCAAAATCGGGAAATCCCTGCCCGAGATTGACTGCTTTATGTTCGAAAGCTAATTTGCTCATTGTTGCAAAGATTGATGTACCCATCCCATTTGTTCTATTTGCCGAAAATTCTTTGTTCATTATTCTATTTAGAAAGTCAGTATAATAAAAAAAACGAAATTAGCGAAAACTCAAGCAAGGATAAAATCATAAATAAATAAGACTTTGAATTAACAAAAATTTTTGCAATATTTGGTTAATATTTTCATATACGATTAGGGTTAATAATGAAAATAAATTATTTGAAATTAGCTGTTATAATTCTAATAGGGTATCTGTTATATGGATGCTCCGAATCCTCTGAATCAACGAATGTAGGAAAAAGGATAGTGTATATTTGTTCATTTTCGCCTGTATGGTCTTGGAATACATATTCTGACTTGTTTTCTTTTGATATTATGAGGGGTGAATTAAAAAAAATCAACACAAATATTTTTTCATATTCATCAGGAATTTCAAAAGATGGTAAAATTGTATTTGAGTATTCAGGTGAAATGGAATTTGGTTATTGGGTATTATTATCTGATAATACATTGTTACCTATTCCATTACCTGAAACTACAGACTCATTGTTAAAATATGGATACTCATTCCCTAGAATTCAATTAAGCTATAATGGAAATTTAGCAGTTTTTGGGACTAACTTACATCAAAGTGAAAATTACGAAATTGGAATAAATAAATTAGTATTTATGAATATGCAGAATTTGACATATAATATTTACGATATAGAAAATCAATTTTATGGTAAGTTTAGCAGTCCTGAAATAACTGATTTTATTCCTGCCAGAAGTATAAGTATATTAAATAATGAAGGTACAACATTCTGGTTTGTGTATAGTGGAAGAAATGTAAAAGATATTAATTATTCAGATTTAGAAACCAGGATTTTTAAATTCGATGGTAAAAACTTGAAAGCAAATTCAAGGATATTGAAGGGTGATGTTTGTATAGTTGGTGCTGACTATATTAACGAAAAAATATTTGTAAGACATATTACTAATTATGACACAACGATATTCGCAGTAGATAATTTTAATGATTCCATTCCTTTAAATTTGCCTAAAAGATATTTCACCAATCCCGAACAATTCGCAAAAGAACAATCAGAAATGGCTGTATGGAATGATGATGGAATAGCGATTTACGATTTGAATTCTATGTCTTTAAAACAAAATGTTATTAGTTGGAGTAAGTTCAATTCATTATTTCCCGGATATAAGAGTAATGAATACCGAGAAGTTACTATTTCTCCAGATGGTGAGTACTTAACCTTTTTTTTAAAGGGTAATTATTATTTTGATGGCTATGATGTATTTATTATAAGAAGGGATGGAACCGAATTAAAAAGAATATATAAAGAAGCTCTTGTATGGAATTCTGTTATATCCGGTATTATTCAATAATGATTTGTTTAAAATGAAAAAAATAATTTGATAAAATATAGGTGATGAATGAAAAATTTGGTTGTCATTTTATTATTTATTTTATGTAGATTCAATCTTTACTCCACAGTACTAAATGTAGGAGCAGGATTTACTTATTCTACTTTGTCCGATGCGGCTCAGGAAGCTCAGCCGGGTGATACCATATTAGTCAATAATGTTATTGAAAGCGGAACACAAGGGATTTCTGAATTAAAAGGAAAACAAGATAGTCTTATATTTATAATTGCCTCTGATTTGCAAGATATCGTTTATAGCGGGAATACCGAAGCATGGCATCTCAGCGATTGTGAATACCTGTATATCAAAGGTTTCAAATTCGAGGGGCAGTCAGGCAATGGTGTAAATATTGATGATGCCGGTACATTTGATACACCTTCACATCATATTACTATAGAAAGGTGTGAATGGGGTAGGATGAATGCAGGGGGAAATAATGACCAATTAAAATTATCGGGAGTTGATGATTTTATTGTACGTGATTGTAATTTCCATGATGGTGCTACGGGTGGAAGCATGATTGATATGGTAGGATGCCACAACGGATTATTTGAAGGTAATTTTTTCAATAATGGCGGCTCTAATTCCATACAAGCAAAAGGGGGTTCTAAGGATATTCGAATTGAAAGAAACTGGTTCACAGAAGCAGGGCAGAGGGCAATAAATATTGGAGGCTCGACTGGTATTCAATTTTTCAGACCTCAGGGAATAAATTATGAATCATCCAATATATATGTTC
>JACRLY010000130.1 GCA_016219595.1 Ignavibacteriota bacterium | reverse complement strand
AGTAATTAGTAATTAGTAATTAGTAATTAGTAATTAGTAATTGCTTACGCTTGCGTTCCAGCCACTACAGGAGGCACAAATATCCTGGTTTTCAACTCGCTGTCTAACATGAACAAACTGCTCTTTGAATCACCGGCAAGCTTCAGCCGTTCTACTATTTCAGTAACGGTTGCTTCTTCTTCCACTTGTTCTGAGATAAACCATTGAAGTAGTATATTAGTTGCATAATCATTTTCTTTCATCGCAAGAGTAGCAAGCTTATTTATACTTTCGGTAACAGATTCTTCATGTTTTTTTGCAGCAATAAATACATCCAAAGGAGATTTCCATTTTGTTGGTGGTGCGTTGATAACTCCTATTTTCGCTTCGCCACCACGTTCCAGAAGGTAATCAAAAAACTTCATTGCATGAAACATTTCTTCCTGTACTTGTACTCTCATCCAATTAGCAAATCCGTTTAAATTTATCAAACGGTAATAAGCCGCCATTGATAAATAAAGATTCGATGAATATAATTCCTTGACTATCTGCTCATTAATCGCATCCTGAACCACTTTTTTAATCATATCAACACCCTTTTATACTAAATTTAAAACAAATTCAATTTTCATTTCATAAACTGCAATACGTTTAAAAATAAGCAATTATTTTATTTATTAAAAACAGGGATAAAAATCCGTACTTAATTTGAAGTTAAAAGTATTAAAGTGCTGAATAATTTTTCGGTAAGCGTGCAATAAATCTCGTTCCAGGTCTGTTTTCATCAGTAGCCAAATAGCAGGGAGATTCGACAATGATTTCTCCATGAAGTTTTTGAATCACTTGCAGTACTATTGACATACCTAATCCTGTTCCTTCGATTCCCTTCTTTTTCGAAAGCGAAGTCCTGTAAAAATCCTGGAATATTTTCTCTTTTTCTTCCTCAGGTATGCCGATTCCATTGTCTGCGATAGATATCAGGTACAATTCTTTCAGGTCATTGATAACAACTTCAATGATACCGTCCTGTTCAGTGTACTTGATTGCATTTGACACCAGGTTTGAAAGTGCAAGCTGTAATAACTTTGGTTCAGCTTGAATAATTGCTTCGTCTGTCGCATCACAATTAAAAGTATATTTAATATTTTTTGAATTAATAAGTATGCGATGGTCAAGGTAAATTTCATCGAATATATTTATTAAACTTACATCGGAAATATTATTAATTCCGGACTCCAATTTTAATTTTGAGAAAAAGAGAATATCATTGATAGTCTTGACAGCACCAGATAATCTGTACTTTATTCTCTCCAGTGGTCTCAAATGTTCGCTTTTGACTTCCCCCAATGTACCATCAAGCATCATATCCAAATAGGTCATTGAAGCGGCAATTGGTGTTTTCAAATCGTGAACAACTGAAAATACGTATCTCGATTTTGATTTTTCCGCATTTTCCAAATCATTATACGCTTGAGTCAGCGAACGTTCCCGCTGGTACAATTGCTTGGCAATAGAATTAGTGAGGTAAATGCTTAAATAAAGAGTAATTCCGAAAAATATGAAATGACCTACTATAAATGAAGGATTATTATATAATGGAAAAACATGAATTCCTGCAATTCCCTGGTGAGGAATAAAATGATTATATTCTAATATTGCACCGGCAATTGAAGTAATCATTACCCATGATACGATTATTGCCATGATTCTGTCTGTCAAAAACAAACTGCCTATAATTACATGGAAAATATAAAAGAAGAATATAGGTGATTCGATACCTCCGGTAAAATAAATAAACAGCATCAGTGCAATAATGTCTAAAATAATCTGAAGCATAGAAAGATGTAAACTGTGAAATTTTTTCTGACTCTGATAGAGTTCAGGCATTGATATCGAAATACGGTGAAATACAATGTTATAGCCAAATATAACTGCTGTTATAATCCATAATGGAAGTGAATTAAAACCGAATCGAGGCATCACATTGTCGAGTATATAAAGAAAAATGATGAGTGATATCTGCATAACAACAGCTCCGTAACGGAGCATTATCAGCCAGTGATTACGCTTTTTCAATTCCATCCAAAACTGGTCGTATTGGATTCTTTCGGGTATCAATGTGAAAAAAGTGTCAGCCATTAATTTATTATTTACCTGGTATAAAGTAATTAACAATTATCTACTTTCTAACCCCAGACTTAAGTCTGGGGTTAGTGTTCTAATATCGGCACGCTTCTAAATCTATCCAATAAACTTTCCCCGCTTTACATAATGAGTATGTAAAAGCTTGTGGGACAAATGTCCGCAAGGACCATCCTTCAAAAACTTCTCGTAAATATAAGCAATATGCGGATTTTCGTGAGATTTTCTCACCGGCAATCCGGCATCTTCCTGGTAAATCGCTTCTGCTCTCTTTTTCCTGATTTCAGGCGATGTCGGTATCGGTTGTCCTCCGCCACCGAGACATCCGCCGGGACAAGCCATCACTTCTATAAAGTGGATATTACTTAGTTCTCCTTTTACAAGTGCTTCCATCACCTTCTTGGCATTTGCGGTTCCGTGGGCAATCATGAAATTCAAATCAACACCTTCTAAGAAACTCCATTCCGGTTTTACATTTTCAAGTTTAACCGATGCCTGTTTGACTCCATTAAAACCTCTGCAAGGCAGAATGTCAAGATTTTCGAAGGGAACTGTTCTACCTGTTACCAGCTCATAAGCTGTTCTCAGGGCTGCTTCCATAACGCCTCCTGTAGCACCGAAAATCAAACCTGCTCCCGATGCATCACCAAACGGGTCGTCAAAATTTCCCGCCGGCAGGTCTGGCAGATATAGACCGGCTTCCCTTATCATTTGTGCGAGCTCTCTTGTTGTTAATCCATAATCCACATCTTTAAATCCTGAAGAATCCATTTCAGGACGGTTGCATTCGAATTTTTTTGCTGAACATGGCATTACTGCTACAGTTACTATATTCGCCGGGTCAATCTCATGTTCCTGTGCATAAAATGTTTTAATTACAGAGCCGAACATTTGCTGAGGTGACTTGCATGTAGAAAGGTAATCCAGGTATTCAGGATAAAAATGTTCAATGTATTTAATCCATCCGGGCGAACATGATGTTAGCTGTGGAAGCATAACATTTTTATCTCCGTCTACAAGTTTCTTTTTCAGTCTCATCAACAACTCTGTCCCTTCCTCCATTATAGTCAGGTCTGCAGTGAAATCAGTATCGAATACTTTGTCGAATCCAATCATCTTCAACGCTGTATTCATCTGGTATGTCATCGAAGTTCCTGCCGGAAGTCCGAACTCCTCTCCGATGGCGGCTCTCGGAGATGGTGCAGTCTGAATAACTACATGTTTAGATGGGTCGTCTATTACATTCCATATTTCATCAGACGGGTCATTTGCTTTAAGAGCTGCAGTCGGACACCTGTTTATACATTGACCGCAGTTTATACAAATAACTTCTGCAAGCGGCTTATCCATGAATGTCGTAACTTTTGTCTTGTCCCCACGGTTAATTGCCTCCAAAACTCCAACTTCCTGGAGGTCTATGCAGGTTCTGACACATCTCTTGCATAAGATACACTTATCCATATCCCGAACTACGGAATAACTTGACCTGTCTACCTGGTAACGACGTTTCTCCACATGACCGAATCTGTAGGAATCTACTCCATATTCTTTTGCTAATTTTTGTAACTCACAATTTCCGTTTCTGTGGCATGAATAACACTCGCCATAATGTTCGCTGAGCATCAGGTCAAGAACATGGCGTCTTGCCTTCCTGACTTTTTCGGAAGTTGTATGAACTTTAATTTTATTTATGATAGGGAAAGTACATGCGGCTTGCAATGTACCCATTCCTTCCACTTCCACAACGCAAACCCTACACACACCTGCAAGACATAAATCTTCATGGTAGCACAGAGATGGAACATGGATGTTGTTTTCACGGCATGCTTCGAGTATGGTAGTACCCAGCATCACTTTGTAAGGATTGCCGTTAATTTCGATACCAACGGTTGCCCCGATTGAGTCCTTATCAACTTTCGCCATCACAAGCGGCTTCTGGGACACAGGAGCACGATTATCTTTTACTATCTTATCCATATCATATTCCATCTATCGTTGTGAAAATATTTCCTGTTCAAAATTTGTCATAATCGAAATGAATGGATTCGGGCTCGATTGGCCTAATCCGCATTTCGAAGCAATTTTCATCGTTTTTCCAAGCTCGATTAATTCCTTAAGGTAAGACAATGAACAATCACCCTGCTCGATTTTTTCAACACCTTCGAGCAGCTTCACATTTCCTATTCTGCATGGAGTGCATTGTCCACAGGATTCCTCAACAAAAAACTCCATGAAGTTTCTCAATATATGAAGCATATCCCTCGATTGATTGAAAATAATTATAGAACCGCCGGTAGACAAATCCTCGAATGATATCTGCCTTTCGAATTCATTAGAGCAAGCACAGTACCCCGATGCTCCACCAACCTGGACTGCCTTGGCATTCTTTGCCTTAACCATTTTCAGAAGTTCATTTATTGTTATGCCGAAGGGCACTTCATACACCCCTGGGTCATCACAATCTCCGGATACTGAAATAAGCTTATTGCCTTTCGATTTGCCTGTTCCAAGCTTAGTGAACCATTCCCCTCCGCGAGCCATAATAATAGCAGCGGTAACGAAAGTTTCAACATTGTTCACAATAGTCGGATTGCCCATGAAACCTGTGTTCACCGGATAAGGAGGCCTGTTTCGTGCTTCTCCCCTGTGCCCTTCGAGGGATTCTATAAGTGCTGTTTCTTCTCCGCACACATAAGCACCCGCTCCAAGACGTATTTCAATTTCAAAATCGAATCCTTTGCCGAGTATATTTTTACCCAACCTATTCGAGTTGACCATTTTTTCTAACTGTTCGTTCAGCTGCTTCAACAAATAACTATACTCACCTCTCAGGTAAATGAATCCCTTTTGCGCTCCGATTGCATACCCTGCGAGAACCATTCCTTCGAAAACCAAATCGGGAAATTCTGCTAACAGCACCCTGTCTTTGAAAGTTCCCGGTTCACCTTCATCGGCATTGCAAACAACATATTTCTTATTCGATAAAGATGCTGCGGCTAACATCCATTTTGTGCCTGTCGGAAATCCCGCTCCGCCTCTGCCTTTCAGGTTCGATTCGCGAATTTCCATTATAATATCCTGCGGGTTTTTTGCAAACGCAGACGCAAGGCAGTCCCCAAGGTTATCCTTGTTGAATAAAATTGATTTATTTTTTATCATAATCACACTCCTACTTAAATCTGTTTAATATATCAACAACAGTATGTGGTGTCAGCTTAGTGAAAACGAGGTCATTCACCAACATCGACGGTCCCTGGTCGCACATACCCATACAGTTAATATATTCGAGTGAGAACCTGCTGTCACGGGTTGTTTCCCCGAACTTGATACCAAGCTCTCTCTCAATCGCTCTTGCAACGGCTTCCTTGCCTGCCATATCGCATGATATAGTTCTGCAGAGCCTTACAATATATTTGCCTTTAGGAATCCCGCTTAAAAACGAATAGAAAGTTACTACTCCATACACTTCCACCGGGTGTATGTCGAGCAATCTCGCTACTTCCTGCTGGGCAAAATCCGTTATCATTCCATGGTTCATCTGAATGTTCTGAATTATAGGCATCAGAGCATCACGCGTGCTGCCGTATTTACCGACAAGCATCTCGATTTCTTCCGTCATCGCATTTTGTTTAATGTCAATCATACTCTTCCTCCTACTTCGCCTTAAGATATTTAGATACTTTTTCAAGCAACACTGACGGAGCTACAGGCTTTTCGATAAAATCATCAATCGGCAGTACCTGTCCCTTCCCGAATTCATATCCTACTGCCTTCGAAACCGAAGTAAGCATTATGATTGGTATTGTTACTCCTTTTTGTTTGAATTTGTTCGCAAGATAAAATCCGTCATCAGGTTCGTCCATCATTACATCAAGTAAAATCAGATCTGGTTTCTCTCTCTCGACGACATTAATTGCTTCGGGTATGTTCGCTGCTGATACAACTGAATAGCCCTTAGCAGTTAGTAGTATTGACAAAGCTTCTACTATATCAGTGTCGTCGTCAATAATAGCTATTTTGGGCATAACTCACCAAAATTTTTGTTTTCCAAAAACGTTAATTATGTTTTTCTAAATATAAGAAAATAAAAGATTCTTAGAAACTTTTTTTGTAACCAAAACGTTTTTATTTTTGCACTAACAGGCTTAATATTTGATTATGAACACAAAAGGAATTATCCTCGCAGGCGGCAGCGGTACTCGTCTTTACCCAATGACAGCAGTTTTCAGTAAACAATTGCAGGCAGTTTACGACAAACCAATGATTTACTATCCCCTTGCAATACTTATGCTTGCAGGAATAAAAGAAATACTAATTATCTCAACCCCGGAGGATACCCCTAATTATAAAAAGCTTCTCGGCGACGGTTCGAACTGGGGAATTCAATTAAGCTACATAGTGCAGAAGAAACCCGGTGGTATAGCCGAAGCCTTCATCTACGGCGAAGAATTTATAGGTAAATCACAGGTCTGCCTTATTCTCGGCGACAATATTTTTTACGGTAAGCTTGATTTCCTACGCAATGCAATCGAACAAAACCAGGGCGGAACAATATTCGGCTACCCTGTCAATAATCCCTCTGCCTACGGTGTCGTTGAATTCGATGCCGATGGAAATGTGTTGAGCATCGAAGAAAAGCCGAAAAGCCCGAAATCTAAATATGCAATTCCCGGATTATATGTTTTCTCTAAAGATGTAATCAAATTAACGAAGAATATACAGAGAAGCCCGCGAGGTGAACTCGAAATCACAGATGTGCAATTGGAATACAACAAACGTGGTAAACTGAAGGTCGAACTGATTGGACGCGGAATCGCATGGTTAGACACTGGTACACCTGAAAGCCTCATGGAAGCATCGACATTCATCCATGCAATCGAAAAACGCCAGGGACACAAAATCGCATGCCTCGAAGAAATCGCGCTCGAAATGGGATTCATTTCACTCAGGAAATATATTGATACAGTGAACGAACTCCCCAATTGCTCCTACAAGGAGTATTGTTTGAGTGTTGTAAAATAAATGTTACTCTGAAATTTTATTCAAGTTGGGATTAAACTCAAACGAAGGGGTCACCCTTCCTTGAGTAAGGTTATGGAAGGATAAATTTATTTTGATTTCGATTATCCCGTTGTATCGGAATTAAATACTTATACCAAATTATTACTTGTCCCCACTCTTTTCCAAAAGGAATAAAATATCAAAATGCAACTATTTTTACACAGATTTCTATAAAGCAAAATCTTAGAATAAGAAATTAATTTGATATCCTCAAAATCAATTTCCCAATTTAATCCGGCTTTTTGTAAATTAAATGATTCCAGAATTTTTCACTTATTTTCCTTCTGTTCTGCTCGATTCTTCTATTATGAATCTCCATTTCATCGACAATTTTATCGAAATTTTCCAGGTCTGTTTTATTTCTGATAGGAAAATTCAGGTCTTCTAAAAATTTCAATTGTTGTTTACCCAGTTCTTCAAATTCATCCACAAGCTCTTTAATATCCGGATTGTCAGAATAAGTAATCATATTACCCCCATTTTATTTCCCACAATATTTTGTATTGGCTTTGAATCTTTATCAAGATATTCATTTAATTGTTAAAAATATAATTTAAAATAACTAATTTGAATAAATTTCGACATTAGCTTCCTGAATAGTATATATTGTATAAAATTTTTCAAATAACCTTTTCGCATATACAATTTCATCAATTTTTCACGGTACTCGATTCAAATTTACTATTCTCAATCAAATTCCAAGCAATAAATTCAATAGTATACAGTTAATCACTTGGTAATTTATTCAGGATAAGGGATATGCCGTCAATTTACATACATTTTCCGTTTTGCATAAAGAAATGCAGTTATTGCGATTTCTTTTCAATAACTGATATGAAGAATACGGATAAATTTAACAAAAGTCTTATCAAAGAAATCGGGATATTCACCGAAAAGTTTGCTTCAAAACCTCCTGTTGACACATTATTCTTCGGAGGCGGTACTCCCTCTTTAATGAAACCCGAAGAGCTCGAATTAATTTTCAATGAGTTAAAAAAACATTTCAATTTCTCAAATACTCTTGAATTTACTGTTGAATGCAATCCCGGTACAATAGAAAAATCCAAACTTGAAGGCTATAAGCTATTGGGTGTTAACAGGCTCAGCATTGGCATCCAATCACTCATCCCAAAAGAACTTGAATTTCTCGACAGGATTCACTCTCCCGAAGAAGCTCTGGAAGCAATCGGGACAGGCAGGGAAGCCGGGTTCGACAACATCAGCACCGATATCATCTTTTCATTACCGGGACAAAAAGTTGATGATATCCGATACACATTGGAAAATCTGTTAAAGCATAAGCCTAATCACATTTCTGCATATAACTTGACATACGAAAAAGGGACTCCCTTATATAATCGAATGCAATCGGGAAAAGTTAATAAAAACGATGATGAAGTAGATGCGGAAATTTTTGAAATTGTGTCAGATACTTTAACAGAATCGGGATACGAGCAATATGAAGTATCAAACTTCGCACTAAGCGGGAAAAAATGCAGGCATAATCTCAATTACTGGAACGGGGGTGAATACTATGCATTCGGACCTTCGGCACATGGCTATTTCAGTGGAACCAGGTATTGGAACCGCCGAAATCTGAAAAAGTATTTCGACTGTATAGAGAATGGTTTATTACCTGCAGAAGGCAGTGAAATATTGACCGGGAGACAAAAACTCGAAGAAAGAATAATGCTGGGCTTGAGATGCGAAGGATTGAATATAACTGAATTAAACAAAGAATTTAATATTGATTTGATTCTCAAAAATCGTGAGCTGATTAATCAACTAATCAATGATGGATTAATGACAAACGGGAATGGGATGTTGAAATTAACCAGAAAAGGTTATCTGCTCAGCGATGAGATAATAATAAAGATGTGTGAAGGAATTAGTGAAATAAGTTAATAAGAATAATCCACCTTAGTCCCCCTTCAATTATTGAAGATAAAGTAAATTTAAACCATTTTTCATTTATGTAGTTCTAACACTTGCATATATCAAAACTTTTCATTAATATTGTTTTTAATTTAGCTCAGCTTAAAATAGCTGGTAGTAATATAATTAAGATAGATTTATGCTGATAAAATCATTACATAGTCCGGTATATAATTATTTTAATATAAATTTTTTTGCAACTATTATTTATTTTGAGGGTTATTATATATAAAGATACCTAACTCAAAAAAATAATACAGCCCGGTAACAATAAGTTATTGGACCTCAAGTTAAGAAATTAACTTTATAGATATATATTAGGGGGATGTGATGATAAATCTTTACTTTGTCAGGATTTTCAAAAACCTTGTCTTTCACACTTTTATTTTTTTATTCATTATTGCATCAGCTTTTGAAATTCAATCAAAAGATGTAATAATACCTACAGATTTAAATCAGAAAGATTTTATCCAGGCTTATAAAATGGTTATAGCCCAGGCGAGTTCCGATTTCCGTTTCACAAGTGCCACGATTGACACAGATTTGTTTCCAGCTTATGGAGAATATTCTATTTATTGGGTGAAAAATGGTACAAACCGAGGTTCTTTTATTTACCCTGACGCAGTACCTTCTTCATATTCCGGAATTACAAGTAATGAATACATTAACTATGATTGGCAGGGTGCCGAGCATTACTCGATTCAGTTTAAGGCATATCAGTACAGGATAGCTATATTCAACAGTAACATTCAGAGAAATAATAAAACAGTTACCTGGCAATATCTTTATTTCAGGAATTTATTCGATTCATACATATCAAATAATTATTATTACCTTATTGATGAAAGTTATCTCGATACAAATTCAATAAATGGCGCTACACAATTGCTGATTATTCCTTCATTCAATGCCGAAGGAACAAATCAGAAATATTATATTGACAGTGTTTTTGCAAGTTGCCCTCAAATCAAATCAAAATTTGATGCATTTCTAAGCAGTGGCGGAACAATTTATGCAGAAGGCAATGCAGTTTATTTCGTAGAAAAACTTGGATACCTTGCACCCGGTGCTGTCAATTTCGATACATACAGAGAGCCTGACCCGATAACCGGATTATTAAAAATAGAATTTAATAATTCAAATAATCCGATTGCTTTTACGCAAAATGTTACAGATGAAATTTATACTACAACCGTACCGACTGTTATTCCGGGAAATGCAGAAGTGATTGCAAGTATTCCCGGATTTTCACCTGTTGTATTCGTTCTCAACGGAATAAATGCAAACGGGGGTAGAATTATCTGCAATACAGGATTACCAACAACAGGAGGTATGAATGAATTGAAGAATGGTTCAAGGCAGCTGCAATGGACACTAAATTCTTTTCTTTATGCCATAACAAATAACCTTGATGTAACCAGGTCTGTTTATAATGATTTGCCTGCCGGAATCACAGCCGGTCAAAATGCGGTCTCATTCGATGCATTAGATACTTTTGAAGTCAGGATAAAAGTAAGAAATTTAAGTTCTTCGGATATTTCAAATATAAACATCAATGAGTATTTAAGATTAGAAAATATAAATAATATTAACAGGACTTATTTCCAGTTTATAGATGTAGTTGATAAGGATATTACTGCAACAATAAACGGGAACAATCTGAATATAAGCGGGCTTTCAATACCACCATTAAGTGAGAAAGTAATTACCTATAGATTGAGAACACCTGATGCTGATGACAAAATTCATGAGTCTGTTAATAGATTTCTTTCCTGGAGCAGTTATGTATATTGTTCTTCAAATTCCACACAATACAGCGATAATGAAGGTAAAAGGGTGTACTGGAAATGGAATGATTACGCTTATCTTATGTTCAGTGCAAGATTGGTTGCAGATGCGGATTTGAACTGGAAAAACTTTTTGGGATTATACTATCAGCCCTTCAAGGTTTTCATGATAATGGAAAACAAAGAAAGGACTGACGCACTTCAGACAAAATATGTGCAATACATCCCAAAGGATGTTCCTTTCTATTGGGTAGACCATGGAATGGATATACCGATTTTGAAAACACCCGGCGGAAAATTTGTTGCAGTTTTGAAAGGAAGTAATGATGAAAACAATCCCGAATTCGATATGGATGCAGACGGGCATCCAGATGCATGGCTCGATACAGCTTCGATTTATCCGAAAGGATATACACTCACAGAAGAAGATGTGTACTGGCTCAATCCGTGGGAGCATCTCAGAACCAGTGATTCATCATATTATGAAGACATAGACCATGATGGTAAACGTGCAATGGATATTAATGCCGATGGGATAGTCGATGTCGAAGAGCTGGGGGATAAAATCAGAGTCTGGAAAGTAACATGGGATATTGGAACTGTTAGAGGTTATCAGTACTTCGACCCATACTGCTATTATGAGATTTGGGTTGACCCACCTGATTTAGTTAATATGTCAGCAGGGGTATCTAAAGCATATAACAGGCTTGAATCAGATGTTAACGGGATGTTCTATCCCTATTCACGTGATATAAACAACCCGAATCTTACCGATACAAGCTGGACACACTGGATGGACAGGGATGATAACGGGAATATTGTGTGGAAACAACTAATTTATCAGAAAATAAATAATTACGAAGGTTATACATATATTGATACTGCAAAACAGAATTATCATTTATTGCCGACCGACTTTTGCGCTGGAACAGTGCCTCAGCCGCATAATGAATTTATAGCGGCTTTATCACTTGGCGGTGAAGAAATAGATATGACTCATCCGACACCAAAAAATTCGCAATATTCAAAACTTGAATATAAGACGATTTTTAATGAAAGCAGGATGACTCCTATTAGAACCACTTATACTTATTACGCACCTTTGCCGAATCCACTGCAATTTGAGTATCTGTCGAATAATTTCCTGATAACTGACCCTAGCAACGGCAATCCTTTACAATACCTGCCAAAATATGGTAAGGCAAATCTTACTTTTGATTTGGATGCTTCGACTGAATATACTTATTACTGGATTAGAAATGCCGGGCATGATGTTGATTATAATGACCCCTCTGAAATAATGGAAGGCAACGAGAAACTTGGTGATGGTGTGTTCGGTTACATGATATATGACCTTCCAAAGGGATTGGGTGGTTATTCGTTGACTTTGCCAAAAATGGCTGATGGAACTTACGACATTAATAATATTATCAGTGTCGATGGAAAACCGTTTGAAAAATGGCTTGATAATAAGAATACTAAAAATGCAGTTGAGATATGGGAGGACCCGTTCCAATATCATATTTATATACCTCAATTGTTGATTCCACCTGCCCTCGATGATGACAATCATGACGGAATTGATGACTGGATTGATGACAGAGGCGATAGATTCTCATCATCAACAGGTTTCCTTCATGATAATTTTATGCTCGATAATGGTGAACAGTGGCTGAATTATCCTGAAACACCTTTTCAGGATGATATTTACGGGATGGTTGATTCAGGCTGGTATCATGGAGCCGATAATACTTACGGAGATGATTTTTTCGAAAATCTCGGTAAAACACATATTAAATTACATGCTATTTACGAAGGCAAAGGAAAAGAAGGACCTGTTGATATAAGTAAGGGCGGATGGCTTGTTGTCGAAGAAATATTCGGCGGTTCCCCCTGGGTGATTTTCTCTCATGTACTTTCCGGATTTGCAAAGGGAAGTGATTTGAGATTAACATCATCAGTAACGCCTTCAGTTGTTAAATATGGGCTAGATACGACATACATTAAACATTTTATCCGGGATATTGATGAGCCTCATCAATTCAATTTTGATTTTGACCCATATCATATAGCATTCGGATATGGCGAATCTACGATAACAACGATGGCTGGAGGAAAAGACCCTTGCAGTCTCATTAGTCCGCCTATTGATATAACGTCAATCATTGACCCACAGGTTAATCACAGGACGATTACTCTAATTCCGTTAGCTGATAAAAATAATCCTGATTTGAAGGATTATCCCAAAACTATTTCCGGTACTTTCCTTGAAGTTAAAATTGAAGTGATGAACGGAACGGATGATAATTGGTTTAACACAGCTATTACCCCATCATTAGGCAGTGAGCTTGGCACAACAAACTTAGTCATGTCTTATGTAGCTTATCCGAGACCTCTTGTCCCGGCACAAGTTGACCCCATTACAGGAAAAGTTACCAGGGCAGGTGATGACCTCGGGACATTCAGAGCCGGTTGGAGATTCAATCAGCCTGAAGGTGAAGTTTTAATCAAAATGGGTAATGCACTTCCTTTACTTCAGCCATCGAGGAGAGCGTATTTTGTAATGCTGTTCAGTATCGATGAAGCACTGAATAATGGAATTTACAATATCGATTTTAATCTCAGCGGGGATAGGAAACACTATACCGGGACTAATGAGCAACAATTGACTTATTCGGTTCCATCGGTTCAGTTCAGTATTTCTGATAGAGCTGCAAACGGAAATATCCTGGAATATCAGAAAGTTGTAATTGGCAATTCAAGTTTGAATGATATAAATACATTAATGACTGAAAATATGCTGCCTACGGGAAATGTGAAGTGGTCCAATCAGGATGTAAATTATCTTAGTTTCGATACATTAAGCAATGTGCTGAATTCAAATTATAATCCTGCTTTATCACTGTCAACAATTGATTTGAGCCAATTCAGCAAATACCCGGGTATTAATAATGCAAAGATGTATATACTCGAACAAGGAATTGTCAATAGTGAAAATGAAAGAGATTTGGTTAGAGTTACTGATGGAAATGAGCTTAATTATACATCAGAAAAAAATTATCCCTTAAAATTGTCTGCGAAGGAATTATCTGTTAGAACATCTGGTCCTAAGGTGAAAGATTATAAGAAAATAGTAAGTTTGAACGGGAAGCCTGTTCAGGAGAATCAGCCTTTCACATGGGATAATTACGATGACAAAGATATTGAAGTACTGGTTGAGGCATTTAATGCCGGAAGCAATATTGCCGAGAATACAAAGTTGGATATTTACCCTGGTTTGTCATTTGTTCCTATTGTAGGGAATCTTCCTTCAAATTGCTCCTATAATGGAAATAAGATAAGTGCAAATCTTGGTTCGATGATTCCAGGGGAATCAAGAAAAATGAGACTCCATTTCGGTGCTTCACCCGATGCCTGCCTTACATTTTTTGATGAATCATCTGTGATACCTAAGATTAACATAAATTACAAAGGTAATACAATAACTTCCGGTTCAGCAAAATTCAATTTTTCAATTGATGATTTGAAATCATTGGATTGTCCGACTTATGATTTTACTGTTGATAAAATAACGGCTGAAGTTAATAATTTGACATTCGGTTCAATTTCACAGGCTCAAATAAATTATAAGAACGGACTTATTCCATCCAATAATCTATCATTGAATTTATATGCTGTGAAAGATTTCAAGGATACAATATTGGTTGGTCAGAGAACAATTAATTCTTTAGGTGCCTTTGAAAGCGGTCAATTGACAATGGATTTTATCATTCCGTACAAGACTAACTTCCTTGAACTATTTGCCAAAATTGATGGAGATGATGATATTATCGAATTTTGTGAAAACAATAACATAAAATCAACGATGGTCCCGATTAACGGGCCAAAATGGATTCAGGATGTTCAGGCATTTCCTAATCCTTTTAAAACAAAAATTGAAATTAATTATACTCTTGCCAGGGATGAAAGAAATGTATCAATAACATTCTATACGTTGAATGGAAAAGAAGTGGGGATGATAAAAAATTGTCCCTCGATTTCCGGGACTCATAGAATTTCTACAATGGAATTATCATCTCTGCCGACAGGTACTTATCTGTTTAAGATTACAGGAATTAATGCCGAAGGTGAAACAGAATTATTTGTTGGTTTAGCAGAGAAGTTTTAGTATTGATAATATGATTTTTAATTAAATAAGGGGATTTAAATTAAATTTAAATCCTCTTTTGATTTTTTTTTATATGAAATATAATTTTTTATTTAGATTCATAGTTATTTTTTTATTCATTCCATTGTTATCATTTTCGCAGGGAATTAAGGACAGCTCTGAGTTATTGAGGCATAGATTCGGTATCTTCGGAAATTATAATTATTATTTACATACGGCAGATTTTCATCAGCTACCTGAAGTTGTAATATGTTGTCCGACTTTTGAAAAAGGTGAAGGAAAAGGATATTCTTTTGGTTTCTTGTATGAATATCTTTATTCAAGTTCAATATCAGCTATTGGCAGATTAAAATATTCTGAATTATCAGGAGAAATGACTGATGATGAAAGAAAATCCGCATTAGTTGATAATAAACCGGCTAATGCACTTATTCAACATTTTCTGAGTACAAAGTTAACAATGATTGGAATTGAATCGCTTGTGAAAATAAAATTGATAGATGAATTATCTATTCTCGGTGGATTTGATTTTAATTTTATTATAAATAGCCATTATAACCAGTATGAAAAACTAATTCAGCCGGCTGTGGGAAAATTTGACAACGGGAAAAGAATCAGGTATGAAGAATCAGGGGTATTAAAAGAAATCTCAATTTTAAATTCAAACTTAATCGGCGGTTTTTGTTATGATTTATCGTTCGGCGTTGATAACAATTTTGTAATTTCTCCAGAAATTTCATTTTCTTATAATTTTACTCCTGTTGTACCAAATCTAATTTGGAATATTCATTCTGCAAAAGCAGGATTATCTTTCAAATATGCACCTGCTCCGAAAAAGGAAATAATATTCCCGGAACCGATGAAACCACCAACTCCACAATTGCCTGAACCTCCGGCAGAAGAAAAGAAAATTGATTTTTCAATCAAATCAGTTATCGGAGATAGTGTATCTAACAGAGATGAGATTGACATTGAAGAATTTCTTTCTACAAGGATGAACCCTCTTTTAAATTATATTTTTTTCGACAGTGCTTCATCTGAAATTCCACCGAGATATAATAAATTGAGTAAAGTAGAGGCATTGAATTATCGGATTGATACACTAATGGATAAATCAGAGCTGGAAACTTATTACGATATATTGAATATTGTAGGCAAGAGATTATCTGATAATCCGGCAGGTTCGATTAAACTCGTCGGTTGCAACAGCAATGATGGCATTGAAACCGGGAATATAGATTTATCTGAGAAAAGAGTAAAAAATATTGCAGAATATTTTAATAAAGTCTGGAATATTAAACCAACAAGAATAAAAATTGTTGCAATAAATCTACCGGTTAAGTATTCAAATTCAAATGTTCCTGATGGTTCCGCCGAAAATAGAAGAGTTGAAATTTATTCTAATGAAAATTCGATTCTTTCCCCTATTGAAATAAATGATACTATAAATGAAATCAAACAGTCAGAATTAAGATTTATTCCTGAAACAAATATAATTAAATTCCTTGATGGACAACTTGAGATTGAGGCAAATGGGAAAACAATAAAAGAAATATCATTTCAAGATTACAATCCTGATAAACTTGTGTGGATTATGAATAATGTCGGAACGACTGAATCATTGAAGCATGTGAATCAACTAAATTGTAAAATGACATTAAGAGACCTCGATATGAAAACCTACACATGTGAAAAGCCGATTAAAATCAATAAAATAAGGATAAAAGATAAAAGAATTTCTAAGATTAGTGATAAGCAAATAAATTTATTTTCACTTATTCTGTATGATTTCGATAGCTATACTCTCAATGATAAAAACATAGAAATGCTTAATGATGTTAAAAAAACTCTCGATAAAAAATCAATTGTTACATTCGAAGGTTACACCGATAAACTTGGTGATGAAGAATATAATATGCTATTATCAGTTCGCAGGGCAAAAGCTGCAGCTGATGCAATTCAATTTGAAAACTCAAAATATGTTGGATTTGGTAAAACAAAACTTTTATTTGATAATGAATTTCCGGAAGGACGATTTTACAGCAGAACAGTAAAAATAAGGGTTGAGACACCAATAAAATAATTTCAATTTTCTGAATATATATGATTCGAAGGATTTTCTATATTCAACTCTCCTTCCATTCGAGCCATAACAGTTGAGGCAAGGCAGTTTCCGACAAGATTTGTCCCTGTCCTCGCCATATCCATTATTTCGTCAACACCGAGCAAAATAGCAACTCCTTCGAGAGGCAATCCGAATGTTACAAGAGTTCCTGAAAGTATTACAATTGATGCTCTTGGTACAGCGGCTATCCCTTTAGTTGTAAGCATCAAAGTAAACATTATTGTTAACTGGTGCCATAGGTCGAGATGAACACCTGCAGCTTGAGCAACAAAAATTGATGCAATGGATAAATAAAGGGTTGAACCATCGAGATTGAACGAATATCCGGTAGGTAGCACAAATGAAACAATTCTTCTCGGCACACCGAATTTAACCATATTTTCTAATGCAACAGGTAATGCTGCATCGGATGATGTAGTAGAAAATGCAATCAGGGCAGGTTCTTCAACAGCTTTAGCAAATCGCTTAATAGGTATTTTAAATAAAAATAAAATTGGTATAAAAACAAATAGAATCATTACAATCAAAGAACCATACAGAGTAGCTATAAGTTGACCGAGATTCATCAGTATTCCGATACCGCTGTGTCCCACAGTATAGCACATTGCTGCACCAATTCCGAATGGGGCAAACTTCATTACAATACCGGTAAATTTGAACATGACTTCGGACAATCCTTCGCAAAAACCAAGAATTGCCTCTTTTGGTTTGCCTTTAACCTGCGTCAATGCAATACCGAATAATATTGCAAAAACAACAATCTGTAATACATCATTATTGGCAGCAGATTCAAAAAAACTTTTTGGTACAAGATGCTCGATTGTCTCCTTCCATGACATTTGCGTTACTGCAACCTGTGACGTACTATTTAATGTTTGTGGTAAAGATATTCCTACTCCCGGCTGTGTTAGATTCACTGCGGCAAGTCCAATGATAAGCGCTATTGTTGTAACAATTTCAAAATATATTATTGATTTAAATGCAAGCCTGCCTACAGCTTTCAGGTCATCGCTATGACCGGCTATACCGACAACAAGGGTACTGAATAAAAGCGGGACAATAATAACTTTAATTAATTTTAAGAAAATATTCGATATTATTCTAATGTTTTGAGAAAGCTCAGGGAACATCCAACCTAATAGTGCGCCAATCACCATAGATATTAAAATCCATTGTGTCAGGCTGATTTTTTTAATAAATGTCCACATTAAAATAAATAATCATCAAAAAAAATAAATGCAGGAAAATTTAATCCGGCAATTATACGAAAAATCCGAAGATTTTCATAGGTAAGAATTAGATTGATTATTAAAATGATAAATATTATTTTTAGATTTGTATAAATAAATTGATAAATCTTAACGCAGCATTATAATTTCAATTAATGGATGAAGAAAATAATATAGAAAATTTTGAACAGGAAATTCAAAATTCAAGAAAAAGATTATATAAATTCTGGCTGGTACTTTTATTTATCAGTATCGGATTTATCGCTGTAATTGTAAGATTATTTATTATCCAGATTGTCGATTCGGAGAAATACCGTCAACAGGCAAAGCGTCAGCATGAAGCAAAAGTTCCATTAAGGGCTGAGCGTGGAAATATCTATGACAGAAACGGCAATCTTATTGCCGGAACAGTTATGGGTGTATCATTAGCTGCGGACCCTACTGTATTGACTGAAAAAGAAAGGCTATGCAGCATTCTTGAAAAATCAGCGGGATTAAATTCAAAAGAATTACTTTCAAAAATCAAATCCACTGAAGGTGCATTTGTTTGGCTTGAAAGAGGACTCATACCTGGAAATTTGATTGGTATCGATTCAATCAAAATTAATGGATTTATAAAATATATTGAACCGAGAAGAAATTATTTATATTCACCCGTTGCATCTCAGATTATAGGTTGTACTGATGTCGATAACAAAGGTTTAACCGGAATAGAGATGAGTTTTGATACACTGCTAAGCGGTAAAAGCGGTTATATGATTATGCAGAGGGATGCTACCGGACATATTCATCCTACAGCAAACCTGCCAACAATTGAAGCAATACATGGAAAATCAGT
>JACRLY010000022.1 GCA_016219595.1 Ignavibacteriota bacterium | reverse complement strand
GATTATCAGAAA
Source organism: Ignavibacteriota bacterium (assembly GCA_016219595.1). Lineage (GTDB taxonomy): Bacteria > Bacteroidota > Ignavibacteria > Kapaibacteriales > UBA2268 > XYC2-FULL-35-21. The sequence goes on along the minus strand of JACRLY010000022.1, from coordinate 2,183 downwards.
TTATTCGTCAGTTTAAAACTTTTTCAGCAAAGCTAATCAATAAAGTAAGAAATAAAATCGGAACTCCGGTTTGGCAACGTAATTACTATGAACATATTATTAGAAATGAAAAAGAGTATTGGAAAGTGCGTCAATATATTAAATACAATCCAATTAATTGGGATAAAGATGAATATAATATAAATTAGAAAGTAATTGACATGAAAAAAATAATGATATTCGGAGCCGCATCGGCAATTGCACAGGAAACGGCAAAATTATTTGCAAGGGATGGCGAACATTTATTCCTGGTTGATATAAATTTAAGCAGATTGGAAGCAGTAAGGGATGATATTCTGGCAAGATTCAAGACCAGAATTGAGTTGTATGAAATGAATGCTTTGGATTTTGACAAACACCTGGAATTGTTTGAGAGAGCAATTCAAACACTCGGTGGATTAGATTATGTCCTGATAGCTCATGGAACACTGCCTGACCAAATAAAAACTCAGGAAAATCCTGAATCAATCATAAGAGAATTTAATATCAATTGTGTTTCTGTGATTTCATTAGCATCAATTGCTGCAAATTATTTCGAGAAAAAGAAAGAAGGATGTATTGCAGTTATATCTTCAGTTGCCGGTGACAGGGGTAGGCAAAGCAATTATATTTATGGTTCTGCAAAAGGCGGTGTTACGACATTTTTGCAAGGATTGAGAAACCGCATGGCACATTCAGGTGTTTCGGTTGTAACAATCAAACCGGGTATGGTTGATACACCTATGACAGCACATATACCCAAGAGTCCATTATTTGCAAAACCTAGTGATGTCGGAAAAGGGATTTACAAAGCGATGCTTTCAGGAAAAGCAGTAGCATATCTGCCGGGTTACTGGAGATTAATAATGACAATAATAAAAATGATACCCGAAGGAATATTTAAGAAAATTAAATTGTAAGGAGACTATACTAGCTGCTATCATTGAATTCATCAATTGAAATATCTGATTGTCCTAAAATGGCTCTGAGTGTTCCTTTATCCAGTATTTTATAATTTGGAACACAACCTGATGGAAAGGATTATCCTTTCTTAAAATGATGTGACTACCTGTTTGCCTTCTTATATAAAATCCAAACTTGAGTAAAATAGACACACAATTTGAGCCCGAAATAACAGGAAGTTTACTCATACAACAACTGTCATGGTCTCAATTTTTTCTTCGTTGACAGATAACCCATCTTCCTGCAAAACTTCAAAGTAAAGTTGAATAGCTTCCTTTATATTAACTAGAGCCTCTTCTCGTGTTGCACCCTGACTTATACATCCAGGAAGGCTTAGACATTCAACAATCCAATAACCATCTTCACCTTTGTATAAAACAACCTGTCTTATAACGATAACTCAATAAATAATTTATTAATGAATCATTACAATTGTTAAAAGTCTAATCAGTTATTCCCTTCTCCAACTCTAATCGTCTTCAACGCATTCAATGTATTTTTATTAATCGGTGGAAGTTCCTTCCCATCAACGAGCATATCAAGTTCTTCTCCATCGAGTACTTCACGTTCTAATAATATTTTAGATAAATGGTGAAGCAATTCGATATTTTCACTCAGAATACTTTCAGCTTTAACTCCTGCTGATATCAGAATTTTGCGGACTTCGTCATCAATAGTCTGTGCGGTAAGTTCGCTGTGGTCTCTCGGCTGTGAGATTTCACGTCCAAGGAACACCTCATCCTGGTGATTGGCAAGCTTGACAGGACCAAGTATTTCACTCATACCCCAGTCGCAAACCATTTTTCGTGCAAGCTTTGTTGCCTGCTCGAGGTCATTTGCCGCACCTGTGGTAAGCTGGTTGAAAATCAGTTTTTCAGCCGCCCTTCCGGCGAGTAAAGTTACAATTCGTGCTTCAATGTATGTTTTTGAAAATGAATGCTTATCTTCTAATGGAAGAGTTGAAGTTGAACCTAATGCCCTTCCTCGAGGAATAATAGTAACTTTATGAACAGGGTCTGATTCGGGCATTAATTTTCCAACAAGAGCATGTCCCATTTCGTGGTACGAGGTTACTTCCTTTTCTTTTTCGGAGATAACCATGCTTTTCCTTTCAAGTCCCATCATTTCTTTGTCTTTTGCATTCTCAAAATCGTACATTGTAACCTTATCGCTTGTTCTTCTTGCAGCGAATAATGCTGCTT
>JACRLY010000021.1:76678-94841 GCA_016219595.1 Ignavibacteriota bacterium | reverse complement strand
ATCGGGAAAGACGACTACAAAATGGGCTGGAGTAAACAGGCAGAATTGTATTGTGCTGATGACCGCATGGTCATCGAGAGTGGAAAGTCAAAACTATTTATAGAAGAACCGCAAACTACTCCTGATGGAAATACGATAACACTATTAACCAGCAAGATGCCGTTACGAAATTCTAAAGGGGAGATAACAGGAGTTCTGGGAACTTATATTGATATTTCTGAACGCAAGAAAGCCGAAGACAAAATAAAGGATAGTGAGGAAAGATACAGGTTATTAATTGAACATTTACCCGATGGAATACTGATACATACCGACGGAATAATTGTTTATGCTAATCAATCATCAATCAGGCTTTTCGGTGGAGATAGGGAAAGGATCATTGGATTTCCGGTTCTCAACTTTGTTCACCCGGATTATCTTCCGGCTGTAAAAGACAGAATCAAAACTATTGTAGGCATTAATAAAGAAGTTCCTATAATTGAAGAAAAATTGCTCAAACTCGACGGTACAATTTTTGATGCCGAAGTGACAGCAATTCCTTTCAATTTCCAGGGAAAATCATCGGTACAAGTACTTGTGCATGACATAACAGCCAGGAAGAAAATCGAACTTGATTTGAAAGCATCCGAACAAAAATATGCGAACCTTGTTGAAAATATTAATGATGTAATATTTTCAATTAATACTGAAGGAGTGCTCGATTATGTTAGCCCGGTTATCAAATCGGTTGCAGGTTATGACCCGGATGATATCATAGGTCACAAATTCCGGGAATTTATTTATCCCGGGGATTTTGATGAATTATATGAATCATTTAAAAGGATTTTAAGCGGAGAAACCCAATCGAATGAATATAGAATAATTACAAAGAGTGGAGAAATTCGCTGGATTATGTCATCAAGTAATCCAATATACTCTGGTGAGAAAATAATAGGTTTAACCGGTGTACTCTCTGATATAACAATCAGGAAAAAAACAGAAGAGGAAAGAATTAAATTGCGTAAAGCGGTCGAAACATCAGGTGAAATTATTTTTATGACAGATACCAGTGGTAATTTTTCATATATTAATCCGGAGTTTACAAGACTTTATGGCTGGAAAGCTGAAGAAATAATCGGAAAACTTACCCCAAGAATACTGAATGGCGGAACCAAAGACCCGGAATTTTATCAAAATTTCTGGAATAAAATTACTAACAAACAAGTAGTAAAAAGCGAAATAATTAATAAAACAAAAGACAACAAACTAATCAATATTGAATTGTCTGCCAATCCGATTTTGAATGATAAAGGTGAAATTTCAGGATTTCTTGCCATTCAAAAAGATATTAGTGACAGAAAGAAAGCAGAGGAGGAGTTAATAAAGGCAAAGGAAAAAGCAGAAGACATGAACAAGCTAAAGTCAAGCTTCCTTGCTAATATGAGTCATGAGCTGAGAACACCGATGAATGGCATAATGGGCTTTTCGCAGATTCTTCAATTCGAGGATGATATAAATAATGTCCATGAAATCACCAATCTTGTTTATAAAAGCAGTAAACGACTGATGCAAACCTTAAATTCAATACTTGACTTGTCAAGAATCGAATCGGGAGATATGAAACCGGTATTTAATTATGCGGATTTGATTGACCTTGCTAACGAAACAATCAGTTTATACCAGGCAGATGCACAAAGGAATAATATCGATTTGAAATTAGATTCGAAATTTGATAATTATTATTTTAATACTGACCAGAAAATTGTAATTGATATTTTGAATAACCTTGTCAACAATGCAATCAAATTCACTCAGGAAGGAAGTATAACAATAATAATTGATAATGAAATTATAAGTGATAAGGAATATATTGTTTTCACTGTCAAAGATACAGGTATTGGAATTGATGAGAAGGATTATGAAACCATATTTGACGAATTCCGGCAGGTGAGTGAAGGATTGAACAGAGGATTCGAAGGCACCGGACTCGGTTTAACATTGACAAGGAAATATGTCGAATTACTTGGCGGTTCAATAGGAGTTCAAGGTAAATTGGGTGAAGGTTCTTCTTTCACTGTAAAACTGCCAATCACTGAAATACCTGAATTTGAAATTGAAAAAATTACAGATGAAGACAAGTTGATTGCTTCTTTGACAAAGAATAGAATTAAAACGAGCAAACATAAAATATTATATGTTGAAGATGATGATGTGTCACAATTGCTCGTAAATAAATTACTAAGTGATATGTATGAGATTAATTATGCTCAATCTTATGATGAAGCAATTTCAAAAGTTAATGAAGAAAGCTATTCATTGATTTTGATGGATATTAATCTCGGAAAGGGTAAAAATGGGATTGATGCAACACAAGAAATCAGGAATATGAATAATTACAGGAATATTCCGATAATAGCAGTTACTGCATTTGCTATGGAAGGAGACCGTGAGGAATTTATCGGGAGAGGCTGCACCGATTATTTATCGAAACCATTCGAAAGTAAAGGATTGTTGAATATAATGAAAAAATATCTGTAAATTTAGCCGGTGATTATTTACTATTTAGCAACAAACTTTTTTTTATTGTTATTTTTATACTTCATTCTTATGAAGATTATTCAATCCTATGTTATTGAACTCTGATATAAAATAATTCATTTATTTTATTTATTATAGGAAGTTAAATGAGTAATAACCTTAATAAAATTTTGATTGTCGATGATAATGAAATCATTATCAAGCTTGTTGAAAAAATACTTGAACGTAATGACAGGTTGATACTTTCAGCACGTTCAGGTAAGGAAGCTATCGGTATTACCGAAGTAAACAGTGATATATCTCTGATTCTGATGGATATACAGATGCCGGGCATTGATGGTTTTGAAACAGTGAAGCTGATTAAAGAAAACGAAAATTTAAAAGACATACCAGTGATTTTCATTTCGGGGATTTATAAGACAAATGAATTTGTAAATAAAGGTTTTGAACTCGGAGCCTTCGACTATATTCAAAAGCCGTTTGATTCTGAATTGCTTGAAAATAAGGTAAAAGTTTTTCTTACTTTGCATAATCAGCAAAAATTAATAAATAATCAAAAAGAAGAGTTAAACATAATTCTGAGCAATATTGCCGACGGTGTGATCAAACTCACTTCAGACGGTTCAATAAATTTTATTAACCGGTCTGCATCTGAAATTCTGGAATATTCTATTGAAGAGTGTGCAAATAATAATTTAAATGATGTATTAAAATCTTTTGATAGTCAAAATAATCAAATTGAATATAATTTTGATGAATGGCTCGGACAAAAGGAGAGTTCCGGGAAAAAACAAATTTCAATTCAGACTAAAGACGGTAAAAAGAAATTAATTTTAATAGAAGTATCCGAAATAAGGGATGATGCATTTGATATTAAGGGTTCTGTTCTTGTATTTAACGATATAACTGATATAGTCAGGGCACAGAATCAGATGGCATTATCGCAAAAAATGGAATCCGTCGGTCAGTTAGCTTCAGGAATAGCACACGAAATTAATACTCCCATGCAATATGTCGGCGACAATACTTTTTTCATTAAAGATGCATTTGACAATCTCATTCAATATGTGAATTCGTTTGAAGGTATTGTAAAAAATTCGATTGATTTAGACAAAGACAAACTTGTTAATGAACTTGAAAATCTAAAAAATGAAAATGATATTAATTATCTTACGGAAGAAATTCCTGTTGCAATCGAAAGAACTCAGAGCGGAATCCAGCGGGTTTCGAAGATTGTGCTGGCAATGAAAAATTTTGCACATCCTTCAACAAAGCAAAAGGCATTGTCAAACATTAACCAGGGAGTAGACGTAACGGTTACTATTTCGAGGAATGAATGGAAATATGTAGCTGAACTTGAGACTAAACTTGACCAGAATCTTCCGCTTGTCCATTGTACAATCGATGAGATTAACCAGGTGATACTTAATATGATTGTAAATGCCGCACATGCTATAGAAGAAGCTATCGGCAGAGATTCCGGCAAGCTGGGAAAAATCACGATAGAAACCAAATCGGAAAATGAATATGTATATATTAAAATCAGTGATACAGGCAAAGGCATACCGCCGGAATTGCAATCGAGGATATTTGACCCATTCTTTACCACTAAGGAAGTAGGTAAGGGTACCGGCCAGGGTTTGGCTATTGCACATGATATTATTGTGAATAAACATCAGGGTGAAATTGAAGTTGAATCTGAACCAGGAAAAGGAACTTCATTTACATTAAAACTGCCAATTAATATAAAACAGGAATCGGTTGAAGGAGAAAAATGAAAATCAGCATTTTATTTGTAGATGATGAAAAAGATGTAATTGATGGCTATAAACGAATGCTTTTCTCCATGAGAAAATTTTGGGACCAACACTTCGCCATAAGCGGAGAAGAAGCCTTGAATATTCTTGCCGGGAATAATATAGATGTTATCATTTCTGATATGAAAATGCCCGTTATGGACGGAACTGTTTTGCTTGGCAAAGTCAAAGAGTTATATCCGCATATTTTGAGAATAATCTTATCAGGTCATCAGGATGAAATAAAAATCATAATGACAACTACACTTGCTCACCAGTTTCTTCTAAAACCTTGCGATACTAATAAGATTAAGCAGGTGGTGGAAAATGCTTTTTCAATGCGGAATAACCTGGAAAACGAAAAGCTGCTTTCAATCATAAACGGTATAGGGCAATTGCCGACAATTCCCGAATTATATCTTGAAATTGAAGAATTAATGAAATTTCCTGACGTTTCATTAGATAAAATTTCTAAGGTTATTTCAAGAGACCCTTCTATTACCGCAAAATTATTACAAACTGTAAATTCTGCTTTTTTCGGTCTGCCCCGGAGGGTTACAAATATATTGGAAGCATTGAGTTTTCTCGGAACAAATACAATTAAATCACTTATACTCTATCTTCAATCATTCACAGGCAGAAATCTCCCTGCAGAAGCAATAACTTATTATGAAAATATCGGTAATCATAGTCTGCAGGTTGCAATGATTGCAAAAGAAATCGGAAAATATGAGAAGCAGGATAAGCAGGTTCTCGATGATATTTATATATCAGGAATTTTGCATGACATAGGTAAGCTTATTCTAATGCAAGTGCCTGATTACTTCGGCAAGATGATTGAATTAACAACAGTAAAGAAGTTAAAATCGATTGAGGCTGAAAGCCGCTTATTAGGTGTAACACATGAATGGGCAGGTGCATATCTCCTTGGAATTTGGGGATTGCCTTCTACCGTTTTAGAAGCAATTGCCTATCATCATAATCCTTCTAAAATCAATACTGCAAATTTTTCAGCTCTGACAGCTATACATGTAGCTAATGCATTCTATTATTTTAAGGAAGAATCATTTACAGAAAAAAAACCTGATTTAGATTTTGATTATCTCAAGAATCTTAATTTAATTAGTAATTTAGAAAACTGGTGGAATTCGACAAAAATTTACCGGGAGCCAATTCATGAATAATAAAATTTTGATGATCGATGATGAACCTGATGTTCTTGATGCTTACAAAAGGAATCTGAAGGATTATTTTGAGGTTTATACTGCTGCCTCGGGCACAGAAGCAATGACTGTATTAAAATCCTCAGGGGAATTTGCCATAATTATTTCAGATTATAAAATGCCCGGTATGAACGGCATTGCATTACTGACTGTATTAAAGAAAATTTGTCCTGATTCGATAAGGGTACTGATAACTGGTCATCCTGATACAGACGTTGCAATAGATGCTGTTAATGAAGGACATATATTCAGATTTTTGACAAAGCCTTACCCTCCGTCAAGATTAATCAGGGTATTGAACGAATGTACGGATGAATATAATACAAAAAAGCAAAATAAATAATTTAAAACGGGATTTGATATGAATAAACGTATTCTTTTGGTTGATGACGATTATGATGTACTTTCTGCTTATAAAAGAAATTTAAGAAGAGATTTTGAAATCACAACAGCAAATAACGGAATAGAGGGCATAGAGAGAATGAGAGACGCCGAACCATTTGCAGTTGTGGTTTCGGATTTTAATATGCCCAAAATGAATGGCATCGAATTTCTGAAATTAGCTCGTAAAGCAGTCCCCGATACAGTCAGGGTAATGCTTACAGGTTTTGCCGACCTTGAAACAGCAACAGTAGCAGTAAACCAGGGAAATGTTTTCAGGTTTCTTACCAAACCTGTAAATGCCGAAGCATTTATTTCATCTCTGAATGATTGCTGTGCCCAATACCAATTAATAACCTCAGAAAAGGAGCTGCTTGACAAAACTCTGAAAGGCAGCATTAAAATATTAATTGACATTTTGTCATTTACGAATCCTTCAATTTTTAATTTGTCCAGCCGGTACAGAACTATGTCTAAGAAAATCGGAGAAGCACTCGGAATCAGAAAATTGTGGGAAGTAGAAATTGCTGCGCTGCTATCGCAAATCGGAATTATAACGATACCTCCTGAAATTCTTGAAAAAAAATCAAGAGGTGAAACATTTTCTCCTGAAGAAGAGAGCATTTATAGGACACAATCCGAAAATAGCAGAAATCTGCTGAAAAATATTCCTCGATTAGAGGAAGTTGCTAATGCAATCCAATACCAGGATAAAAACTATAACGAATTTTTTGTTGAAAATAAAGTTGTTAATGAAGAAGAGTTTCCTATTATCAGCCGGATTTTAAAAGCAGCTATTGACTTTGAAAATTCGATTCAAAAGGGTTTGAACCAGCCAGATTCACTCAGATTTATGAAAGTCAGCTCCCATAAATATGACCCCCAGATTTTAGACGCCCTTGAACGGGTAATAACAGGTGTAAGAATTGAAAGAGTCATGAAGCAAATTCGCCTGAAAGACTTAAGAATTTCAATGATTATTGCTGAAGATATTAAAGACGATAAGGGTAACATCCTGCTTAGAAAAGGGTATGAAATAACTGATGTTCTTTTACTTAGATTAATGAATGCCTCTAAAGTTAGAAGTATTATCGAACCGATTTTTATCTTTGAGTAGGAATTAAAATAGTATGATTTGAGCGGTCTTTTCATTTACAAAGATATTTTAAATACAGACTCATAAAATTTTATTTAACTACAGTTTGTATCATTCGAAAAATAAATGATTGAAACTTTAATTTAAATCATTTCAATTCCACATGGTGAATTTGATTCTTCGAAGCTTGATTCGTAATCAATAATGACTGTATATAATCAAATAAATGCTTGGGTGTAACTCATTTTTAAATAATTCACAGTAGAATTAAATTCAGAAATAAGTATTAAAATAATATAGATTAAATCAGGTAAAGAATTTATATAATTCACAACTCAACTAAATACGGATTGTTAAATAATGGATGGAAATGAAAAAAATATATTATTTATTTCTGCCAGTTATTGGTGGCAATTTATTAGCATTAGATATTGACCCTCCGGCATTGCCTTATAATTTTTCAAAATAAAATTATTTTAAAATGATTATGGAGAATATACCAATTTTTATTTCTATTTATTTTCACTTTTAATTAAATTAATTCATAATTTTCTCTCATTCCTCAAAACATAGAGCCGGTAACGCTTTCGGAGGATTCAAAATTTGAATAATTCCAAAAATACCCCAAACACAAGTATTCATCAGTGTTTTAAAGGATTTTACAAAGAAAATGTCTTATATGATTAAATTGTAATATTAACCGAATTTTTGAAAAAACTATTAGTTGAAGCTAAATATCGAAAAAATTATAAAAAATTGTTTTGTTATTTATCAATAACTTACGGAGACGAAAAAAAATATTTTCAAAAAAAGTGAAAAAAAAGCGGACCTTTTTTTCTCGAAAACAGACTATATATATATAAATGTGACAAATTTTAAAAAACTTTTATAAAAAATGTATTTTATGTTTGGTCCAATAGAAAAAAACGATAAAGAATTAATCAGACAATTGCGTTTACCGAGACCCGATTCGGATTTTGCATTTCTGGATATTTATTTAAAATATTCAAATAGATTGAATGCCTACTGCATGATGAAAATATTCGATAAGAAACACACTCAGGATTTAATACAGGATATATGGCTGGAATTTGTCAAGTCAGTAAACGAAGGTAAAGAAATTTCCATTATCCAATCTTATTTGATGGGAATAGCAAGCAATAAAGTATATGATTACTTAAAAGAACAAAAAAGAACAAATCATATTTATGTTAACAATGACGGCATACATCTCGACGGATTCAGCATTAATTACAATTTGCAGGAATCTCTCGAAAATGCAGACTTATTGGCTATTGTAAAACTTGTAGCCAGTAGTCTCGATGAACCTGAAAGGGAAATATATTTATTGAAGAAATTCAATGAGCTTACTTTTGTAGAGATATCACAAATAACCGGGGAATCAATCCAAAGCATAAAAAGAATTTTCTCTAAGGCATCAATAATGATGGAGAAACTACTAAAACCATACTTTGAAGAAATGAAAGGGAAATGAAATGGAAATCCAGGAAATTATGGTAGATTTTTTTGAAGGAGAAGCCTCATCTGACTATGAACAAATAATGTTCCGTGAAATGTCGAAGGACACAAACCTTATAGAAACCTTCAAAAATCATATGGCGATTGATAAGGCAGTAAGTGCCAGTATCAATACATTTACCGCAACTCCGGCAATGACTAATGCTATATTCAGCAAGCTTGGGTATTCTATTCCGGCGACAATGCAGGTTAGACAATTCCCATTTAATATCCTGAGAAATAAATTCTTTAGTCATGTATTTGTTTCCTTTGCTTCTGTGATTTTAACAATTGCAGTAATTTTTTCATTCTTTTATCCCTTCCAAAATAATAAGAGTATGGCAGCAGCAGGTAATAACTATCAATTAAAAAATAAATTAAATAAACAGATACCATTATCTGAAAGTAAAGAAATCACATCGAATGGAGTGAACAATCGTGTACAAAATGAAAAATTGAGTTTTAACAAAATAATAAATAATGTAACTAATGAAAGCCGGGAAGATTTGGGGCAATCAAATGATAAAATTATAACACAAGCTGCAATATCAGCAATGACTGAAAATCAGTTTCTAAATTCTAATAATAATGATTTAATTTTTCGTAATAAGTTCATTTCAATCGATAAACCTTATTCAATAAATTACCGCGGACCTGAAGGACTATCAATAAGCATAAGAAACACACCATCCTGGAGCTTAAATAAAAAGGCATTCGAACCGAATTCTGTTTCTTCATTCAACAATCTTTGCTTTTCTTTGAATTATGATTTATCAAAATATATCAGAATTGGCGGAGAAATAAGGCAGGAAAATTTTTATACGGAATACACAGGCACAGAAAATTCCGATACATTATATCTTTACAAACAAGAAAATAATTTAACAACATATAGTGCAATGGCATCATTCTATCCTTATGATTTGGGACCATTCTATACATTATTAGGTATCAATCTGGGATTCAACAGTGGAGGATTTATAGTAAGACCATTTACGGGTATTGAATATAATGCATACCGGGATTTGGCATTCACACTGGGATTAGAATATAGTTACTATAGATACTTTCATGATAAAAATTGGTTTGGTGCATCAAAAGTCGGAATTAATTACGGAGTAATAATAAAATTCTGAAAGGAAATAAATGAAATTAATTAGAGTATTATTAATCATTGCTTTTAGTTATATTATTATCTGTTCATGCAATGATATTAGCAGCTTAGGTAATAAAACGGAAAAATTTCCGATAATACCTTCAATGCAAAATGAAGATTCACTGAAATTTATCGATTTACATTTGATAAATATGGGTGGCACACGTCGAAATCAGGTAATTTACAATTTTGCTGTCTTCAATAATAAATCTGATAATCTTACAATTATTATCTATGATTTAAAAGCTAAGAATAAATTCGGATTTGAAGTGTATCCTGAGAAAGGTTATCCGGTAATATTCTCACCACTTCAAAAAAACTCAGATAATAAACTCGTATGCAAATGGAAAACAGACAGTGTACAATCCGGTTATTACAGGGATACAATCTATGTAAATAATTCAAAAAAAGTTATGTTCTTCATAGATGGTACAGTTTTTTAAGAGATAATAACTAAATAATATTATGAAAATAATTAAGAGTACTATACCCGGCACTTCAATAAATTCTTTACTTTATCAGGAGAGTGAATTATTTATTATTCTGAATAAGATAGAAAAAGATAACGGTTTAAGTTTATTTTTTGAACCTGGTTTGAATAAAGGATTATGTTCTGAATTTATGCTTCAACTTGAAAAAAGTAAATTCATTAAAATTAATGGAAAAAAAGTCAATGATAATAAAATAGTTGATTTTACCAATCTCGAATTCACAGACAAAGGAAGAGAATTTTACGAAAAACTGAAAAATAGTGATTAGTAAAATATATATAAAATTAATTATAATTGATTTAATAAAATCAATGAATCGCAGTATAATTTTTATAAATAAATTTATCTTTCTTAATTTTTTTGGAGTAAAACATGAAAAATTTATCCCCCGCGCTTTCCAACAATAAATTCTTAAATAATTTAGCTTTATTTATTGTTGTGATTATGTTTAATTTGATATGCTTTTCAAATATGAATTCACAAGTAACATTGTGCTATCCTGACTGTCTGAATGACCTCTGGAACCCGCTTCCTCCATCACCTGCCTTTACCCATACCGTAACACTACCCTGCGGAGAACCGGTAATTATTCATTATCGAACCAGGTTTGCCTGCGGAAATCTCTGGGATATATTTATTGAAAAAATTGAGTTTGTAAACGGATATGGGGGAGGTCAGAACTGCGGCATGACAATGACTGTTACAGAGATGATTCAAGCTGCAATGAACATGCTTATTTATGATAATCCCATGAATTATCCTCCAACAGATTCAACTCGTGACACTTGTGTAACCAATTGGCGTGTGATGGTCGGAGGATGCTGGCATCCCAGTTTTCCTGTTGGTCCCGGAGATAGCAAAAACAGTTCGGAACTTCCGCCAATAATTGATGCTCCTTTGGGATTACTTATCCCTTGTGTATTTATTGAATGCTGTATCAAGTCTGTAATAGTTTGTTTCGTTTCCGGTAAAAAGGTCATTATAGATGACCCACAAAATTCTTATCCCGGATGGTGTGATTATAGATATCAGCCAAACAGTTTCCCGGCTCGTGAATACTATTAAATTATGTCTGGAATGAATTAATTGTTAATTCAAGATTATGTTTGCTATCGAACATTTAAAATAAAATTAGATAGTAAAAATTATTTCACAAAAAGACATTGATGAAATAATAATATTTTTTTTATATGTCTTGAGAACATGAGTGGTTTATATTGTACGATTTATTACTGTAGATAACTGTTAATTAAAAGAATGATAAATGATAAATATGTTAATATTAATAAAAGGGAAATTAAATGTTTCAAATTGATAATTATCTTTACTTGATTCTGGATAATATAGCTAAAACAAAAGGGTGGGGATTATTTCTTGAGCCGGGATTGAACAAGACATTAAATTCAAAATTTTTAATACAGCTTGAACAAAGAGGGTATATTACTATTAAAGGGAAAAATCTGACTGATGAACAAATAGTCGAGTACCATTACCTTGAATTAACCCAGGAAGGCAGAGATTTGTATCTCAAATTCAAAAATCAAAAGATGTTTATTAACTAAGAATATATATGGAGAACTGATGACATTAGACTGGGAATTTCTGATACGTATAGCATTTGGATTTAAGGAAAACAAAGGAAGGGAAATCCGCATGGGTGGCGATCCTGCCGGGATGGCAAACAATGAATATTTCAACGACAGGCATTTCAATGATATTGTCATTACGACAGGATATGCCATGCAAATTCTAAACCAGGATGTAAAAAACAGGAAAGTTGCAGTGCCAAATGACACTATTACTATGTTAGACAGTTTCATAGTGCAAATATTAAATTCAATAACAATCGGGGATATTGAAAATATAATTGACTCATACAAGACATTAGTTTTCGAAAGATTTTTTAAATATGACGGTACGGTTTTGTCAAGAAAATGAAATTAATAATTAATTATCAGTGATGTTATTTTATGATAATTACAATTAATCCTAATAAATATTATGTCAAAGATAGAACATACAAATATTGAAAATGATTTTCAGTATAAAATCCTGTTCGATAACTCTACTATCGGACTTTACAGGACTACACCTGATGGCAAAATACTGCTTGCAAACCAGGTATTGATTAATATGCTCGGCTTTTCCACTTTTAGGGAACTATCACATCGTGACCTTGAAAGCTTTGGATTTGAGCCATCTTATCCAAGAGATTATTTCAAGAATATAATATCAAAAGATGGAGAAGTCAGAGGTTTCGAATCAGCCTGGAAACGTAATGACGGCTCAGTACTTTACGTAAGAGAAAGTGCAAGAGCTATAAAGAATGAACAGGGTGATATTTTATACTATGAAGGCTCGGTTGAAGACATAACAGAAAAGAAATTAATTGAAAATCAAATCACAGAAAGCGAAGAAAAATATCACCAGCTATATTCTACAATGAACCAGGGATTGGCTTTGCATGAGATTGTCTTAGATGACAAAGGCAAACCTATAGATTATGTCTTTCTCGATATAAATGACTCTTTCACAGAATTGACCGGTCTCACTAAAGAAATGGTTATAGGAAAAAGGGTAAGAGAAGTAATCCCAGGCTTGGAAGAATTTTGGATTCAAAGATATGGCGAAGTAGTTCTAACAGGCTATCCCACTCATTTTGAGGATTATTCTAAGCCATTGGATAAGTATTTCTATGTATCTGCTTATAAGACAAAAACCGGACAGTTTGCTGTTTTAATTGAAAACATAACAGAAAGAAAAAAGACAGAGGTATATATAAAGAATCTTAACAGGGTTCTAATTGCAATTCGCAGTATAAATCAATTAATTGTTAAAGAAACTGAGAAGCAATTATTAATAAGAAAAGCATGTGAGCTTCTTGTTCAGTCAGGTGGATATAAGTATGCATTTATTATTTTACTTGACAGAGAGAAAAATCTTGAATTGTTTGCAGAATGTAACCTTGATAAACAATTTGCACAATTAATCGGTGAAGTCAGAAGCGGAAAATTCCCAAGATGTTATAAAGAGTTATGGGAAAGCACAGACAGGATAAGCATGTTCAATCCAAAAACTCATTGCAATGAATGTGCTATTGCAGGATTCCCGAACGAAGACGTTACAAAATTCCTGGTAGGAAAATTAGAAAATGAAGATAAAACATACGGATTTATAAATCTTGCGGTAAGGACTGACTTCATAGAACCTGAAGAAAACTACAAAGTCTTTGAAGAAGTTGTAGGTGATATTTCATTTGCATTGCATTCCATTGAGCTGAGAGAAAAACGTGTTCAAACGGAGAAGGCATTGATTGAAGCAAAAGAAAAAGCAGAGGAAATGAACAAGTTGAAATCCAATTTTCTTGCCAATATGAGCCATGAGCTGAGAACACCGATGGGAGGAATAATAGGATTTACAAGAATTATCAAGGATAATTATAAAGATGACGACCTGCAGGAGCTATCGACACTCATACTTCAGAGTGGTTCGAGGTTAATGGAAACACTAAATTTAATTCTTGATATATCCAGAATCGAGTCAGGTAAATTATACGAGGAATACAATGAATTTGATATTATTAATATTGCAAAAGACATAATCGAAAGATTCAGAGAAGAAGCCAACGAAAAGAATCTGTTCATCAATACAATATTTAAAACGGGTTCTATAAAATTTGTTCATGATGAAAGACTACTATATCAATCAGTCGGCAACCTAATCAGTAATGCCATTAAATTCACTAATACGGGTGGTATTACTATCGAAATTTTCGAAGAAAAAGTACAACACAAAGAATTTGCAATAATAAAAGTAAATGACACAGGCATTGGAATCCCTGAATCTATGCTGAATTTGATATGGGAGGAATTCCGCCAGGCGAGCGAAGGATTAAACCGTTCATATGAAGGTACAGGATTGGGATTGACAGTAACAAAGATGTTCGTAGAAAAAATGAACGGAGAAATATCAGTAGAGAGTCTTGTTGACAAAGGCTCGACATTTACAATTAAGCTCCCGATACCGGCACAAACAACAATCATTCAAAAACAAATACCTGAAGTCGAACAAATAACAAAACCATACATATTATCTGTCGAGGACGATTTTGCAAGCCGGAGCTTAATAAAGAGAATATTAAAGGATATATATAATGTTGAATTGGCAACTACAGGAATGGAAGCACTTGAGATGGTCAGGAACAGGCATTATGAAGTAATACTTATGGATATAAATTTAGGAAGAGGAATGAGCGGATTGGATGTTGCTCAGGAAATCAAGAAAATACCTGATTACAAAAACACTCCAATCATAGCTTTAACGGCTTATGCTATGGCTGGAGACAAGGAGAGATTCCTGGCAAACGGTTGTACACATTACTTGTCCAAACCATTTAAAGCAGAAGAATTGGTTGGGTTGTTAAAGAATTTGGTGGAAGTAAGTTAATTGTATTTATAAGTTTTATTAAAAATCATATTAATAATATCAATGAATTATTACACAATTAGAATAGAAATTTAATAATTACATTTTATTAGGTGGATTATGATTCAAGATAATAATATCATACCATATTTGCATAATTTAAAGATTCCTGAACAAATAGAATTTATTCTATCAGAATTCTATAAAAATTTTGATAATAAAAAATTTAATATAAATGAACTCTGTAATATGCTTGGGATGAGGTACAATGATATTTATGATAAATTAATTTCCCATCTGAATATGAATCCATATAAAATTCTCGAAAATGTTCGTATGGATTTCGTGTTGACACAATTATTAGAAAATAATATATCAATTAATAGATTATCTTCAAAAGCAGGGTATTCTGATCCACGAACATTTAGACGTGCTTTTAAAAGGTGTTTTGGATTAAGTGCAAGAGAAATAAAAAATTATTTACACTCTAATGAAAATTGTCAAGTGTTATTTAATAATTATAGAGAAAAAATATGGGGGAGAAATAGTCCGTAGAAAAAGTCCGTAGAAAATGTCATCTTGACTTTTATGAAAATAATACATAAGTTACATTTAGAAAACATTTTTCAAAAGGGGCTTAATGAATAATCTACATATAAAAACTGCAAATAATTATTTCTTTAAATAATATGTTTTAAAAATCAAAGGGAGTTCAATGGGTAATATAGGCAATTACAAAAGCGAAGCATATCACGCAGAAATGTCGTTGATGATCCAAATTCTATTAAAAAAGTCAGTAGAATAATTTCTACTGACCTTAAGCACAATTGCTCATATCCGCAAACAACTTTAGACAAACGAATGCGGATGTAAGAGCAAAATTAATTAAATAGTTTTTCTCTTTAACATTATTTTTGGAGGTTTTATGAAGAAGATATTATTAACAACAATTATTATTGTATTTATAACAATTA
Organism: Ignavibacteriota bacterium; assembly: GCA_016219595.1. Lineage (GTDB taxonomy): Bacteria > Bacteroidota > Ignavibacteria > Kapaibacteriales > UBA2268 > XYC2-FULL-35-21. The sequence goes on along the minus strand of JACRLY010000021.1, from coordinate 79,264 downwards.
TTTGTCAGTTAAATGCACAAAATCCTTGTGAGCCGGTAGGTTGTGATGGTATTTGGCATGATGCTCCAACCTTTTTTTACTACAGCCCTATGTTTCCAGGTTGTGGGCTGTAATTCTGCAAGATGGGCTTTTAGATTACCAAGTCCTGAACACCCGGGCACATGGATACATTTGAAATATGCACCATGTGAGGAAAATGGTTGTTGTATTACTGAAACAATCTGGTGTTGGAATGAGGTGACAAATTCTGAAGAATTTATATCTGAAAATACACAATATTTCTCAGAAGGAGATTGCTTTAATAAATTACCTTTATATAATCCCTTTGAAGGTTATGGTCCAGAATGGATAATAAGCCCTCCCTCTCCTTGTGGATTAAGTTGTTATATTGATAATTAAGGAAAAATAATTGAGAGATTGACAAGATTTAGTCAATCTCTCAGTTCTTAAATATATATTTTTTATAACATTTTCATAATGAATAACATGGTAGTAAGAATTATATCTTTATTATTTATTGCAAGAATATGCTTTTCTCAATCTATTATCTGGGAACGTGAATACGACCTTGTTTCAGATCCTTCGTCAATATCACTATTACCGACTATTATTGATTCGGAAGGTAATATTGCAACTGTTATTGACCCGTGTTTAGTTCCATTTACAAATGCTCATTTTATCAAATATGATACAAATGGAAATTTTCTTTCATACAAAAAATATTTTACAGGAAAAATGCTACTCCCACTATCATTATGCGAAACGAATGAAGGATATAAATTTCTTAGTGCCATTAATAATTCTTATAGTTCAAAAAACAAATCTTTACCTTTTATATATAATATTTCAAATAACGGAGACTCATTGGGGATCGAATACCCATATGATGTTAATAATGATGAAATATATGATAGTGTTTCATTAAATGTAAATGTTACCCCAAACCTTAATAATAATACGATATCTATAAATAATAGATTTTATAATGTAATTATAAAATCAAAGGTAAAGATAGACAGCAATACTTTTGAGGAAAGAAATCATTTAATAATTTCTTGTTATGATACAAATGGAAAGATTGTATGGAGAAAAGGTATTGATACACTCGATAAAGGTGATAATTATTATTTTTCTGATTTAAAGAAGTCAACAGGCAATATATTAATTATTCTTTCAATGAAATATGTTAATAATAATGATTACATAACCCAAATAATCGAAGTTGATACAACTGGAAACAAAACGAAAATATTTGAATTACCATATATTGATAAGAATTTTATACCTGTTGGAATTGATGGAGCTGAAAGTAATGGTTATGTTGTTGTTGGAAGATATTCAAAAGAGGATAATACGACTGGATATTTACTAACAAAAATTAACAATAATTATGAAATAATTAAAAAAACTTATATACCTAATAAGAATTTGGGTATTAATTATGAGAGTATTTTTAAAACACCAAAAGGGAATTATTTAATTTTAGGAAATACAATAACTGATACTTCACTTGGTTTTTTCTTATATAAATATAAAATATTAGTTTCCCAATATAATAGTGAACTTGATTTCTTGTCAGATATTGAATATCTTGAATATGACCATAATAGCAGGAGTGGATTGAGGCATATTCATTTTATTGATGAATCGAATTTTATTGCAATTGGAGCCAAAGATATTTATAAATTTTATATAGCAAAATTTAATGATTCATCATTAACAGATGTATCAGAATCAAAAAATGATTATAGCGATGTAAGTATTTAATAAAATGGAAATTTTTTCAGCATTGGGAATTAAGGTAATTGAAACTGAACATAAAGATAAGATAGATGTAAAATTTTTAAATACCGGAATATATTTTTTAAAAATTGGGAATAAATTATTAACCTTCTTTAAAGTATAATATCATTTAAAAATAAATTATGGGTATTAATATGAAGAGAAATGTCTACCAGAATACTATGGTTAAGGATTTATTAAGTATTATTATTGCACTTATATTATTATCAATTTCTATTTATTCTCAGGATAATATTTGGACAATATATAATGTTGGTAATTCATTGCCTTCTGATATTGTCAAAGGAATTACTGTTGCTCCAAATGGAAATGTTTTAATTGGAACCCAATCATTAATATTTGGAGGTGGATTAGCTATATATGATGGTAATACATGGAAAACGATTGATATTACAACTCCAAGTTTTCCGAGCAATAATATTTATACCGTATCAACAGATAAAACCGGTAATATTTATATTTGGTATAAGAATACAAAAACAAGTGGAGGTGCGATTTTTAATGGGAGCGAATGGTCTCCGATGAACATTTCCGGTTTGGATAGCACAATAAATTTGTTGAAACCTCTAATATTTGACAATAAAGAGAGAATGTGGGCTGGATTGCATAAATCTAATTTTACTGGAACAAGTCTTGGAATTGGTTATTACGATTCAACCTGGCATAATATAAAATTAGATAGTAATTATTATAATTTTTTTATCAATGATATGGTCTTTGATAAAAATGATAATTTATGGGTAGGAACTAGTTACGGTATTTTCAAATTAAACAACAACAATG
>JACRLY010000021.1:75139-76522 GCA_016219595.1 Ignavibacteriota bacterium | reverse complement strand
TGAATGGGAAAAAATTGATTCATCAAAAGGTTTATTTGATAGAAATGTATTAGCATTAGCTCCAGACAATTTTGGAAATATTTGGATTGGTTCTACCCATGGTATTTATTTTTATAATGGAAATTATTTTACAAAATATGATTCATCAAATTCAGGACTTCAGGACAATGTTATTTATTCACTGCTATTAGATCAAAACCAAAATTTATGGATTGCAACAGGTGATTCGGGTCTTATAAAATTTGATGGAAGTACATTTACTAAATTCTATAGAAGTGAATGGAAATATTATGATTCACATGAATTAAGGAAATTAGCATTAGACAGTAACGGTAATATTTGGATGATTGTTGGAAGTAATAATGGTGTTGCTGTTCTACACCCTGATTTGGTAAGTGTTGAGGATAATAAATTAAAAAATGATATAAATATATATCCAAATCCTTTTTTTAATGTTATAAATATTGATTATCAGAATTTATCACAAAATAATTTAAATATTGAACTTTTAGATTTATTATCTAATAAAGTATATTCGAAAGATTTTGGTATAATGGATATTGGATTACATAATCTGAAAATAACAATTGATAATCCAATTTCTCAAGGCTCATATTATCTATTGATTAATTCAAATAATAAATTAATATTTAAAGAATTAATTCATTTGGAGTAAATTAATATGATTTACAAATTATTATTAATAATCATACTTATTTTAATAAGTAATTATAATGTATTAGCAAAAAAACAAATTTCTATAAGTTATTCAAATGGTTCTGATACCTGTCTATATGAATTAAATATTTGGATTATGGATTTAAATAATGATGACAAGTTTGATGCTTGTATAATCAGAACATGCAATGGTGCTGTTATTGGTTATAATTTATTTAATAAATCCTCATTTGAATTAAATATTAATATGACTGCTCAATTATTATATGGGAATATTGAATCTAAGAACTTTTTATTTAATATTTATGACAACGAAGTTAATAAGTATATTTGTAAGTTATATTACGATTCATATACTTCCTCAGCAGTGCTCGAAGACTACACAGACAACAGCAGGGAACCAACAACCTTTGAAGAAGCTGATAATTATTTTTATACACAGCAAATTGGAAACTTGCTGCTTATAACTAAGAAAAATCAGATTGATGTGCAATCGGTTGTGCTTTGCAGTCTCGATGGAAAAATCATTTCCAATCTGCCAAATGTCGAGGGATGGTCGCAGTTTTCATTCGATATGTCATCAGAGCCGAGCGGAATGTACCTGCTACGATTTATTTCAAGAGACAGAGCATTAACTAAGAGGGTGGTTTATTTGAGATAAAAAAATATCAATGTAATTAATTTTAGTATTTTCAATTAAGGAGA
>JACRLY010000021.1:3840-75059 GCA_016219595.1 Ignavibacteriota bacterium | reverse complement strand
GATGAATTACAAAAAAGAATTGTTTGTCAGTGTCAACGAAGCCAGGGTCCTTAAATCAATTCCAAAAAAAGGTAAAGGAACGGCTGTTAACGTATTATTAATGGGTACCTGGGTAGGTGTCAAGAAGCAAATCGGGAATTGGTATGAAATTGATACAGCTGGTAATAGCGGGTTCATAAGTAAAAATGATGTCAGCAGCGATATGGGATTAAAAGTATTTTTTATCGATGTGGGACAAGGGGATGCAATATTAATTGAAATCGGTAAAATAAGAATTTTAATTGACGGCGGGGAAGATTCCTCATTGAAGAACTATTTAACAAAGAGTCATTTTCAATACCTATTAAGTAAGGAAAAGAAATTGCATTTCGATTATGTTATCATTACCCATTTTGATTCTGACCATTACAGCGGATTAACTGACATTATCAATGATTCGAGATTCACGTTTGGAACTATTTATCATAATGGAATTGCTCGCTTTACAAGTGATAAAAAAATCAGACCAAAAAAATATAACACTGATTTGGGAGAAACCATAAAAACCGGCAAGATACAATATTTAAAAACCTCGTTTGACAATTTGAATACTTTAGGTAATCTTAAAAGCAATCATGGATTACAGAATAATTTTTATTCATTCGTAAAAGCATTGGAAACTGCACAAAGCCAGGGGAGATTAGTTGATACTTTGAGGCTAACCAACAAAGTATCATTTCCTATTATTAATATTCCTAACCATAAATTTAAGATTGAAGTATTAGGTCCTGTTTTGATTAATAATAATTTTGTTTGGTTCAAGGATTCTTCCAAAACCAGGAATGGACATAGTGTTGTTCTTAAGTTAATATATGATGATGTATCAATTCTTTTTTGCGGTGATATGAACGAATTGTCAGAACAACACTTATTGAATAATTATAAAGGTAATACTGTAATTTTTGAAAGTGATGTAATAAAAGCCAGCCATCATGGCTCACCCGATTTTGGAATAGATTTCCTGAATGCAGTAAAGCCGAAAGCAGCAGTAATTTCTTCTGGTGATAATGAGAGCTATTCTCATCCAAGTGCAGACAGGCTGGGTTGTTTGGGAAAATACTCAGTAAGCATAAAACCTGTTATCTTTGCTACCGAACTTGCAAGAAGCATTAATAGAAGTGGTAAAATACAGTTTGGAATGATAAATTTAAGAAGTAATGGCAAGGATATTTACCTGGCACAAATGAAGGAAGTAGCTACTGATGTCAATATTTGGGATTCTTATTTAGTTAATATGAATACGGGTACTACTAAAGCAATAAAGTTAATTAAAGCAAAAAAGTCAATTAAGACTAATAAGTCATCAAGAAAATCTAAGCCTTAAAACAGTTATTCATTAATGTATTAATTCAATACAATTAATAAATAATAACAATAGGTTCATATTAATTCAGACTTTGTTGAATAGTGTTTATAGATTTAAATAAAGACTGAACAATACTTGTGATAAAATAGCGAGCCACCTGGCGGACTCGAACCGTCGACCTGCTGATTACAAATCAGCTGCTCTACCAGCTGAGCTAAGGTGGCTTTCAAAAAGATTACAAAATTAAGAAATATTTTCTTCTCAAACAATTTTCTCTTTATAAACTTATTCCAGATATGGTTACTCTGATATAAATAAAGTGTGTAACTGCTTTCAACCCGGTTTTATTTTTTTTTAATTATTTTTTGAAATGTTCAGGGTATAGTATTTCCTCAATTATCTCGCACCAGATATGACCTATCATTATATGACATTCTTGTATTCTTGCTGTTATATCACTTGGCACAACAACCGAATATTCGCATTCATTCCTTATTTTTCCTCCACTGCATCCCAATAGTCCGATTGTAATTAATTCCTTCGATTTTGCACATTTGACTGCTCTCAGAACATTTTCGGAATTGCCGCTCGTAGAAATGCCGACAATTGCATCACCTTTCTTCCCAAATGCTTCTACCTGGCGGGCAAAAACATTTTCAAATCCAATATCATTTCCTCCTGCGGTCATTATTGAAGAATCTACCGTGAGAGCCATTGCCGGTAAAGCAGGACGGTTTATTTGCCCCCTGAGCCTGATGACGAGTTCAGCAGCGAGATGCTGGCTGTCGGCTGCACTTCCGCCATTGCCGCAGAACATTACTTTTCCTCCCTTGCCGTATAAGTCTGCAAGTACTGTTCCGCATTTTGCAATTGAATCTGAACACTTTTCCAGCAGCAGCTTTTTTACAGCAATGTTTTCTTCAATTGTCGCCTTGATTTTGTCTGTAGGATTCATAATATAAACCAAAAAATATTTTCTACTTTAATTCCCTTTTTAAAATTCCAATGAGTTCACCCCTTCCCATACCATTAACTGATGAATAGGGTAGAACTTCCATACAAAATTTGCAATCCGCTGTCAATTCTTCAAATTGTTTTTTTCGGTCATCCACTGATTTTTTTGAGATTTTATCGGATTTTGTCAGAATAATCAAATATTTACGATTAATATTTTCTAATAATTCTATAAATGCAAGGTCCTTTTCCAATGGGTCATGCCGGGCATCAACTAAAGCACAGACAAATTTCAGATTTTTCCTGTTCTGAATATAATCCATGTTTAATTTTGACCATTCTGACCGTTTTTCCTTTGAAATAACAGCGTAACCAAATCCCGGGAGGTCGGCAAAACTCCATTTTCCATCGATTACATAAAAATTGATTTGCTGTGTCTTGCCGGGAGTAGAGCTGATTCTCGCAAGATTTTTCCTTAGTAAAATGCTGTTCAAAAGGGACGATTTGCCGACATTGGATCTGCCGGCAAAAGCAATTTCCGGAAATTTGTAATCGGGGAATTGTTCAGAATTCAGAACACCCCTGTTAAATTCAGCATTTAAAGTTTTCATAAACCATATAATTTTTATCCATGTAAAATACTACATATAATTCAAAATGTTATAAATTTTTTTTGGTATGATTTTATATGTATTATAGCCAAATAAAGGAATATTTAATTAATTGAATTCATTACTTTGCAATAAATTCAAAGATAAAGATTTAATGATAATTACCGATAACATAATAAATAAATAAAGTGTTATGGCAATAAGATTTAACAGAAAATTAACGGAAGAAGAAGAAGCCAAAGTTTCAAAAGACAGGTATTTGATTACGTATGCCGATTTGATAACATTGCTTTTGGGCTTATTTGTAATTCTTTATGCAGCTTCACAAGTTGATGAGGAAAGGTATAAAGAATTATCAAAGGCATTCAAAGATTATTTCAAATCGACAAAAGAACAGGTCCTGCAGGGAAGCGGTGGTGTCTTCAATGGCCATAAAGATGCAATACCTGAACCGATAATGCCGAATCCCGGTCCCAAATCGCTTGAAGAAGTAACAAAACAGGCTGAAGAATCTCTTGGAATGTATCTGCAGAAAGGATTAATCAGCATCAGGTCTTCCCAAAATGAGCTTGTCCTGGCATTACCCGAGCAGCTGCTTTTTAAATCAGGTAAAGCTGATGTAGAGCCTCAGGGTGTTCCGGTTCTTGATTCGATAGCCAATATAATAAAAAATGTGGATTTCCAGATTACCGTGGACGGGCATACTGATGATGTTCCCATACGTACATTCAGGTATGAGTCGAACTGGCATTTATCAGTGGCAAGGGCAATGAACGTAGCATACAAACTGATTACCCGCGGAATCAGGCAGGAGAACCTGATTGTCAGGGGATACGGGGAGCAGATGCCGGTTGCAGATAATCTTACCGAAGAGGGCAGGACAAAAAACCGCAGGGTGGAAGTAACAGTAAGCAATCTACCAACAAAAACCTTGTCTAAAGAAGGCTATTTGGTTAACGAAAATAAACCTAAATGAGGTCATATTACCAGAAAATTCAATTTGAGGAGGTAGTAATAATATCTAAAACAAAAATATGAAGTTTGCAATAGAATTATTATTTTGTAATTTCGATTATCTATTAATTAATGTATAACATATTTATATAAAGAAGAAAGTCAGGTATGAACGGAAAAGATACTTCAGGAGGAAGGACAATTAAAACACTACAGTTCGGGGAACTCACGTTCGAAGATAAGCATGTATTTCATTTTGGAAATGGAATATTGGGATTCGAGGATTTGCACGATTTTGTGCTTATAAGCGAAGAAGAAACCCTTCCGTTCAAATGGCTGTTATCGGTAGAAAAACCTGAAATCGGTTTTCCGTTATTAAGCCCCTGGCATATTGACCTTAATTATAACCCGGGTGAAAGTTTCGACCTGAAAAAAGTGGTTATTATGGCTGTCGTAACATTAGAGGATGAAGCAGGTATTATGACTGCAAATCTGAAAGCTCCGATAGTTCTGGATATAGAAAATCAGAAGGGGGAACAGGTAATACTTCCGACAGATAAGTATTCACCCAATCACGCAATTACACACAAATAGAAGAAGGTAAATCGTTATGGATAACGCAATTTGTATAAAGGATTGACCAATGCTAGTTTTATCTAGAAAAATCGGTGATGTAATCACTATAGGCTCAACCGTGAAAATCACGGTTCTCAGCTATGACAGGGGCATAGTCAGGCTGGGCATAGAAGCACCAAAAAATATTCCTGTGCATCGAAAAGAAGTTTTCGATAAAATAATAGAAAAGAACCGCCAGGCTGCAAAAACTAACCTTTCTTCTTTAAAATTTGCTTTATCCAAATCGGGTGTAAATTTACAAAATGAAATAAAAGAGGTAATTCAGCCTGAAACCATTAAATTTTCTTCGACAAAGAACGATAATACTAATATAGATTAGTGGATTTTTATTAAAACTATTTTATGGCAGATTACAAAGCACTTATTATTGACGATGATATCTGGATGCAGAGAATCCTGTCCAAGACTCTCGAGTCTTACGGGTTCAAGACATTGCTCTCTGCAAACGGGATTGAAGGTGTTGCTCTTGCTGTCGAATATGTTCCCAACCTGATAATACTGGATATATTGATGCCTGAGCTGAGTGGTCAGCTTACCCTGAAAATACTGAAGAAAATCAAAGTGACAAAACATATTCCGATTCTTATGGTGTCTGCTATGTCTAATACCGAGAACTTAGGTCTTGCTGTTAAAGCCGGTGTCTCAGGATTCATATCGAAGCCTTTTACGAGAGCAACTGTATTTGAAAAATTGATTAATATCTTCGGCAAGGATAATCTTGATAAAATTGCTGCAGGGCAACTGATAGAATTGGAGAATAATAAACCTACTGCCGAGAAATCAAAACCTGTTCCTGAAATCAAAACTATTGAAATCCCGGAAGAGGATGAAACAAAAGAAATATTTTTCACACCTTCTGCTCCCAAACAGGTTGTATCTAAAGAGCAGTTAATGCAATCGTACCAGGATGACGAAAAAAGAAGCATTGACTCTATAAAAAAACTGTTGATGAAAACCAAAAAATAAAAACTCCAGTTAAATATTCTTCAAATTGTCTTATATAACTTTTACTTTTTACAATTCCGGATTTAATATTTATTTAAAGAATTTGAAATAATTAAAATTTTCATTAGCTTTGTTTTGATATACATCTTAGAATAATTCATATTCGATTCGGAGTAATTATTATGAAACAACTTGTCATTTTTCTTGTTTGTATTTTAATTTTTTCAGGTACTTTACATTCAAAGGATTATTGGGAGAAGGTCAATGTACCGAATGATTCACCCACAAAGGAACTTGCAATAGATTCAAGCGGGAACTTATATACCTGTTTTTTGGGTATGTATAAATCAACCGATGACGGTACTTCATGGAATGTGATTGATGAGGTGACAGCACAGGGACAAACAGTAAAACTCTCCCGTACAAAATTGATAATACAATCGATAGCAATAGCAAAAAACGGATATTTATTTTCGTCCATGAGTGACGGAGGAGTATTCCGGTCGATAGACGGAGGTAATAGCTGGGGACTTATACAAGACACCATGGAAAATATCCAGGATTTTATTGCATGCAGCAATGGAAGGATATTTGCAAACCGAACATACGATTTATACTTTTCAGATGACAGCGGCAGTTCGTGGTCAAGATGTGAATTTTGGGAAGATACTCACCTGGGAAACAGCAGAACAAGGATGGCTTTATCGCCATCAGGGAAGTTGTTTGCATCGAATAAAGGGGTATGGGTTATTGACACGGCTTCACTGGCTTATAATTATTATACCGATGGACTTGATTCATCGTGGATTCGATGTTTTGCTTTCGGTAATGGTAAAGTATTTGCAGGCACTGATACGAGTGGTGTTTATGTGTCTGCAGATGATGGACAAACCTGGAACAGACTTAATAATTCCCCTAAAACAGTTTCTATAACCTCTATGGTCTATACTAAAAACGGAAAATTAATTGCAGGTTCTGAGGACGGGGGAATTTATATATCGGCAGATGACGGTTTAACATGGACAAAATCAACGGCATCATTTGCAGATTACAGTATCAACGATATTGACATATACAATGAAAAAATATATGTATGTTCAAACGGAATATTCACTTCAAAAGACGATGGAGAAAATTGGACAGTTATTGCTGATAATCCCGGTTTTCCTATGATTACAAGTTATGATATAAATAGTAACGGGAAAATTTTCGCAATGTCACTGATTGGTTTGTATTCATCGACCGACAAAGGTAATTCATGGAGTTTCAATCCGATGAATGGAATAAATATAGATTATATGAACGGAGTTTTACTTGATAAAAACGACAAGTTGTATATATGGTCATCTTACCTGGATTATTTCTTATTTTCGTCAGACGACGGAACAACATGGGAAAATGTTCCCGGATTCGAAAATACCAGAACATATGATTTGAAAGAAAATTCTTTAGGTCATCTTTACCTTGCAAACGGACAGGGATTAAGTTCAAATTTGTATGTATCGAAGAATGATGGTCAAAGCTGGGAGAAATTATTGGATAATTTTAATTCAGCAGTAATCAATCTTGGAGAAAATGATGAAATAATATATACTGAAGATGTTACGGTTTATTATTCTACCGACTATGGAATTACATGGATTCCAAAAACCTGTATGGATTTAGCCGGCGAATTTTATGGACAAAAGATTGAAATGGATGGAGATTTTATTTGGATTAGTTATCCTAAATCAGGTGTAATAGAGTCAAATGACCGTGGTAATATTTGGAGATTAATTAATGATGGTTTAACCGGCGATGATTTTGTAGGTGAGTTCCAGTTCAATGACATAAATAAAATTTCGAATACATTGTATGCCGGATTGGATTATGGACTTTTTACTTATGACTTCGATAACAGAACCTGGATTTTAAGTGATTCCGGTATAATAGCATCACCTACCTCGCATGTAAATTATTTGAAAGATAAACATATTTATGCAACAACTACTACAGGTGTTTATAGAACTGTTGATTCGGTAGTGTCTGTCGAGGAATATCCGCAAATCAACAATGAATCAAATTTAACTGTATATCCGAATCCGTTTATGGATAAGATTGTTTTGGAAATCGCCGGGAATAATGAAAAGATGACAATAAATATTTGTGATTTGTTTGGGAAAACCATTCAAACTATTCAGACCGGGTTACTTAATGAAGGAATAATACATAAAATTCATTTGAATACTGAATCCCTTACGCCGGGAGTATACTTCATTAATGTGCCGGTTGCACATTTAGCAAAAATGGTTATTAAGAATTAATCCCACATTGTGGGTTTAATTCTCCGAACAGAGCTTCCAAATAATTTTTATTTGCTGATATTCAGAAGCTTTCTTCATACTAGTTATTATTTGTAATGAAAAATTGTAAATTACTTAATATTCCACGGGTAGTTATTGCGTTCTACGCAAAACTTACCTGATGGATTAACATTCAAATCAATATTGAACTCTAATACATCTTCTTCGACTGGACGATAGGGCTCGACTATTACGATTTTGAACGACCTGGAAATAAGATTTTCAATTTTATAATCAATATCAAATAAACAATTGCAATGGCAGCCTGCTTCCTGTTCCTTTTCATTGATAATTATTGCATCGCTGTTAATTGAAATATCGGCAGTGATTTTACCCGGGCAGCAATTGAATCCGGCATTAATGTGCTTTAAAATCAAACTATTTGATTTTACATCATAGCTATACTCTATGCAATCAAGATTGTTCGATGTTATATCAATTTCGGTCTTGCCGACAATTGTATTTTTGCACTCAGAGTATTGCACCAAAGCTCCAGTCGGTTTGCCAACATTGGAAATGCTGTTTTTTTCACAACCGGAAATGATATAAGAAAATAAAATCACTATAAAAGCCATTGACCAGAAAACCGATGGAAAATTCATTCGCGGCATATTTTTATCCTCCCTTCAAATACAAAATATGTTACATAATAAAGAACGATTACTTTAAAAAAAAGTTTCATATTTTCTTCAGTTATTAATTAACTTCAGTATTTTTTATTTCTAAGAGTACTCTATGCTTCCTTATTAAATAAATCCTAATTTGAACGATTTGTTTCAGGATTATTATGTCTTATTTCATATTATGATGTTAAACCCATTTAATCTTCAATTATTTTATCGGATTTAAAATCCTAAAAAAAGGAAATTCAATAATCCAAACAAATAAAAAATCAGTAATGCACTGAAACATTTTCCCTTTTTTTTTGTTATTACTATAATAGGGCTGACACAAGAAAGATTTTAATTAGAAATTAATAATTAAATATATATATTTTCTAAATCTTCATGGGTGATTGCTATGAAAACATTCATTAAAATTCTGTTCTTTGTATTTCTGACTAATCTCGTAAAGCCGCAATGGGAGCTAAGGTACAATTCCGATTTCATAAGAAAATTAGCCAGCGATGGTAATAAATTGTACATGGGAAGAAACAACGGAATGACTGCCTATGATTTTGCAACTAAAGAAGGTGTCAATTTGACTTCTCTCAATTCCGAACTGCCGGGAAATTACATTAACACATTAATGCCACTGAACGATAATACAATTCTCATCAGTACGAACGGCGGTTTAGCATTAATTGAAAATGGAGTAATTACAAATGATAAGCCGATATGTTCGAGTTATCCCGACACGGATGCAAGAGACCTTTACATTGATTCAAGCGGCAGCATCTGGACATTCTCATCCCACAAAGTACATAAATACAGTGATGGTGTTTGGAAATCTTATGACATTAGTGATTCTATAACGTATCGTTTCGATTTGGCAAGTTTATTTTTTCATAAAGACCAATGTTGGGCTTTGTTTAATGACAATACAAAAACTGAGACTGTTTATTATTATTCAGATGTTAGTGATGAATATTTGAAAATCGCTGTTATTGATGATACAGGTATTATCAAAACATTCCAGTCAAAAGAAGAATTTCCATATCGTCAGGGTTCTGTCTCATTTATAAGTGCTGCTGATGATGTGTACCTCAAAAATGGTGATGGAATATATCAATATCGCAATAATATATGGTCAAAGACAAATATTTTTCTGGATTCTCCTTTTGAACCATTTTGGCTCTCTGACTTGCTCTTAGACAATAACAATAATTTATGGACAATAGTTAGAGACGAACTTGCAAACACAGCACACCCTGCAAGCTATAATTTAAATACAAGTATAATGACTCATCATCTTAGTACCGAAGATGAGAAATATATAGCAAGCATGATAATACTCAATGACGGTACTATAATTGCTTACACAAGATTTAATCTGCATTTTTATAATGATACCGGATGGACTAGAAAAAAGTCCACCGATTTAGGTATACCGGATAGTGTATATTTTACATACCCTGTTTTAGTTAATGGTAAAATTTATTCAGTGATTTCTTATTCACCTAAAAAGGACACAAATATTATTGTTGGAACAACAATATGTTTAGATGACGGGTCTCAAATACTACCCATAACAAAAGGATTCCCATATTCAACAATAACCCAGTTTGGTATAAATAAAGACGGCAAAGGGATGTTCTTAGGAAAGTTTTCTTATATTGAAACTTATCAATATGAAGCTGAATCTGGATTTGTTAGACCCGATTTGGTTTCTAATGTGATTGATATCAAACCGTGTTTGGATGGCTATGTATATTATACAAGCCAAAGGTTATCCGGTCCTTCCGGTTCAACTCCTTTTCTCACAACCTGGGATGGAGACGAATTAATTAAAAGAGACATGGGTTTTATAGAAAAAAATCCGGAAATAATTGATTTTGATGTTAAAGACAATTATTTAGTTGCTTTGGGGAGATATGAATATGATTATGATTCATTGACTACTAATTATTCTTCTTATATTTCTATTTATAATACATCCGAGGGTACATTATTAAATTATGACAGAAATAACTCACCTTTGCCCGATTTTTATTATATAATAGATGGTTATTTTAGGTATGGTATGGATACTATTCCTTCTAAAGTTACTGTAGATAATGATATGAATGTATGGATAAAAACCAATTTATCATTAATCAAGTTTAATCCCTCTGATAGTAAAGTATATGATATACCTGTATATGATTCAGTTAAAAATTATCATATTTCATTAAAGCAATTCAACTTTGATTCTAAATCAAACGAACTCGTTGGATTATACGTTGATTTCAGAAATACTATTCACACCATGTTTTTTTACTTTGATATTGCCACTGAAAAATGGGATAGTATTCCCAAAGCAGATGCAGGTTTCATCGGCAATTATGTTACTCACAAAAAACTCCTCGACAACAATGTCTGGGCTTGTGATGATTTGGGCTATATGTACCGTTATGCAGGTAAAGGACATTTCACTCCATATAATTTACAGGTGAATGGAAAACCTAACCTTGGATTCTTCATTAATGATTTTTCCATTGATGCAAACAACTATCTTCATCTCGGCACAGACATAGGCTTGCTGACAAATAAAACAATATTGACCGGTGTTGAAGAAAATACAATCATTGAAGTGGCAAATATTAGTATTTATCCCAATCCCGCAACTGATTTCATTCAGTTACATTATTCCGATAATGTAAAATTTTCAGATGTTGAAATATATAATGTTCTCGGAATAAAAGTTCTGGTCACTGATTACAAAGACAGAATAGATGTCAGCGGATTGAATGCCGGAGTGTATTTCCTGAAAACAGGAGGCAAAATATATAAGTTTGTGAAGATGTGAGAAATTAAATGATAATAATATATTAGAGGATTCATTATGAAGCTATTTGTCAAATTTTTCACTATAGTTCTACTAACAAACATTGCTCTTTCCCAATGGGAACTCAGAACTAATTATGACTTCGTCAGGCAATTTGCGAGCGATGGTAATAAAATGTATATCGGAAGAAATAATGGAATGACTGTTTATGATTTGACAACAAAAGAAAGTGAAAACAAAACTTCCCTCAATTCCGACCTTTCGGGGAATTATATCAACACATTAATGTCAATGACCGATAATACAATTCTTATTAGCACAAACGGCGGATTAGCTGTTATTGAGAATGGTGTAATCACAAAAGACAAACATATATGCACAAGTTATCCCGACACGGATGCAAGAGACCTCTACAAGGATTCGAGCGGTAACATCTGGACTTTCTCATCTCACAAAGTACACAAATACAGCAATGGAGTATGGAAAACTTTTGATTTAAGTGATTCAATCAAATATAAATTTGATTTAGCAAAACTTTTTTTTCACAAAGACCAGTGCTGGGCTTTGTTTAATGATAATACAAAAACCAATACTGTTTATTATTTCACTGAATCTAATAACGAAAGAATAAAAATTGCTATTATTGCTGATAGTGGTATTGTGAGAACATTTCAATCAAAAGATGAATTTCCTTATTATGATATGTATAATTATGGTGCTAATATTTCATTAGCAAGCGCCAACGATGATGTCTTCTTGAAAAATCCCATAGGAGTTTATGTATATCATGATACTTCCTGGTCTATGTCTTATATATTTGATATTAATTTATTAGCACCCCGCGAAACCAGGCCATTTATCACAGACATAGATGGTAATATATGGTGTATCGCCTCTAATGATAATAGTACAATTGCTCATCCGATAAAGTATGATATCAATTCAGGAATTGTAACCGAATATTTGGTATATGATGATGATAAATTTATTAACACGTTAAGCATTCTCGATGATGGTACACTTGTAGCATATTCAAGCAAATTTATTTATTTTAAAAATGATACGGGATGGATAAAAAATACTCCTCAAGACTTTGGGATTCCTGATAGCGTTTACTTCTCTGCTCCAAGGCTTGTTAATGGTAAAAGATATGTTAAAATAACATATTCTTATAAACCTGATTATTCTATTGGTACACTCTATTGTCTTGATGATAGAAATATTATTCCTCCTATCGAATCAAATACACCGTTTTCTTCTATAGTTGAATTTGGTATTCGGAAGGATGGAAAAGGAATTTTCAAGGGTAGGAATATTTATTCAGAACCCCTGCTATGCGAAACAGATTCATCATTCATTAGACCTAGTTTAGTCTCTGATAGTTATAAAATTTTACCTTGTCAGGATGGTAATGTTTATTTCAATTGTCGCAGGATTGACAACACATTATTAAGTCCTATTTTGACAACTTGGGATAATATTGAATTATTAAATATCGATATGGGATTTATGGATAAACATGATGCTTATATTGAAGACTTCGATTCTTATAATGAATACCTGGTCTCATTAGGACATTATTATTTAAATGAAGATTCCGATTCTCTTAACTCATTCCTTTCGATATATAATACAGCGACAAAAGTATTAACAACTTATGATAAATACAATTCATGCATGCCGGATTATTATTATGAAAGGATTGGTGGTTTTTATTTAGTCCAACATGACACAGTCCCCAAAGCTGTTACTATTGATAACAATTTAAATGTCTGGATTTATACATCTGAATCTCTAATTAAATTTAATCCTATTGAAAGTAAAATCTATAATATCCCAATGTATGATTCAATAAACAAAGTATTTGCAAATACATTATTTTATGATATTGCTTCAAATGAACTTCTTGCAGATTACTTTATGCGTGATCATTACTACTTTTTCGACATCGCAACCGAAAAATGGGATAGCATACCCAAATCTGAGTGCGGTATTATCGGCTGGTACATTACCCATAAAAAACTACTCGATGGCAGGATTTGGGCTTGTGATTACACGGGATATATGTACCGTTATATCGGCAAAGGGAAGTTCGAACTATACAATTTGAAAATAAACGGAAGAGAATATCTGAATTTCCAAATAAACGACTTCTCCATTGATGCAAACAACTATCTTCATCTCGGAACTGATATTGGATTACTCACAAACAAAACAATATTGACTGGGGTGGATGATTATATAATAATTGATGGCGAAAGTATTAGTGTTTATCCAAATCCTGCTCACGATTTCATTCAATTACATCGTTCCGATGATGTAAAATTATCAGATGTTGAAATATATAATTTTCTCGGATTAAAAGTTATGGTAACTGATTACAAAGACAAAATAGATGTAAGCAGGTTGAGTACAGGAGTATATTTTATTAGAGGTGGTGATAGAGTATTAAGGTTTGTGAAGATGTGAAAATAATTAATGAAACAAATTTGAATATTTTGGATTATTTAAATTATATGTTAATCTAAAAATTTTGATGGTTATTTATGAAAATATTATTACTTGTTCTCACACTCATACTGTCCCCTTTTATTTTATTGCAAGCTCAAATGGTAAACGAGTGGAAGACTGTTGCTAATGGCGCTTTCACAGGAAGTGAAGCTTTTGATAATCTTAAAGTTGCCGAAAAAAAATACATTGCTGCTGTTAGCAATTCATTAGGCCCACCGGCTATCTCAATTGATTCTCTTGACTTGGTTTTATTGTCGAGTGATGCCGGTGAAACCTGGATTACGGCAATTAGAGACAAAATAACAAATCTTGATTCTAATTATATGCCGCTCCCGGGAGATTGGCATGCAAGATGGTATCAATCAGTGGAAATGCCTTCAAGAAACCTAATTCTACTTTTAGGTATAGAACGAATGAATAATGAGACACAGTATGAACACCATCCATTCATCCTGCGTTCAACCGATTTCGGTAATAATTGGGATAGGATTACAATCTCCAATGACACACTTAATTTTTACAATAATTTTATTTCTATGTACGATGATAACAATGGTATCATGCTTACGGGGAGAATACCTTCCACTGACAATCCTCTCAACGCAGGGCTATACAATACGATAAACGGGGGATTAAACTGGGCAGAAATCAATACAGGTGATTTATTAGGTCAGTCCAATTATTACTATAGTATAAAAGCCTTTTCCGATAAAAAGTTTGCAGTAATCGGCAGGTCTGCTATTGTAACAACTGAAGACGGAGGAGCAACATGGGTTAATAAAACCCAACCGTATGAAACTAATGTTTCTTTTTCCGACATTTGCTTCTTGAATGAAAATATTTGGTTTATATCATGTATTGGTCCTTCAACAGGTCAAGGTCAGACAAAATGGAATGTCATATATAAAACCACAGATGCGGGAACAAGCTGGGAAAAAATAATGTCAACCAAAGTACCGCTTGAATTTGGTCTAAACGGCATTTCTTTTTATGACGAATTGAACGGCATTGCTCTTACATATAGTAATATCCTTAAAACATCTGACGGTGGTATTAACTGGGAAATTCAAACTTTACCATTCGACTATTTTTTAAGTGTTCTGAATAAAGCTGTTTTTTTCGACAGTAACAGGGCTGTTGTAAATGGAATTGAAGAAATCTGCCTGTTCACCGGAAGAAAAGTGCTTGCTCCGCCATCATTATATTATACAAAAGAAAGCGCAGAATTATTGAAGTACACGGCACATTGGAATAATGTGTATTGGGATAATGTCTCTAAAGCAGATAAGTATATATTCCAGCTTGCAGAATTTGAACAAAATGCATTTCCGGAATATTTTCCACCTGGCTTTGAACAAAATATAATTTATGAAAATAATAATTCCACTGATACACTGATTGAACTTACAGGAAAGTTGAAATATGAAAAAGATTATTATATGCGTGTAAAGGCAATTTACGGAAGCGAACAAAGCGATTGGTCTAAGCCCGCAATGATTAGGACTCAAAAAGACACTACAACAAAATTGCAATTGGATTCCCTTTTTTTAATCGTACCTGCAGACACAAAATATTTATCTCCTAATCACATTACATTTAAATGGACATCTGTAAAGGATGCCCAGAGATATACCTTAATTGTCGTACAACCAATAAATATTGGAAGCGGTGATTTTGATTTTCAATTTAAGAATCTGACAGACACTTCTAAAACGATAGATACTCTGCTGGCTAATGTTACATATTTATGGTGGGTCATTGCCGAAGCCGACGGTTATTTGTCATCATATACTGCTTATCGTTACCTGTACACTACAGATGAATCTGCAGTCATAGAAGAATTATACCCGGAAAAAGTTCAATTATCTCCCAATCCTGCTGAATCAATAATTTATATTTTTGCTGATAAAGATATCAAAGATAAAATAATTCAAATCTTTACAATTGAGGGAATAATAGTTATCGAAACCGAATACAAAGACAGAATTGATGTCAGTCGGCTGAGTGCAGGAGTGTATTTTCTGAAAGCAGGAGACAAGATATATAAATTTGTGAAGATGTGAGAAAATAATTATGAAACAAATATGAATTTTGGAGATTATTTAAAATATATTTAATCTCCAATATTTAATAGGGCATTAATTATGAATTTATTTAAACTTATTACTGTCTTTTTCTGCATTGTATTCTTAATAAACGAGCTCCAATCACAATCGGATTGGAAATTATACAAATCAACTTACGGCGATTTGCAAATGAATGATACTCTTTTTAATATAAGAAAAATTATTACTACAAAAAATCAGGTTTATGTTGCTACTGCATACGGATTAGCTACAATAAAAGATGATGTTATTGGATGGTTCAATTGGAATAATACAGGTCTGACTAATAAAATTACATGGAATATTATGGACATGTGTATTGATAAAGATGATAATATATGGTGTGCTACTAATTACGGATTGCTTAAATATGATGGAAGTCAATTCACCATTTATACTAATGCTAACAGCGGATTAAAAACCAACAGTTTTACAGGTATCACATTCAATAGTAATAATTCAATTTGGTGTACCGATATGGGCAAATACATTTACAAAATGGAAGACACAACGATTCAGGTATTTGACCTGCTTGCTTTAAACATACCCTTACCATATATTCAAGGAAGTTTCATACAAGCAGATAAACAGGGCAATATTTGGTACAGTTCAGGAAAATTATTAGTTCATTATGACGGAGTTCAATGGATTGTTTCCGATTCAAATTTTGTTCCTTTAGACCCAACAGGCGAAGTAATTAGAAAATTTTATATAACGAAAGATAATTCTATAGTTATTATAACAAGTAAAGAAAATGTTTTGATATTTAGGAACGGGATATGGTATGAATATAGTCATGAAAATATAACCGGATTGCCTGAATATGAACCCGGAAAAAAATATATTTTTACCATATTTGAAGATAAAATTGGTAATTTATTAGTAGGTGTAGCTGGAGTATATCAAAAAGAAAAACCGAAAATTTTGGTCCTTGATAAAAATATAAATATCAATAATCTATGGAGTAGTATTGATTTACCCCCGATTGGTACAACCGACTCATCTGACCCCAATATATACGCTCCCTCTGCAATTGCTATAGATGATGATAATAAATTATGGGTTGGCACAAATGTCGAAGGTGTGTTACTTTTTAATCAATATCCTACTTCAGTCGTAGAAAATGAATCAAACGTAACTCAATTAGTGTTTCAAAATCCGGTAAAAAATTATTTAACATTGGATTCATATCAAGAAATTGGCGATATCGAAATCTTCTCTGCTCTCGGGATAAAAGTAATCGAAACTGATTACAAAGACAGAATTGATGTCAGTGGGCTAAGTGCCGGAGTGTATTTTGTAAAAGTAGGAGATAAGATTTATAAGTTTGTTAAATTTTAATATATGAGGTGTTAAATGAAAAACTTTCTTTACATTTTTGTTGTTTTGATGTTTGTAATAATAGCTGATACTTTTTCTCAATCAGGTTGGACTTGGTTTAAAAATAATGATTTACCAATAAAAGGATTGCCGTTCTGCATAAAATCTGATTTTAATGGTAATGTATATCTTGGAATGGATTGCGGATTAGCTAAATTTGATGGTTCTAAATGGGCATCAATTTATAATAACAAACAAAATCAAAACGATGCCAATAATCCTTATAATATCCGAAAAGTTGTCGTTTCTAAGGGAAGAGTTTGGGCTGGAACTAACCAAGGATTAATTAGCATTGAGCTTGATTCTGTAAAACGCTTAGATCTTACGAATTATCCGAAAATGTATGATGATAAAATTAGAGGTATAGCTGGCGACCAGTTTGGCAATATCTGGTTTTTAAATCTTACCTTAGGAATTAATAAATATGACATTACTGGTGATTCAATAGTCAGATATAATATTCCGCAATCAACGCCTTTGCCGTTTAACAACGATGCAGTTATGTTTTGCGACGGAAAGAATAATTTATGGTATTCGGCATATAGCAAAATGGTAAAGTTTGATGGTACTACCGTGAAGATTTTCGATAAGAATGATATTTCAGACTTAGAAAATGAATCAATACAATCTATTCAAATACAGTCAGATAATTCAATTGCTATTCTATTGAAAAGAAAAATTGGGATTTATAAGGATTATACTGGAGTTGTTTATTATGCCTTATTTTCTGTAACGGATAGTTTATTGGCTCAAAACGAAGTTTTCGCAAATGTTAAAGCCGATTTAGAAGGCAATCTATGGATAATTTCAAAAGATACAGCAGGAGTTGGTGCTTCCCGTCATTTTTATAGATTAGACAATAACAAAAATTGGACAAAATATGAATTCCCAAATTTTGATGGTGTATATAAAGATATTTTTAAAATTCTCGATTTTACTATAGATGAAAACCGAAAATTATGGTTTGCAGAAGCTACTTATGGCGTTTTCGTATTTGATTCTAAAGCGACTTCAGTTGATGAACAAATTCAAAAAAATAAAGTGTTAATTTCTCCCAACCCAGTCTCCAATTATTTAACATTAAATACAGACCAAGAAATTAATAAAATCGAAATCTTTTCTGCTCTCGGCATAAAAGTAATCGAAACCGAATACAAAAACAAAATTAATGTAAGCGGATTGAGTGCCGGAGTGTATTTCTTGTTAGTGAATAATAAAATATATAAGTTTGTTAAAATTTGATAATAATTTAGATTGTGAAAGATATGAAGCATATTCGTTTTTTGTATGTTAATTTATTTCTCTTGTTTGTTCTTTCTGTAACTGCCTATTGTCAGACAGACACCGAGTTCTGGTTTGTGGCACCTGAAGTGTCGCGTAACAGTTCGGAGGATTTGGACAGACCTATTTTCTTGCGAATGTCATCGTTCGACCATCCATCCTTAGTTACTGTTTCGCAGCCGGCTAATCCTTCGTTTACACCTATTACGGTGAATATCGCCGCAAACAGCTCTCAGACAGTTGACCTGACTCCGTTTATTGATATAATCGAAAATAAACCACCTGACCGGGTATTGAATTACGGTTTATACATAAAAGCAACAAAACCGATTCAGGCATACTATGAAGTTGCATCTCTCGAAACTAATTTCAATCCCGAGTTATTCGCACTAAAAGGAAAAAATGCACTTGGCACTCATTTCATAATACCCGGGCAAGGTACTTACAATATTGATAACAACTATACTCCAAAGCCTTATTCTTCGATGGAAATTGTTGCTACAAGCGACAGTACATCAGTTACAATTATTCCTGAACAAAATATTGTTGGCCACAGCAGAAGAATTCCATACAGTTTAATATTAAATAAAGGACAAACCTATTCGGGAGCAGGAATAGGTAATGACCCTATTCGTCATCTGATTGGCACTGAAGTAACATCAGACAAGCCAATTGCAATTACAATTAAAGACGATATGCTTAATGGATGGACAGGTTGTGCCGATTTAATTGGAGACCAAATTGTACCTTTAAATATAATCGGTACTGAATACAATGCAGTCAAAGGATTTTTAGGTTCCGGAGAAAAAGAAACTGTTTGGATTACTGCAACTGAAGACAACACAAATATTAAAGTGTGGAATTCTAATTATTCAATTAATACTACGAATAAAGGCTTTTTAACAGGATACTCAATTGATGATAATTCCTGTCATATAGAAAGCGATAAGCCAATCTATGTTTATCAAACATCCGGTATTGGATGTGAGCTTGGTTCAGCTTTGCTGCCTCATACAAAATGTACCGGCTCACGCCAGGTAGCATTCACACGTACGACAAAGCAGCAGCTTTCGATGATGATTTTCACTACATCCGATGCAATAAGCGGTTTTACCTTAAATGGAAATCCGAACATTATTAAAGCATCCGATTTTTCTGCAATTCCCGGCACAAGCAACCAGTGGCTTTATGCAAGGTTATCATTCAATACTACAACAATTCCCGTTGACCAAACATGTATATTTTCAAACAGTATAAACTTTTTCCATCTTGGTGTGCTTGAAGGTGATACTCACACAGGATGTTCTTATGGCTTTTTCTCGGATTACAATAGTCTCAATCTGGGCCAGGATGTTTCCATCTGTCCCGGTGATTCTGCAGAGCTCGACGCCGGTTACGGCAAAGAACCATACCGCTGGAGTAACGGCTCTACTGAAAGGTCTATCATAGTTCGTGAATCCGGCAGCTATTGGGTAATTGCGCGGCTCGGCAACTGCGAAGTGCGTGATACAATTAATGTATCATTTGTTTCACCCAACGTTTTATCAATCGGAAAAGACAGAACTATATGCGAAGGGGACAGTATTTTTCTATCTGCAGGACCGGGGTTTGTCAGTTATAAATGGAATACGGGAGAAACTACTGAATTTATTAAAGTCTATTCTACTGGTCAATACAGCGTTGAAGCTGTATCGGCAGAAGGATGTATTCAGCATGATACTGTTAATGTAGCAGCATTCGATACAAATATAAGAATTACATATAACGGGAATCCTTGCGAAGGCGACACTGTCCGCTTATATACCGAATCCGGTTTTTCATATTATTGGTGGCATTGCCCTACCATGAAAGTTTTAAATTGGGTCAATTACCTTGAAGTAACACAAAGCGGCAAGTACTGGGTCGAGGGTCACACTGCTTCGGGATGTATTGGCCATTCCGATACTATTGAAATAACATTCAAGGATAACAATCTTGTTTTATCTTCGAAGCCACCCTCGGACAGCGGGAAATTAGAATTCGGGGATGTATTTGTTTTCAGCATAAATTGTTTGGCTGTGGTACTTACTAATAATGGCAGTGAGCCTTATATTCTTGAAAATGTATTTCTAAAACATAATACTGTATTTTCAATTCCACAAAACCAGTTTGCTATGAATTTTGCACCGGGAGAATCGAAGGAACTTTTAATTTGTTTTGCACCAGAAAAATCAGGAGAACAATCCGACACACTCAATATGACTGACTCGTGTATGAATCAGATGTTGATACTGCATGGAACTGGAAAATCAATTTCATTTACCGGGAAATCCAATTGCGATATACCTATTGAAGTCATGACAGAAGACACTGAGTTGATTTACGGGACAATCAATCCAAATAAGAAAATTGAAGTATACAATTTACTTGGTATAAAAGTACAGGAAGCAGAAAGCTGGAAAAAATTAGATGTAAATAGATTAAATGACGGAGTGTATTTCCTCAAATCAGGAGACAAGATATATAAATTTGTGAAGATGTGAATTAATTATTTCATTGAATATATAATCAATGCTTTTTTGTATATTTGAGTAGAACTATAACAGGATACGATAATGAAAAAGTTAGTTATTCTTTGCTGTTTATTTCAATTCATTACTCTGACACTGGCTGGACAAACCATATCAGTATTTGACGTTGATGCTTCAAACTTCCCGACAATGAAAGCAAAATTTTTTGCATTCGACAAAGACGGAAAACAAATCACAAACCTAAGTCCCTCAGATTTCACATTAACAGAAGACGGCATTCAGAAAACAGTAACCAGAGTCTCCTGTCCTGCACCAAAACCGGATGTACCAATATCTTCAGTTATTACAATAGATGTTTCAAGTTCAATGGAAGGTGAAGGACTAAAGATGGCACAAACCGGAGCCACTATATGGGTCAATTCATTGAATCTTGGCATTTCGGAATGTGCAATTACCAGTTTCAGCGATGCGAGTTATTTCAACCAGGATTTCACTAACCAAAAGCAAATATTATTAAATAAAATTTTATCATTTAAATCACTTAATGGAACTAATTACGACGAAGCATTTCTTAATCAATCTAATGGAGCAGTTCAAGTTGCTATGAATGGAAAAAATAAAAGAATTATTATTTTTCTGTCAGATGGATACCCTAAATTTGAACCACAAACAAGTAGAATAATTCAGCTTTGTCAGCAAAATCAAATATCTGTTTTTTCAATTGTTGTAAGTATGTGTGCCCCTAAGTGTTTGAAAGATATATCAGAACAAACTGGAGGTAAATATTTTGAAAATGTTGCAACAGAATCAAATATTAAAGCAATATATCTTAAAATATTACAAGAGATATTATTCTCTGAAAATTGTTATATTGAGTGGTTAAGTGATAAAAATTGTACAACTTATCGCTCTTGTAATTCTCTTATAAAACCATTAAACCTTCAATCCAATTTTGAATATTTTATATCAAGCAATAACCTAGCAAAAATTGAGTACAATCCTTCTCCATCAATTAGTTTTGATAAAATTTTACCCCCTGGTTCACAAACAAAGAATATAACAATTACTGCAAGGAATAATGATATTAAAATAAATAATCTAATAATATCAAATCCTGACTTTCAAATAATTAATTGGGGTGGTTCGGCTCCGCCTTTCATATTACAAGAAAATCAAAGTAGGAATTTAAAAGTTCAGTTTTCACCAAGTAAAACAGGTCATTATTATTGTAGATTAGAATTTGAATCTGATGCTTGTTCAGGTAATTTATTCTTTTCAAGAACCCGTTTTAAGTTTGATACTTTTGTAAATAATAAATTAATATTAAGAAACCCAAATGGTGGAGAATTCTTTTTTGTTGGTTCTGATACTTCTATTACTTGGGATGGAGTTTTACCTGGTGATACATTATGTATTGATTTCAGTATTGATAATGGAATTAACTGGAAGAATATAACAAACGGAGCGAGTAATTTAAAGTACAAATGGATTAATATACCCAAACCCATTAGTAATCAGTGTATCATGAAGGTAAAAAGTAAAGAATACCCTATTGCTTATGGTTCTTTAATTTATACTTTGCGTGGTCATAATGGATCCGTTAATTCTGTTGCATTTAGCCCTGATGATACTAAATTAGTAAGTGGAAGTAATGATAATACAGTTAAATTGTGGGATATAATTACTGGTAATCCTGTAAAAACTATTTCTGGCCACACTGATGATATTAAATGTGTAGCTTTTAGTCCGGATAATACAAAGTTAGCAAGTGCCAGCGAATATTATGATAAAACTATAAAATTATGGGACGTAGACTCTGGTTCAGAAATTAAAACTTTAATTGGACATACTGAAAGAATTTATTCAATTGCTTTTAGTCCTAATAGTACATTTTTAGCAAGTGGTAGTGACGATAGAACAATTAAATTATGGAATATATTTACTGGTAATGTAGAAAAAACTTTTTCCGGTCATTCTTATGGTATAACATCTATCGCATATAGTCCTGACGGTACAAAGTTGGTAAGTGGAAGTTTTGATCATACAATCAAAATATGGGATATTAATTCTGGAAATTTAATTAATACTTTTTTAGGACATTTAGTTATAGTAATATCAGTAGTATTTAGTACCGATGGTACTATGTTAGCAAGTTGTAGCGGTGATTCCACAATTAAAATATGGGACTTTAATTCTGGCACTATAATAAAAACTTTAACTGGGAAAAATTTTGCACCTACCTCAATAGCATTTAATCCGAATGGCTCGATATTAGCAAGTGGATGCACTGATTCCACCATTAAAATATGGGACATAAATTCTGGTACTATTATAAAAACCTTGACTGGACATAATGGGAGAATTAGTACAGTAGCTTTTAGTCCAGATGGGCTGTTCCTTGCAAGTGGGAGTAATGATTCAACTATCAAAATATGGGCAATGGATAATGTATCTATAGCTCAACAAGACATCTCCGATTCTCTCTGGTCTATTGTCGCACCTCAAGCTGCTGCTGTTGATATTGATATGAAACAGGCGCTGGTTGGAACTGTGAAGGATTCTGTGATTACAGGTTTTATAACGAACACAGGAAGCTATCCTTGCAGGATTGATTCAATATATTTTGAAGGCGGCAATTATAACCAATTTGCCCAGGTTTCGGGATTTCCTCCTTTCAATGTTGATGTTGGTAATACTAAATCGGTCGAGTTCAGATTCAAGCCAAATTCAGTGGGTAACAAATCCTCAACAATTGTTATTATTACACAGGCAGATACATTAAGACAAAGAATCATTGGAGAAGGTGTATTACCTCAGTTGCAGGTGATGACAAATATTCTCGACTTCGGCAAAGTTGAATTAGGTAATGAAAAAACATTTAGTGATACCCTGTTGCTCAAAAACATCGGCACAAGTTCTATCGCAATAACAAATACCGAATTAATGTATCCTGACAAGGAGCAATTCAATATTATTTCAGGTGGCGGTACGTTCAATCTGAATTCCGGGGATTCGCGTCCACTGACTGTTCAGTTCAAACCAAAATACGGTGGAAGAACATCAGGCGGAATAGGTTTCGATTATGCAGGAACCGGCTCTCCCGCTATTGTCACTCTCTTTGGCGAAGGTATCGGTGGATTAGTAACAATTCCCGATGACTCGGCTAATCCCGGTGAAGCACGTGAACTGAAGCTGTATTTCAGTAAAGTGAAAATGGACGGAATTCAGGCAATTGCTACGAATTTCAAATCCAAAGTGCGATTCCAGAGAAGTATATTGGCTCCCATAGACAGAAGATCCATTTCAACATTCAGCAATGATTCAGTAATAATAGAAGTAACAGGAGAAATAAGTGGCAATACAGAACTTGCCTCTATTCCTATCGTTGCCGCATTAGGAACTGCCACTGAGACTACTCTTGATTTGTTGGAATTCAATTTGTACGATGCTTCAAATAATATCGTTGACTACGATATCGAAACAAATTCGGGTAAATTCAAGATTTTGGGTATTTGCGAAGAAGGTGGTAAACGTTTATTTGATATCAATGGTAAAGTTCAATTATTTTCAATAAATCCCAATCCTGTATCATATGAAGCAGAAATAGAAATTGAACTTATAGAAAAAGACAGAACACAATTAATAATAACAAATATTCTTGGTGAAACAGTAATGACACTTTTGGATGGTGTACCTGAATTAGGAAGGCAGAAAATAGGTTTTAATACATACCATTTGTCTCAAGGCAACTATTTTGTAATCCTAAAAACACCAACAATTATAAAAACACAAAGGGTAGGTATAGTTAAATAAGAAAAGGATATTTGTATAATCATCGTCGGCGTGGGCAGATTCGAACTGCCGACCCCTACTACCCCAAAGTAGTGCGCTAACCGGGCTGCGCTACACGCCGAAAATCGAGACTGCAAAATTAAGGTTTGCAGAGCAATTAATAAAATTTATTTATAAAATGTATTTCTCGACAATACTTTTTACCTCTTCGAAAGTATCAGCTAATACATCATTTATAATAATATGGTCGAATTCAGTGCTTTTTCCGATTTCCATCTCGACTCTCTTGAGTCTTACCTGGATTTGCTCTTCGGATTCCGTATGTCTTTTCCTGAGTCTTTGCTCGAGTGCTTCCATATTAGCAGGTTTAAGAAATATTAGAACCGATTCCCTTGGATATGTCAGCTTCAGCGATAATGCTCCCTTCACATCGACATCGAACACAAGAATTTTTCCCTGGTTTATAGCTTTGTCAATTTCACTTTTCAGAGTGCCATAGTATTGCCCGAAAATTTCTTCTGACTCAATCATCTCATTATTCTGCAATTTCCGGAAAAATTCAGGTATGTCCATAAAATAATATTCCCGTCCCTGCTGTTCCCTTGGTCTTTTGGGACGTGTAGTTGCCGAAATCGAGAACTGAAGCTGAGGAAATGTCCTCAGCAGGAATCTCGCTACCGTTGATTTGCCTCCTCCGCTGGGAGAGGACAGTACGATTAGTTTTTTCTTAGTTGTCGGCATATATATTTTTTATTTTTATTATCAATAATATTTATATTATTTTTTATCACTTCCTTAATATAACAAATCCGAAATTATTTTTTCTTCTTTTTTATTGTTGTTAAAATTCTGTCTATCATATTTTGTAAATCAGTATCTGGTTCTTTCTTACCTAATTCCTTTAATTTTTTTATCCATGTATTAGTTCCTGAATTATAAATTGAATTATAAACTATCTTTCTGATATTCACTGGTAAATTATAAAATTTTTCCTGAAATACTTTCATTTCTTTTTTGGAAAATTTTGAAGTAGTTACAAATGATGCAAATTTGAATTTGGCTGTCACTGGTATATCGGTGCTTAAACTCTGCAATATGAACAATAAAGGAAGCTGGCGGTTTAATGTAAGACCTTTTAGTGCTTTTTCCCTTACATATAAGAAATCATCATAAAAAGATAAATGAATCCGGTTCAAAATATCATCAGGCATTAGTCTTCCGAGAGAATATACTGCTGAAGCACGTACATATGGATTGCTGTCTTCAAGTAAGGAAAAAAGAATATCAATCTGAGTGTTAGCTCCCAATTTACCTATAGACTCCGCAGATTCTGCTCTTAATCTCCACGAGCTGTTTTTTGACAATTCTGCAATTGGTCGTACGATATCAAAAATTTTATTTTCAGACATCAGTTTCAGACAAAGCAAAAGCACTCTTGCATTTTTGGATTCAGATGAATCAATTAGACTGTTCTTCAAAGGTAATGAACCCTTTTTCAGAAGTCCATCCAGAATATCCGAGAGTATCCTTCTTTCGAACAATGATTCGGTTCCATATTTACCTGATAAAAATTCGAATGGTGTGGTATTTTCAATTAACTTATTTTTTAATAACTCAATTCCTTCTGCATTTTGTCTGCCGTCCAGCACACTCCAATATAATTCCACAGAGGACATATTATTTATTGTTTTGGTAAATTCAATTGAATCGATTTTTGAATTTGACGAAATCAGCTTCCTTTCAAAATCGAAAAGGTTTATGTCATATACAAATTTCGTTTTGTATATATCATGATTAATCGATGGTAAAATATTATAAAAATCTATAGAAGATGTATCTCTCATACACAAATTGAATCTACCGTAGGTTTCCCTTATATTATGCGTTAAATTAACTGGAGCAATTCCTTTTTTTATATAAAATGATACATCATTTTTACTATTTTCAACTGATATTCCATCCCATTTATTCGCAATCGATTCGCTGTCTATTACTAAGTAATTGCTAAATGTAGAACTACCGTAAGCATCGACTAAGAATGAAAGCGAGGGTTCAGTTGCAACCGGTTCATTCTTTGGCTGATTATAAACTTTGAAATTATCATTCCCGAAATCATCGAGCAGCATTGCAAAACTATTTTCGACAGCAAATGCCTGTGAATAACTTTCAGATTCATATGAATCATTACCCTGATTATCTAATAATAATCCAATTCCGTTATTAATCGAAGAACCTTCAGAATATTGATATGATATATAATCATCATTACCGTTAAAATCGTATAATCCACCCAATCCAAACCAATAACCGAAACCCTGGCTGCAGATTCCTGTCGTGTATTGGTCATTTCCCCTTCCATCAATAAGTAATCCAATTCCACCTGATGCGTATGGATAATAACCTGCTGAGGCTCCCTGTGCAAATGATATAGAAGGCATAGAGTCTGGGTTAACAAAATACAAAGTATGATATGTATCCTTACCGAAATTATCAACTAATGCTGCGAATCCTTTTGATAAAGCCAATCCCTGACCAAAACCCTTTAAATCATACACATCATTTCCGGAACTATCGAGTAATAATCCAATACCAAATGCAGAGGCACCTTGAGCCATTATTTTACCCGAATATTTATCATCTCCAGATAAATCCTGAAGTATGCCTACACCGAATATCCCGGTACCAAGTGTAAAATTATCAGAATTATAAGTGTCATTTCCTTCGAGGTCAATCATAATATTTATTCCGAATGATGTCCCTCCCAGAGAGAAATCTGCTCCCGAATATGTATCATTACCTGATAAATCAACAATAAATTTAGTATTAGAATTATTTCCATTTCCTGAATTTGATATAGAATAATTATCATCACCTCCTATATCGAGTATTGCTGTGAAATCACCTTCATATTTGTCATTTCCCACACCACCTAATGCCACTTTTCCGTATGGAGTTTCCAATACTTTTGTTTTAATATTGTTCTTTAACATATCAACATTGACTTTGGCTATTTGTGCCAGTTTCATCAGTGTTTTATATAATGAAATACCGTTTGAATAAATCATTGAACGATTAGCCGATTGAGAATAAATAAAGAAGTCTTTTGATATTTTTTGCAATGAATCAAATCCGATGTTTAAACCCCCGATTTGCGAACCAATTAAAACCATCTTATAATTATCCTTAAGAAAAGAAAGCCTTACACCATTTTTACAAAGGAAATCTTCCGAGAGCAATTGCTTAATTTGAATTACTGGTGAAATGAACATCCTGAACATTTGTCCACCCTCATTCCCAAGAGTCGTATCTGTTCCGAATCCCAACTCACCGTCAATTTCCTTAGTCGAAAGATTATTTTCATAGTAAATCGGCTGATATTTTCTGAATTCCAACTGGTCGAATATTTTTTCAAAATATTTATCAAAATTGGCTCCGTTAAGGTTAAGCAGAAAGTTGGCATGTTCTTTTACAATATCGACAGAATGTAGCGGGAAACTGAATAAGGTATCGAATAAATACAACTTGTGATAATTATTTTCTGTTGTATCAATCGGGAGCCAGACATCGTTGAAATTCATTTCATTTGCTTTCAGCCCGCGGGTAATAATATTAAAAGCTCTGCTGCTGAGAGAATCCTGCGAATAAGATATGTACGTAAAGCTAATTAATATTAGCAAAATTGATATTAATTTCCGGTTAACCATTTCTTTATGCTGCATTTCACATTTTTACAATTTTTTCTGTCAAAGAAATCCTTTTTTTCAATTTTGTAATAATATGAATAAATAATTATTATACAAAATTTCAGATTTAATTGTCTTGATTTTTTTTCCCTTTAAGGCAAGAATAAAAAAAAGAGACAGGTAAGAAACCTGTCTCAATTAAAATTCAGTTAGATTTATCTGATTCTTTTTAATTCAGATAAATGCTAAAATATTACTAAGGAAATATAATATCACCCATATTGGTAGTTGAACCCAAGGCTCCGCTTGAAGCGTTAATGGTTTTACTTTTCTGGTTTTTACCCATTAGATATATTTTAAATGATTTGTCCGGTCTTACCCAAAGTGAGAATACACCTGTTGAATCAGTTCTGTATTCCCTCCCCTGGTTTGAGCCTCCTTCTGCAGAATAAACATATATATTTTCCAGTGGAGACAAAAGTGAATCAACCACTCTTCCTAATACAGTGGCACCGCCGATGTTGAGTTTTATATCTCCCAAATCAACAGTTGTCGCTGAAGATGGTGTTGTTAATACGATTAGAGTATCGCCGGATGAATCGGATGTAAAATAATTAATTTCAATTATGTATTTTGTATCTAATTCCCCGAAGAACAGGAATTTGCCATCTTTATTTGAATACAAGTAGTCAATTAAATTAAGATTGGAACTATATTGGTGGAGATTTATTCCTTGAACCGGGAAATTTCCGTTATCGATTAATCTTCCGGTAATCATACACAAATTTGCTGTATCGATGGGTATAACAAAATTACCAACTTCGGTAGTATCACCTGTAGCCGGAGTTGAAATATTTTGTGATACGCTTGAAAATATATGATATGAAGCCCAAACTTTTGCATTTGAATTAGATTTTACGGCTAATGTAAAATAGCCGTTGTCGTCTGTACTTATTTGCGAAGCACCTGTGTAATCTATTCCTTCTGAATGTGCTTTAGCCATTGATACTGGATTACCGTTTTGGTCGAGAGCCCTGCCGTGGATGAAGGATGTTTGTGTTGGCTGGTCGCAATTCCAACTGCTGAAGTGATTGACAGTGCCGACATAATTATTACCAACTCTTGTAGCGGTTCCCTGCTCGAACCATTTTCCCTGTGATTCATCATAATACCATAATGGTATTGTTGACGGTGCTTTTGCCAGGAGTTGAGCCGAAATAGGAAAAGTTATTGTTGCTGTTTTCCCTGATGCAAGGTTCAATTTTTCCGCTCCGTTCAGTATTTCTACATTGATAAATCCGAAAGATTCAATCTGAGTCTCTGAATTATCAGTTCTTACTCCTTTGAATTCACCTGGGAAACAACCAAAAAAAGCATTGTTTGAAGGGTCAAAGAATGTTGCCTTTACTTGTGCAGTACCGTTAAATGCATTACCTTTACTATCGACAAAAGGATTTGCAGGGAAGTTAACAATAGCACCGTTAAATGAAATTGAACCTCCCGCAGTACTTAGGTTCTGTTTTGTACCAGTCAGGAGCATTGATGCATCAATTTCGCTTGTACGGTTAGGTAACACTTCCGTCACCTTTTGAGTGGATGCATAATTATCATCGCTAAAATTCACCAAAACCCGTTCTCCGGCAGGTATATTCTGAAGGAAGAACCTGCCTTTAGAGTCTGTGTATGTGGTTA
Source organism: Ignavibacteriota bacterium (assembly GCA_016219595.1). Taxonomy (GTDB): domain Bacteria; phylum Bacteroidota; class Ignavibacteria; order Kapaibacteriales; family UBA2268; genus XYC2-FULL-35-21. The sequence goes on along the minus strand of JACRLY010000021.1, from coordinate 44,892 downwards.
ATGAACCTACACTGACCGTGATACCGCCAAGTGGGTTATCGGATGTTGTAGTTACTATTCCTCTTATACTTCCCGTCTGCCCTGTATATGGATTGAGCGGACTCTCTCCTTTTATACAAGAGAACAGCAAACATAATACAGCAAATAACGATGGTAAAAATAGCCGTTTCAAAGCACGTATAATCAAAATCATATATACTCCCTTAAAATTTGTTTTGAATTTTGTTATATAACACAAAAAAAAGGAAAATGTTACAGTTGTATAATTTTTTGTACAAATGATTCAATAATGTCATTCATTTTTAATGTACTTATTAATTATATTGAACAATTCATTTTTTTCAAAAGGTTTCGATAAATAATCGGTACAGCCACTTTCCAAAAATTCATCCCTGTCTCCATGCATTGCAAATGCAGTCACAGCTATAATAGGAGTATCTTTATAATTTGCGAGTTTTCTTATTTCCCTGGTAGCATCAATACCATTAGAACCTTTGCCAAGATTAATATCCATTAGAATCATGAGGTAGTTGTTTCCTTTAGCTTTTTTAACTGCTTGTTCTGCATTTGTAGCTACATCAATTGTACAATTGTCTCTAAGAAACATATCAATCAGTTGTATACTTGTTGGATCGTCCTCCACATATAATAGAAAAGGCTTATTCTGATGGAGAGTATGAATCTCCTCACTAAAAGGTTTTTCAAGGTCTTCTGATTTATTAATTATATCAGAAATTTTCTCAACTTCCAAAGGTATTTTGAAAGTAAACACAGAACCTTCATTTATTTTGCTTTTTACGGAAATTGAACCTTTCAGTAAGTTTACATACTTTTTGCAAATGGTTAAACCCAGTCCAGTACCTTCGAAGCTTCGGCTTAAACCTTCGCTCACTTGTCGGAATTCATCAAATATCCTCCCGTAATCACTTTCTTCAATACCTATACCTGTATCTGTTACTTCGATTATTGCCCATTCTAAAGAGTCAATATTTTCATTGCTGATATTGACTTTTATACTGCCTTCCTGAGTGAATTTAACAGCATTGTTAATAAGATTACTAATTATTTCTGAAAGCATTCTTTCATCCGAAAGAGTATATAAGGAATCAACATTAGATTCTAAATACAGTTTTAATCCTTTTTTATCGGCTTCGTTTCTGATTAATTCTACACTGTTATAGACAACATCGATTATGTTTACAATTTGGCTTTCGGGTTTCACTTCTCCTGATTCAATATGAGATAAATTCAGTATCGAATTAAGGGTATTCATGAGTCTTTTGCCGCTCTTATTTATTACATTGGCTATGTCTCTAACAATGTCAAGTTTTTCTTCTAATTGTAAAATTTCGGAGAAACCAAGTATGCCGTTCATCGGAGTCCTCAATTCATGGCTCATGTTGGCTAGAAAGCTCGATTTGAGACGGTTCATTTCTTCTGCTTTTTCCTTAGCTTTAACAATCTCATCGACAGCTCTTCTTTGCTCCGTAATGTCATTAGAGAGTATAAAAATACCTTCTGGAACAGGTTGGAAACTAAGCTCAAACCACCCAATGCTTCCATCAGGGTAGATAAATTCATTTACCATTTTCTGTGGAATTCTTTCTTCCATAGATTTCTTTATTTTGACAAAAACTTCTGTTTGTTCTATACCTGGCCACATATCCATATATTTATTTCCAAGCAATTCTTCTTTAGGTCTTTTATTATGAATATCAGCAGTATCATTCAGGTAAAGGTATCTCCAGTCATGTCCGATAATCTGCCCGCCTTCGAGCATATTGTCTAATGTTGTACGGTATCGCTTTTCACTTTCCTTCAAAAGCCGCTGTTGGCTACGTTTCTCGGTTTCATCTTGAAATGCCAGCACAATACCGATAATTGAACCATCGGCATTAAAGATTGGAGCACCTGTATCCATAACTGGTATTTCTTTTCCATTTTTGCAAATTAGAATTGTATGGTTAGCTAATTCTTTAATTATTCCGTGTTTCATTACCTTTTGAACAACATTATTTTCCTTATTTCCTGTTTCTTCATTTCTGATTGGGTATATTTCATCTAATTTTCTTCCCCTGGCATCCCTGTAACTCCAGCCTGTCAAATTTTCTGCCATTGTGTTCATGTACTCAATATTACCGTTGGTATTTGTAGTTATAACAGCATCACCTATGCTATCCAATGTAACTTTAAATTTTTCTTGTGATTGCCATAATTCTTTTTCTTTATTATATAAATCCAGATAAATATTTTTGTTTCTGCTGCTATAAAAGTAGAAAAATCCGGCACTGGTTAAAAGAATCAAAATAACTATAAATCCACCGATTACACCGGCTATTATATAAAGTTCGGAATATATTTCACTTTGGTCTACCTTCGTTACCATAAACCATGGTGTTCCAGGGACAGGACGGATATCAGCAAGAACCTTATTGTTGCGGTAATCAACACCTTCAAAAATACCTTTATAACCTAAAACAGCTTGTACTGATGGTAAATCTTTACGGTTTAAAGAATTTCTGTATATTAATGCTGTATTTTTCAAAAACCTGGTTTCATTCAGATAGAGAACGCTGTCGTTTTCCTTACGAACAATCATTGTTTCTGAAGTAAGGCTTGGTGTGGGCCAGGTTTCAATCAGAGGATAAAGGTAATCTTTAGGGTCAATTCTCATTATAAATGCTGCAACCGGAATACCTGTTTCATTGAAAACCGGAGATACAATATCATAATGAATTTTCTTATGAGTTGGACAATAATAAAAATCTGTGAATGATATTTTTTTCTTAGCAATATACATTGAGTATTTATCAATAGCTGTAATATCTAAATTATGATAATTTGCAATGTTCAGTAACATCTTTCCATTAGTAGAAACAAGGAAAATATCCTCATAATTATAACTCTCCTTGCAAAGCAGCATTCTTTCCTTTAAGGATTCTTTTAAGGATAAGTTATTAGAATTTATTACTAATTCCTGAACTGCTTTTTTTGAGAATGGAGAATTAGCAAGCACATCAGCATTTCCAATTTTGTCATTATGCCACTGTGCGATTTGATTTATCTTTAAATCAGCAATAGCTTTAAGTTCATGTTGTTTTTCTTCCCGAAAGTGTGTTTCTACGTAGTTGTAAAAAAGAAAACCGAAAACTGCAAATAAAATACTAATGCAGATAATCAAAATAATTGTATGTTTCTTTTTAGATATGTCAATATTTAATTTCAGTCTCATAAATCACCAAATTATAAATTAATATTCAGTGTAATGGAATTTATTTTGTCAATTTATTATGTCTTTTGAATAGGAATTCTCAGGTTCTCAACCAATTCTGACAATTATATATTTTATATACTTTATAATATAAAGAATATTAAAAAGAAAACAAAATTATAAGTACTTTGAATAATAAAATTGTATTTATTGATGCTGTTTATTATGTTATAAAAAAATTTATATGATTTTTTATAGATAAATAAAAATATCCATAAATATTGTGGTTTGTTAAATTCACAGCTGTTAATGAGTAAATTTACCATGATATTTATTGATAATAAAATAATAAAAAAGTAAATAAATAACTGATCTGAAGGTGGAATTATGAAAATGTTGATACAGATTTTTTTATTTTTGGCTATATTGAATTCAACCCTGTTAAATTCACAGGTTACTATTAACATCCCGAAAGGGATTTCAATAAAAGTTGACGGGAATTTATCAGTGGGTGAGTGGGAAGACGCCGATTCTGTTCATATTATTTCTATGAATAATAAGATTGTGAGGGTATTGTTCAAACATGATAGTGTTTCACTGATGTTTGCCTATCTTGATAACCTGGGCTCAGCAAATTTCCGTTTCCCTGAATTATTGCTCGACATTAATAATGATAAAAGCCTGTCATGGATGGATGATGACTGGTGGTTCCACGTTTCGGCTACTAATTGTAATCATCGAGGAGCTCCTAATATTTATGATAATTGTCATGATAATCCCACTGATTGGGAAGCTAACAATTTTGCTGTCAATCTGCCGGATATTGTTGAAATAAAAATTCCTTTTTATTTAGTGGGTATTGACTCGAATACAGTGGCGATTGGTATTGCATTCGATGTAACAAATACTTTCAGTGCATGGGAATATTACCCATCTACTTCGGATTCACTCAAACCTTCAACATGGGCGACTGCATATTTGGAAAAAGAGACTTCAGTTGGATACTATAAAAATGAAGATAAACAAATAATGAATTATCCCAATCCTTTTTCAGATAAAACATATTTTAAATATAAACTCGACGGTATGACGAATGTAAAATTAATTATAAGCAATTTGTTGGGAAGTGAAGTAGAATCAATAGTTAATGAAAGGCAGGAGGAAGGGGAGTATCAATATTCATTTTATCCAATGAATTTGAATAAAGGAATTTATTTTTATAAATTCTCAGCTGGTGATAAAATTGAAACTGGTAAGTTATTATATGGGATTGATTAACTTTGTTTTTATAGATAAATTAAATTAGAATCAGTTAAGAATATGAAACAAATATTTGTTCTGTTATTAATACTAATAATAAATCAGTTACTTTTCTCTCAAAAAGCACACCCGTGTGGTAACAACCGCTGGGAAGTTAAAATACTCGCTGATAATGAGGCAAAGGAAATTAAGTTCGAACCCATTCCGATTGATTATAAAGCATTGAAAGTATTGGATAAAAATACCAGGTTATCGAAAGAAAACGGAGATGAAAACAAAGCCAGATTAATGGATGAAAAACAGGTGTACAGGATTAAAGGTAAATTGAAAGAATGGAGTGAACAAAATGACAACGATTACCATTTGAATATTATGTTGGATAAAAAGCATTCAATAGTGTGTGAAATTCCCTCTCCTGATTTATGTCCTGAAGTTAGAAAAACAAAGTTCGCAATGCTTTATCAGAAATGCCGTAATAAAATATTATCCATTACTTATCCGCACGGAATAGTAAATGATGGCAGCAGTGAACATAAACTCGAACACAAAGTAAAAGTTGAAATTGATGGTGTTCTTTTTCACGATTTAAAACATAAAAAATCAAAAGATGCAATGCCTCATTTTCTTGAACTTCATCCTGTACTGAATATTAATATTATTGAATAAAGAAAAATTAAATGCCTAAATATTCTCTTATGGGTTCAAATAATATTTATACTATTACCTGTTAGCCTGCGTTTTACATTTGATTTGTAACATATTATTCTAATAATTTTCTATGTTATTTTATTTCTTATTTAACAGAGTATAAAATGGAACCTTTTTAATAATACCACACAACATTAGTATATTTACTAATTAGTTTGAATAAAGCTCCAGTATCATAAGGTTTAGATATATAATCAGTACATCCTTTGCTGATAAAATCTTCTTTATCACCGAGCATAGCAAATGCAGTAACAGCTATAATCGGAATATTTTTATAATTTTCAAATTTCCTTAACTCATTTGTAACATAAATCCCATCATTTCCTTTTCCAAGATTAATATCCATCATTATTAACGAATACTGGATTTCAGTTGCTTTTTGAATTGCTTCCTCAGCATTTCTTGCAAAATCAATTATTAGCTTATCCTTGAAAAGCCGTTCAAAAAGGAGAATACTAATCTCATCATCTTCCACATATAGTACTTTAGATTCACTATCTTTAGTATTAATCAGTTTCCCATCCACAATTTTTTTTTTTATTCTTGATTACCTTTAACTGAAGGTCCTTTGTATCCAGATAATGGCAATAGTATAGTAAATGTAGAACCCTCGTTGAGTTTACTTTTCACTTTTAATATGCCCCCAAGTAACTCCACATATTTTTTGCTTATAGTCAAACCCAGCCCGGTACCTTCAAAGCTCCTGCTCAATCCTTCACTTACTTGCCGGAATTCATCGAAAATGACATTGTATTGACTTTCTTCAATGCCAATACCGGTATCTATAATATCAATTACAGCATATTTTTCCTTATTTACCAATGTTGTGTCAACTTTGATGCTGATACTACCATTATCAGTAAATTTAATTGCATTATTAATCAGATTATTCATTATTTCCCAGATAAATCTTGAGTCGCAATTAAAGGATAGATTATCGAGTGTAGTATCTAACTTTAATTCTAATTGTTTATTTCTTGCGGAATTCCTATTAAGTACAATAATCTCATTTAATATCTGCAACAAATTGACGAAAGACAGCTTTGGTATCACTTCACCGGAAGCAAGTCTCGACAGGTCAAGGATTGAATTTAAAGTTTCCATCAGTCTTTTACTGCTTTTATATATCAATTCTGCAATTTCCTTTACACTATCGAGATTATTATCATCTTTTAAAATCTGTGAAAATCCAATAATACCATTCATCGGAGTTCTTAATTCATGACTCATGTTCGCAAGAAAATTCGATTTTAGACGGTTCATTTCTTCTGCTTTATTCTTAGATATAATTAAATCTTTAACAGTTCTTTTATGTGCATTGATTTCCTTTTCCAAATCAATATTTTTCTTTTCCAATTTGGAAACTAATCTCTCATTGTAAAGTTTAAGAATCTCCTTATCACTATGTTCTTCAAAAACCAGGGGAGTGGTTTTAGATTTTTCATAAACATCATTAATAATTTTTATAAGAATTTCCGGTTCCTGCGGTTTGCGAATAAATTCGTGAGCACCTAATGATTTGGCAAAATCCTCATCTTTGTTGTCAATATAAGTAGCAGTATAGAAAATGAAACAAATATCTTTTAATTCATCCTCTTTCCTGCACTCCCTGCAAAGCTGAAAACCATCCATAACCGGCATTAAAATGTCGGATACAATCAAATCATACTTTTCTGTGTGGAGCTTTTCGAGTGCTTCCTTGCCGTTGATAGCTGAATGTACAATATGATCCTGGCTTTTGAGAACAATTTCCAACATATCCAAATTGTCAGGATTATCATCCACTATTAGTATTTTCATATAAATATCCTAAGCTTAAAATTGATTATAAAAAATTTGTATGTTATAGGAATTTGTTTATTTTATCCATAATTGTTTCAGGTTCTATAGGTTTTTCTATATAACCGTTGCATCCAGCATCGAGTGCTTTTTGTTTATCACCCGTCATGGCATAAGAAGATACTGCTAAAATTGGAATCGAATTACTAATATCAGACTCTCTGATTCTCTTTGTAACCTCTAATCCATTTATATCAGGCAATTGAATATCCATAAGGATTAAATCCGGTTTTTCTTTCAATGCTGTTTCAATACCCTCTAAACCTGTAGTAGCCATAATTACATTTATATTGTTTGCTTCCAATATGAACTTCATTAGATACATATTATCTGCGTTATCTTCAATAATCAATACACGTTTCATAATTTAATCCTTTTTGTATTTAATAGGCATTTCAATATAAAATTCACTTCCCTTACCCAGCTCGCTTTTTACAAAAATATCTCCACCCAGCATCTTCAATATTTTTCTGCATAAGTATAATCCTAATCCGGTCCCGCTAGTTTTTTTGGTAAGTGAAGAATCAATTTGCTGGAACGGTTGAAACAATCTCAGCATGTCATCTTCTGAAATCCCGATCCCAGTGTCTTTCACGGATATTCTGAATTTGTTGTCTGACAATCTCTTCGAACTAATATGTATAATACCTGTTTCGGAATAATTTACAGCATTGCTGACAAGGTTCAATACCACTTGTTTAATTCTTCTTTCATCAGTAGAAATTGTCAAATCATCTTTTAAATCAATTGTCAATTCAAGCTGTTTCTCAATTACTTTTGGATTTATTATTTCAACAACCTGATTAATCATATCTTTTAATTTAAATTCTTCGATGTGTAATTCGACCCTGTCCGCTTCAATTTTTGATATATCAAGTATATCGTTGATTAAGCTTAATAAGTGTTTAGCATTGTTTTTTATCTTAGATAATTGTTTGTTTTGTTCATCGCTTAACTTTCCCGTCATACCCATAAGCAGTATTCCGGTATATCCGATTATGGAATTTAATGGGGTACGGAGTTCGTGGCTCATGCTTGCTAAAAATATGGATTTGTATTGGTCGGCATTTTTAAGCTGTAAATTTAATTTTTCCACCTCATTTAATTTTCTTCCGATTTCTCGTTTTTGACTTGCCAAGATTTGGCTTTTATGTTTATTTTTTCGATAACCGATATAAATTGCTGTAACTAATAAAATTATAAGAAAACCGATAATTATAGAAAATAATAACATCTGTTTTTGTCGTACAATGGTTTCGGATTGACTCCCTAATGTAATGTTTTTGTTTTTTATTTCTTTGTTCAAAACTTCAATCTGTTTTTGATTGGTTCTTAATATTTGTTCCTGATATTCCAGCTCACTTTGATGCTTTTTTACATCATTCAACATTTTAAGAAGTACACGGTTTTTAATATTTATGGAATCTTGCTGTGAACCCAGTATCCCTCTTTGAGACTGAATTATTTCCTGGTCTTTATTGATTTTTGCTATTTGTTCTTCTAATAAATTCTTCTGTCTTGTTATTGCAGATTGTTGTTTATTTATCAAATCTATTGATGTATTGATATACTCCTGAAGGTTTTTAAGTGAATCGCTCATTATATCCATGTTTTTTTGCATATTTCTCAGGTTAAATTGCGATTTCCGGTAAAGGCTTGCAACATCAATTTCCGTTCCACCTGAAAGTAAAATTTCAGGGTCTATTGAAAGTTTTTGATTTATCACGTTAGCTTTATTAACCTCAAAAGAAAGTTGCTCCTGTGAAGTTTTAATAAAATTAATCATTATGTTGCGTTGGTCCTTATAATTTTCACTTATAAGTAATGTTGATTTTCCCTCTATAGCATCATAAATTTGGGTAATGTAATTTGAATTATCTTCGGACAGCATTAAAATTTGAAAATTGAAATGCGAAGGGTACGTTTTAAATATTGTCAGACTGATTGGCTTTTCTTTTATTCTTCGTTTTTTTGAATAATCATCAAACTCTTTGATTAAATCAATATTATTTGTAAAAATACCAATTCTGAAGCTATCTAACTGATTTTCATTCGGCCAGGTGATAAACCTGGCAAAGTTATTAATATATGCTGCGATAACCTTTGCTTTGTCTGTTTGTCCGAATGACCTGAAAGTGATTAAACAAATTAGTATTGTGACTAATAATATTTTAATTAATATTTTCATATTCTTTGTCTAATTGTTTAATGAATAACCAACTGATAGCATAATGGTTCGCTGAGATTGCCGGTACCTGTCAGGGGGTCTGTTGGAAGTATGATAATATTCTTTGTTTAATATGTTTTTGCCAATTAATTGTAAATTAAATCCTTCGTAATTTAAGAATGATAAAACTGCATGGAATATCAAACATGGTTCAATCATATTACTATTGGTTGTAGCAATAACTTTAGTATTTTCTCTTTCTCCTATATAATTAGCACGAATGTTCAGGATTATATTATTAGTGAATGAATAAGTCAAACTTGCATTACCGGTATGTTTGCTGATTTCAGGAATAAAATCATCATTTGAATTCAGGCTTTGATTATAAGTGTAATTTACTGATGATTTTAACTTTGGCGATGAATACCTGAAATAAACTTCAAAACCATTAGTTGTAATTTTGCCTTCATTAATCCATTTGTAACTTTCGCCTATACTCTGTTTAGTAATCGCATTTTCAAATTTGTTGCTGTATCCGATTAAATCGAGTTTAAAATTATCAGCTATTGATAATGTAATTGCCGCTTCAATCGATTTCATTTTTTCAGGGAGCAGGGAGCTGTTGCCCAGACCATCAGTATAATCCCAAGGTTTAGGCGCTCTGAATGCTTCCGAATAGGAGAAACGTATTACATGATTTTGATAGTTATAACTTAGCCCTGCACTTGGAGTTAATACCTGATTATAAAAACTGCTTTTATCAAAGCGAATTCCTCCGGAAATATAAATATTTTCAAAAAGAGAAATGTGTGGTTCTAAAAAAAGGCTTATCAAAGAATTTTTTTTCATTTCAGGACTTAGTGGAGTTGGTGGCTTTTGTTCCGGAGATTTGCTGTACGTAATTGTAAATGCTTCTGCTAATTGCTCATACTCAAGTGTTAAACCGCCTGTAATTGAAAAAATATTACCGATATAATATTCTAAAATATTTTCTAATCCGGTTAAGTTATTAGGACGATAATATCCAATTTGAGCTGTATCAACTATATATTCTACTGAATTATCAAGTACTGTTGCATTACGGTTGTAAAGAGTGGATGTAAATGTCAGATTGTCTGATAATATATTATTGTATTTCAAGTAATTATTTATAAACCTTATATTCCATAATGTTCCGTAATCTTTATAAATTGTTCCGGTAGACTTTACATAAGTTGCAGCCGATGATTGCTTTTGTAAAAAGTTTGTTCCTAAAATAAAATTGTCAACTTGAATTTTAATATCAAAAGAATAATCATTCTCAAAGTTATCCAGTAAGTCAGACCAGTTGTTATCGCCTGCTGTCCCCTTTAAATCAGCTTTTTCTGTACTTTTAATCATGCCTGAAACACGAATTCCCAAACTTTTCTTATTATTTGTATAACAATAACTTATATCTGAATTGATAGTATTAAAGTTACCAACTATAGTATTGATGACAGCTTGCTTTTCTAATGTACCCTTAGTTATTATATTTATAATTCCTGACACTGCATTAGTGCCGTAAGCAACTGATACCGGACCATAAACAACCTCAATGCGTTCAACATTTGACAAATTGTATTGCCCTCCGCCATAGTAGCCACCTGAATTGAGTTCGTTCACCTGGACACCATCTATCAAAACTAAAATTAAATTGTTTTGATTAGGTATTCCCCTTTGAAAAGAATAGCTATTGAAACTTTGTATGTTTCTGAACTGGAAACCGGGGAGGTCAGATAAAACATCTTCAAGTGTAAAGTATCCTCTTTCTTTTATTTCGACTGATGATATTACGTAAATAGTTGATGGAACTTCTACTAATCTTTGTGGTGTTTTTGATACTGAAGTAATTTTTAATTTTGATAATTGATTGAAATCATAATCATAAATATCTGTGCTATCGGATTGAGAAAAGGATAAGTTTATCCCTAAAAAAAATAAAAACACTTGATAAAAGAATATTATTCCAAATGCAGAAAATATTTGAGATATAAATTTATGAATCATTAGTCTTTCCTCATGATATTTTACTCACTAAAAGGAAAAATTCATCTTCCTAAAGATAATAAATTCGTTATAAAAATACAAGGGAATATATCGATTTTAGAATAAAACTATTAATCATCATCTATCGTTTCACATTTGATTTTTAACAAATAATTCTAATGATTTTCTTCAAAAGCAGAATAGAGAGAGAAAAAATTACCGTTGGAGCTATGATTAAGCTATACTGCAGGCTGGAGCATGGCTCAAGGGGGACTCTATGCAGTGATTGCGACGGAATGTTCGATTATGTAATGAAGAAATTAGATAAATGCCCATTCGATGAGGACAAACCAACCTGCCTAAACTGCTCGATTCATTGCTATAAATCTGTTGAGAGGGAGAAAATCCGGCAAGTAATGCGTTTTTCCGGACCAAAGATGTTAATATACCATCCAATACATGCAATTTTACATTTGATTGATAACTGGATAAAAAAGAATGAGGTGAAATCAATAAGGAATTAATATTCTACTTATGATAACTGTAAATTATTATTTCTAAAATGAGGTTTAAATTAATTTTTCAAAACCGGCACAGTGAAATGGAAAGTACTGCCCTTGCCTTCAGTGCTTTCGACCCATATCTCGCCACCGTTTTTATAGACAAATTCCTTGCATAAAAGAAGCCCAATTCCCGTACTTGGCTCATTATCAGTCCCCCTTTGAGAAACCTTTACATCAACTCTGAACAGGTTTCCCAAAATAACTGCATCCATGCCGATTCCATTGTCCTTAACAGATATTTTAATCATATCATTATCAATATTTTCAGAAGAAATTAGAATTTCTCCGTTATGATTTGTAAATTTTATTGCATTTGATATTAAATTCCTTATTACTGTATTCAGCATTTGACTGTCAGCTATAGCCATAGTCCCTTCTGGAATTGAACTGGTAATAGTTATTTCTTTTTGCTTTGCACTTTCAGCTATAATTTCTATGTTTTGATTTACTAACTGCGAGAGTATGATATTATCGGGGCTGAAGCTTATTAATCCTCTCTTCATCCTTGACCATTCAAGAAGGTTTTCCAATAATTTATATAGGTTAGCAGCTGACTCCTTTAGACTTTTTGAATAATCCTGAATTTCATTCAGTGAAAGGTTCTGCATTTGCTCAGACATAATTTGGGTTAGACCGAGAAATCCGGCGAATGGTGACTTCAAATCATGAGCAATAATTGAAAAGAATTTGTCCTTTTCTGCATTGATTTGCTTCAGTTCAGTTAAAGTATTCTCCAATTCATCGAGCATTTGGTTGAAAGACTTAGCAAAATGACCAATCTCATCATTATAATTGTATTCTAATCTTTTTGAAATTTCTCCGTCTGAAATTTTACCAATTGTTTCTTCAATTTTCTCTAATGGCTTTGATAAATAATCACCTATACCATACACAATAATTAAAGCTATAATAAAACATATAATGCTTATTGTTGCTATTGATGTTCTGACTTCAGTTATCTGCTTGTTTATATTCGTAAGTGATACACCCAGATATAAAATTCCAACCTTGTTATTATTGTAAATAATTACTTTTTTATATTTAAAAACAGAAGTATTTGTTGCTTCCTGATTATTTAAATCATTTTTATACCAATTTTCCTCAGCCAGTTTTTGGTTATAATAAAAAATTAATTCGTTAGATAAATCTGTCACTACTGCATAAAGAATTTCTTTATCCTGTTTTATAATATTAAAGGACTCTTTAATGGTTTCCTTATCTTCATAGAAAAGAGCAGAACTTATCGCATAGGAAGTCATATTGGATATCCCTTCGGTTTTGTCTGCAATAAATGCATGAGCCTGAGTTTCAATTCTGGCAGGTATATACAAGTAAATGAATAAAGATGCGAAAAATATCGGAATAATAAAGGAGAATACGAATTTTCTCCTGAAGGAAAGGTTTTTGAATTTTCTATTTAAAGATTTCAATAAATTCATAAACTATTCAATAATTCTTGACAGTTTTAATAATTGTGAACTAAAATCAACCCCTTCCTCTTTTGAAGCCTTTAAATTAATCAATATTTGAGGTCTTTCCGCTTTTGAGCCGATACCTACACTTAATCCGGATTCGATATATTCAGGAATAAAACTAAAACTTAATACTTTATGTTTCCTTGTTATTTTTGCTAATTGTTCAATATCAACAGCCCTCAAAGGTGTAACCATTATAATATCTACTTTATTCGATTCTAAAAAATTGTCAAGTGTTTTTTCAGTTTCAATTGATAAAACATTAAAATTAATTTTTTTATTCCCAAGTTCTTTGAAACTGCTATTTTCTTCAATGAATGATAAGACCTGGCTTTTCAGCTCGGATGATAACCTGAATTTCTTCTGATAAATAATACATATTTCAATATTATTCTTGTCTATTGAATTGAAATTCCGGTTTGAATAAAGTATCTTATTAAATATTTGAAGTTGATAAATTACAGGAACTGAAATCTCCTGGGACACAGATATTTCCGGAACCACAAAGTTTAAAGCTATGATTATTAATAATATACTTTTCATACTAAAATTTTATTGAGGTCTCAAAAATAAAATTTGCCCCGTTTTGCAAAAAAGCATTTTGTAAATTTTCGGGACCTCCTGGTAGTTCATATTGAACATCAAATAAGTTATTTACTCTAAAAGTAAAATTGAGCCTGTTAATCAACTCCTCCTCTGAATTAACTGAATTTGAATGAGGTAAAAATGAAAAGCTCAGATTATTTATACAAAAAGGTTCGGTCCAAGTGTTATATATGGTTTTTCTACCCGATTCAATATCAATATCTAAACCAATAAACAAATAATTAAAAAATCCATAAGAAATACCTCCTTTAAGCATATATTCAGGAGAATTTAAAACAAATTCATTAGTACCCTGATATTTTGACCTCTGAAATGAAAAACTCAAATAGCTCCACAGACCTGATTTAAACTTGGATTGGATTTCAAATTCCATTCCTATAGTATTAACATTTGAAATATTTCTAAATTGATTAAGGTTGTTTGAAGAGTCCAGAACTGATTCGATAATATCATTAATTTTATTATAAAAACACGATACAGTTCCTAAAAGGTTATCTCCAATATTTTGTTCATATAAAATTTCAATTGAATTAATTATTATTGGTTTTAAATTAAGATTACTTTCAGATAAATCGCCGTCATTATAATACATTTCATAAATATTAGGGTCTCTGTATGCATTATTGTATAGTAGTTTTATAGAGCTGTTGCTGGAAGGATTATATATTATTGAAGCTCGGGGACATAAAGAATTACTTTTTGTAAGTTCAAAATATTCATCTCTCAAGCTAATTCCAACAGATAAATTTTCTAAAATCTGAAAATTATTTTGCAAATAAACCGAAAATAAACTGTAAGGAAAATCACCTTCAAAGAAATTTGTCGAGTCATCCCACAGATATATCCTGGCTTGATAATTACGTTTTGCCTGCCCTCCCAAAGTAAGCCTGTTATCTGAAAATATATCCCAAATAAATTCAAACTCTCCACCTAACCAATTTCCATTGTCTATTTCATATTGTTCCAGTTCATACGGAAAATATCCTTTATATTTATAATTATCATAGAAAATTCTCGAAGAAAAATTGAAATCCTTTGAAATTGAAGTTTCATATTTTATTTCCAGGAAACTCCTGATATCGGTACTCTTTGATAATTTATTAAAAGTCATTTCCCAGGCAGCAGTAGGTATTTCTTTTTCTCGAATAGAATAAAAACCTGTTAGTTTTAAATTTTTATATTTTAATGATGAATAAACTCCATAATATTCTTCCCCATCAATTCCTTCAGCCCATCCATGATTTGTTGAATCTGCATCATACTCTTTGAAATACAAATCCCTACCCTTCGAATGACCGTATTGGGCAGAAATACTTAAATCTATTATGTCAGAAATAGTATTTCCATAATTAATACAAGCTTTACGGTTACGATAACTACCAGTACCTCCCAAAATATTTAATCCATCCAATGTGTTACCGCTTTTAGTAATTATATTAATTACTGCAGTTACCGCACTTGTCCCATATAATACAGCACCAGGTCCTCTTATTATTTCAATTCTGTCAATTAGATTCATATTCAGTGAAAAATCATTGCCTATAAAAGGTGCCCAATAAATATTATCATTCATTATATGTCCATCTAATAGCATTAATATTAGACTGTTATATGTAGCGGGAAGTTCAATGCCGCGAACTCCTGCATATTCATAATTTCTATCGTTTCTAATATAAAAACTTCTTACACTGTTTAAGGCTTCAGCTACTGTTTTATATCCATACCTTTCAATATCATCAGAAGTTATTACCGAAACAGAAGCAGGTGCATCTAAGACCGATTGTATATATTTAGAGGCTGTTTTTTCATATTTTGAATCAATGTCTATTTTACTCTCGAGCATCTTTATTAGTGATTCATAGTATTTTGTTGAGTCATCTGAAATTTGAGAATAAATACTTTGGTTTGTAATAATAATACTCAAAAAGATTAGAAATAATTTGAAATAGTCTTTTTTTTCAAAGTTGGAAAAGGCACAAATAAATATTTTTTGAATTAATTTACTGTAATACATTTTTAACTACAAAAAAATAATTTAAATATAAATACTTCTTTTTCAATTGATAATTATCACATTTGATACTCACTAAATTAAAATAGTTCTATATTATAGTCATTACACTGTCTTTAATTTCTCTATAAAATCTCAAATTAGTTATTTTATATTAGAAAAAAAATTCTTGATTTTTTTTATAACGTAATGTTGCTATTGTCAACATATTATTAAGTAGTAATTAAATAGAAACTGATTTTATAAATGTGAATATTCTTACTATTATAACTACATAATAAAGACAGATAAATAAATAGTGGTTTAATTAATTTACATTGTATCTTTTTAAATAATATAGTAATGAATCACAAATTGTTAGTGGTGCAACTTTACTTTAAATCAGCAGGGAAAAGAAAATAAGCATTTAACTCGAATTTCAGTGCCCAAAATTTCTTATACCATCCAATACTTGCAATTTTACACTTGATTGATAACAGAAAGAGCAATAATTTAATCAATGTGTCAAAATGACATAGACTAAAAAATATCTTATGTCAGACTAACTGACAAATTTTCATATACTTTTTAAATCCATTTGACGACTTTTCAGTAAATTATGACATTATGGCAGTATTATTTGTTTGGCACGTTTTTCGTAATTCTCAATAATCGAAATGATTTTTGTAAATAAATATGTGAATAAATTATAAGGAGAAATAATATGACATTAGTCAGATTTGAACCATACAGAAGCTTTGAAAGATTAAGCCGCAAATTCGACCACTTTATGAACGATTTCGAAAAAGGGTTTAGTTTCGAAATGGGAGCATTCAACCCGAGAGTTGACATTACAGAAGATGACAACAATTTATTTGTCCATGCCGAACTTCCCGGACTGGCAAAAGACCAGGTAAAGGTTTCGGTTAACGAGGACAGGCTTCTGACCATACAGGGCGAGAAAAAGAAGGAAGAGAAGAAAGAAGACAAGAGTTTAATCAGGACTGAAAGAAATTTTGGAAGTTTCACACGTAGTTTTTCTCTACCCGATTATATTGATGTAGAAAACATTAATGCAAAATTTGAGAATGGTGTTTTGGAATTGAGTTTGAAAAAGATTGAGCCGCCAAAACCTAAAGAAATTGAAGTAAAGATTGCATAATAAATTGACAATTGATAATTAAAAATGCAAAATGTAAGGGCAGACCATTGTGTCTGCCCAAGATAAAAAATAATAATAATTAAAATATTGATGGAGGTAACTATGGCATTTGTAAAATTTAATCCCTGGTGGGAATTCGAAAATTTGACAAAAGAGTTTGATAAAATGTTTAAGACAGTATCTAACCCGGAAACAAGACCAAGAGTTGAATTTGGGGGATTTAAACCAAGAGTCGATATACAGGAAGATGAAAAGAATATATATTTTGATATTGAAGTTCCCGGTGTAAAAAAGGATGAAGTAAAAGTTTCGGTTGACGAGGATAACATTCTCACGATAAAAGGCGAGAAGAAGTTCGAGAAAAAGAACGATATAAAAGTCTGCTGCAGGAGTGAACGTACCTTTGGAGATTTTGAGAGGTCATTCCAGCTTCCTGACATTGCTTCTGCCGATAAAATCGAAGCAAAATATGAAAACGGAATGCTTTATTTATCGGTTCCTAAGCTCGAACCGGTTAAACCGAAAGAGAAAACTGTTGAAATTAAATAAATTAAATTGAAAAACGTATATTGAAATTTTATTTTTGATTATTCGATATTGATATTTTTTATGGATAGCAGGAGCTTATAGGCTTATCTGCTGTCCTTTGTTTTTTGAAAAATAATAATTTTATTGTTAAATTTTTTAAATATGGTGATTAGATGGGGAAAATAATTGGAATTGACTTAGGGACAACAAACTCGGTTGTAGCTGTAATGGAAGGAACGACTCCGGTTGTGATAGCAAACAGCGAAGGGGCGAGGACTACTCCCTCGGTTATTGGTTTTACAAAATCAGGTGAACGTCTTGTTGGTCAGGCTGCAAAACGTCAGGCTATTACTAATCCGACAAACACAGTATATTCTATTAAACGATTCATGGGAAGAAGACTTAGCGAGGTAACCGAGGAAATTTCGATGGTACCTTTTAAAGTACTTCCATCGAGCGATGGTAATTCGGTCAGGGTTGACATAGAAGGACGGCAGTACTCATCACCTGAAATCTCAGCTATGGTATTGCAGAAAATGAAACAAACCGCAGAAGATTATCTTGGCACCAAAATCACCGAAGCCGTTATTACTGTTCCTGCTTATTTCAATGATGCACAGAGACAGGCAACGAAAGATGCAGGCGAAATTGCAGGATTGACAGTTAAAAGAATTATTAATGAACCAACGGCTGCAGCACTTGCCTACGGGCTTGACAAAAAAGGGAAAAACATGACCGTTGCCGTTTATGATCTTGGCGGCGGTACATTTGATATATCTATTCTTGAAATCGGTGAAGGTGTATTTGAAGTCAAATCAACAAACGGTGATACACATCTCGGCGGTGACAACTTCGACCAGAGACTTATTGATTTTCTTGCAGATGAATTCAGAAAGCAGGAAAGCATTGATTTGAGGAAAGACCCGATGGCTTTGCAGAGATTGCGTGAAGCTGCTGAAAAAGCAAAAACCGAACTTTCCCAAATGCTTCAAACTGATGTGAATCTTCCATTCATAACTGCTACACCAGAAGGTCCGAAACATTTTAATATAAATATAACCAGGGCAAAATTCGAAAGCCTTTGCGCTGACCTTTTTGATAAGACATTGAGACCTGTCGAACAGGCACTAAATGATGCTAAGGTAACACCTACACAGATTGATGAGGTTATTCTTGTC
Source organism: Ignavibacteriota bacterium (assembly GCA_016219595.1). Classification (GTDB taxonomy): domain Bacteria; phylum Bacteroidota; class Ignavibacteria; order Kapaibacteriales; family UBA2268; genus XYC2-FULL-35-21. The sequence continues at coordinate 26,198 of JACRLY010000021.1, read as the reverse complement.
GGTGGTTCAACACGTATTCCAAAAATACAGGAATTGGTGAAGAACTTTTTCGGAAAAGAACCGTCAAAAGGTGTGAATCCTGATGAAGTAGTAGCTGTTGGTGCTGCAATACAGGGTGGTGTGTTATCAGGCGATGTAACCGATGTTCTATTACTTGACGTAACACCTTTGACACTCGGTATTGAAACTCTTGGTGGAGTAACTACACCGATGATTTCAGCGAATACTACTATTCCCACAAGGAAGCAGGAAATATTCTCGACAGCTACTGACAGTCAGACATCTGTGGAAATTCATGTTCTACAAGGTGAACGTCCGATGGCAAAAGATAACCGTTCACTCGGAAGATTTTATCTCGACAGCATTCTTCCGGCACCGAGGGGTATCCCGCAAATTGAAGTAACATTTGATATTGATGCTAATGGCATTCTTTCAGTTGCTGCTAAAGACAAAGCAACAGGTAAAGAGCAGAACATCAGGATTGAGTCTTCGAGCGGATTATCAAAGGAGGAAGTCGAGAAGATGAAACATGATGCACAAGCAAACTCTGCCGATGATGCAAAGAGGCGTGAAGAAATTAATATAAGGAACCAGGCTGATACTTTGTGTTATTCGACTGATAAACAATTGAAGGAACTTGGTGATAAGCTCGCACCTGAATATAAGCAGAAGATTGTAGCTGCTAAGGAAAGACTCGAAAAAGCTATAAAAGATAATACAGGCGACCTGCATCCCGCAATGGATGAGCTGAACAAAGCGTGGAGCGATGCTTCTACGAACATGTACCAGCAGGCAGGTGCCTCACAGCCGCCTCCACCCGGAGCAGAACCCGGACCCGGTCCAACCGACGGCGGACAGCAGCAAGCAGGTGCAGGTGGAGAACAGAGCCAGACAAGCTCAACCGGCAATGTCGAGGAAGCAGATTATACAATTGTGGATGAGAAGTAATCGAAAAATAATCTAAAATAAAATTGAGATTGATAATAAAACCCACGATGAAGATCGTGGGTTTTATTTATTATTTTATATTTATTTGATTTCCAAAATTAATAGAAACTATGAAATACAAAATATCAGGAAAACAGCCAAACTCAAAACTATGTTTTGTCTGCGGATTGAAGAATCCTTTTGGATTGAAAGCATCATTTTATGAAACAAGCACAAAGGAACTGATTGCAATATTCAAACCCTCAGAAATGCACCAGAGCTATCCCGGAAGACTGCATGGGGGAATTGCTTCTACTATACTGGATGAAACAATCGGCAGGGCAATTATGATGAATCATGAAGATGAAGTCTGGGGGGTAACACTTGAGTTTAATGCGAAATACAGAAAACAGATACCACTTGATTGTGAATTGAAAGTCATTGGCAGGTTGACTAAAGAGACCGGCAGATCCTTTGAAGGAAAAGGTGAAATTGTTCTTCCCGATGGTGAAGTGGCAGTAACCGGTGAAGGCAAATACCTGAGAATGCCTATTGAAAAGATAGCTAACTTCGACCGCGAAGAAAATGACTGGAGAGTTGTGAGGAATGAGAATGAGCCGGAGGAGATTGAGATTTAAAAATAATTGAATAATATTACATATAATTATACGTATTATATTATAAAGAATATTTTATCAGGATTAATATGGTTGCAAATAGTAAATCGGATTCTGTACTCATACAAGATAAGGAGTATGAAAGTTTAAAGGAGAAGTTAGAACTTGAAGAACACAGAGAGATTTATAATATCATCAAAAGAAGAGAGAAGACACCAATTTCTAATGCAATCCCTTTAGAAAAAGTGTTAAAGGAATATAAAAAAATCAGATAAAATAGGATAAGTAAACCTTCACTTCTTTCCCCACTCCTCAAGCATTTTATTCAACTCTGTTTTTTTGAATTGTGGTTTGTCATACAACCCTGCTTCGTACCTCTGGCGGAAGACTTCATAAACGCTGACAGCTACTGCCACTGATATGTTCAGGCTTTGTATCATCCCAACTTGAGGAATGAGGAAATTTCCATCTGCGAGATTGACAGCTTCTTCCGAAACACCTGAATGTTCATTGCCAAAGACAAGGGCTGTGGGTTTTGTCAGTTCAAGTTCGTAGAGTGAGACTGATTCTTTGGACATGTGTGTTGTGTAAATTTTCTTTTTTTCTTTTCTTAATTCATTAAAACATTCTTCTATTGATTTGTATTTCCTGATGTGAATCCATTTCCTGGCACTGGCAGAGCTTTTTGCACCGAGTTTAGGAAATGATTGTCCTCCATAATACACAAGGCATACTTCATAAATGCCCACTGCATCGCATGAACGGAGTGCGGCTGAGAGATTATGAGGGTCATTGATGTTTTCCAGAACGACAGTTAGAGTAGTCTGACGTTTTGATAGAACATCTTTTAATCGTTTGATACGTTGTTCTGTGCGGTAAAGCATAATTTAATAAATATCTATTTATCCGCTTCGCCCATCACAGGGTCAATGGAGCCGATGATGGCGACTATATCGGCAATCATAGAACCCTCTGCCATATAGGGCAGCCCTTGGAGATTGGATGCCGAAGGAGAACGGATTTTCAGCTTCCATGGGTGACCTGTTCCATCTGATACGATGAAGAAACCAAGCTCTCCTTTTGGAGCTTCTATTGCTGTGTAAGTTTCGCCAACTGGGGGCAATGCTCCAAAATTTATGAGCATGAAATCGTTAATCAGCTCTTCCATTTTTGTGTAAATTTCCCCTTTTTTTGGAAGTACTTTACTTGGCTCGTTCAACCTGACTTCGCCTTTTGGCATTTTGTCTAATATTTGAAGAACCATATTAACACTTTCATACATTTCGTCAACGCGGACTTTGTAACGCGAACGTACATCGCAATCATTATATGTGATGACATTGAAATCAAGTTGGTCATAGACGAGATAAGGCATATCACGGCGTAAATCCCTCGGTATTCCTGAACCTCTCAATGTAGGTCCGGTTAAGCCAAGCTGGATTGCTTTTTCAGGAGGCATAATGCCAATGCCGGATATCCTGTTTAGGAAAATCCTGTTTCTGTCAACGAGTTTTTCGAATCTTTTTAATTCGGGAGTGAATTGTATTGCCCATTTTTTAATTTTTTCCAATGTTATATCATCAATATCGTTTGCCACACCTCCAATGCGTGTGAAGCTTGTGGTAAAGCGTGCTCCGCAGATTAACTCGAATATATCATAAAGTTTTTCCCTTTCAGTGAATGTCCAGAGAAGCATTGTAACTGCACCAACGTCCAGGCATGTGGAACCCATAGCCATCAGGTGAGACGACAAACGGGCAAGCTCTGCAACCAGGGTTCTTATCCACTGTGCTCTCGTCGGTGCTTCTATACCAATTGCATTATCAATTGCCAATGCAATTGCAACATTGTTTGACAATGGCGAAAGGTAGTCCAATCTGTCTGTATGTGGAATAAACTCGTGATAAGTTACATTTTCCGCAAGTTTTTAATAGCCTCTGTGCAGGTAACCCAATTCGGGTATACATTTGAGTATTGATTCGCCGTCGAGCCGCAGAAGACATCTCAAAACACCGTGAGTAGCCGGGTGCTGTGGACCCATATTGAGAATCATATCATTTTCTAATGGGTCATCGAAATAAGCAGATGTATCTTTATCGAGTAATTCCCTGATTATTTTCTCGTGTCTTTTCTTAGTTATTTCATCAACTTCAGCTTGTGTTCTAACATTATACGCCATTTAAAAAAGCTCCGATTCAATTGCAAATTATACGAAAGATAAAATTAATGAAGAATTCGGGTTAAAAAAAACACATATATCAAAATTAGAATTGAAAAATAAGATTTGTTATGTGATATCTACTTTCGATATCTTATAAATGATTTAAAATATTATTTAAGCTAAATTTAAAATTTTGAAAAACATTATTTACTTCTTTTATGCCATCACATAGAATATTCCAAGTGATTCTGTTAGAATAACCGTGAAAGACAAAATGTCTGAATCTTCTATAATTGGATAACTCTTCCTTTAAATAATTATCAAAAATTACAGGAAGAGATGAAAATGGGGGAGAACAAAATCTGTTAAAGAGTTCAATATGTCAGTCCTCCCCTTTTGGAATTTGAATATTATTATATTTTGAAATTCTCTTTAAAATGTTCTCAATTCCGCTATAGAATTGGGCAGTAAAAGAGGCCGCTGCAGTCTTAATGATGATATCGGGTTCATTGTTTTTAAATTTTTTGTAAATTTCAGTTAATTTACCAACTATTAATTCCAGCTCCTGAATTTCAATGTCAATTTCTTCTTTCAGTATATCAGGACTCATAAATCACTTTCCCATATTTAAGAATGTGTTTAATGAATCTTGAATCTGTGTCTAGTGGAATTACGTCAACATGAATTTTCAATATTTCTTCAAGTCGGTTTCCAAAGCTAAATATTCGGAATCCTTCAATGCCCGATACTGCCAGGTCAAGGTCATTCGCTTTTTCAGGTTCGTATAATGCACTACCAAACAGAACAAGCTTTCTTGCTCCATAATCACATGCTAAACTGATTGCAATTTGAATATTACTTTGAGATACAGCCATTACTATAATTAATTTTAAGTACTACAATAAAGCTACCATAAAATTACTGAAGAATTGGGGTTAAAACAAGTGAAATGGATTATCATTATTATTAGAATTTTCTGATAGAAAAAGCAAATTAGATTATTATACTGATTAATTTCTCAGCGAATTAGAAAAAATCATATTAATTCAATCAAAGTGTTGAAAATCTAAGAAAAAACCAATTTCAATAATTTCCCTGTAAATTATCAAAAAAATATAAAAAAATCCTCCATATTAAATATATTGATAAGTAGTAATTTTAATAATAAATTAATTAACATTAAGATTAATAAAATTTAATCAAATATAAAATAGTACTTGATTTTTAAATAGAAATTATTGATATTAGATATAATATTTTAGAATAAAAGGTTGATTATTAGTATTAAAATATATATAAAGAATTATTAAAAGGAGATTTTTTATGCGATACAAAATTACAATCATAATACTAATCGCATTTATATTTTACAATGCGAATTCACAGCAGTGGGTTAGCACACAGGTAGAAAAAAGAAATGTGATTTTAGAGGAATTTACAGGAATTCATTGCGGGTACTGCCCGGACGGACACAAAAGGGCTAATGAATTGGTAGCAGCTAATCCCGGCAGAGTTTTCCTTGTTAATATCCATGCCGGAGGTTATGCGACACCAGGTGCCGGAGAACCGGATTTGAGAACAACAGTTGGTACACCTATCGATGGTGCATCCGGATTGAGCGGCTATCCTGCTGGTTCGGTCAATCGCAGTACATCACCATGGGCTATGGACAGAGGAAGCTGGGCTTCGGCAGCATACCAAATAATGGGTCAAAATTCACCGGTTAATGTAGCAGTCAAAGCAAATGTTGATTTTTCTAACCGTACACTGACAACCGAAGTGGAAATCTACTATACAGGTAACAGCTCGAGTCAAAAAAATTATCTTTCTGTATTCCTTACACAGGATAATATTTTAGGTCCACAGTCGGATTATGGGAATTATAATCCAACAAACTGGACAAAAGACGGAAAGTACAGGCATAATCATGTTCTGAGAATGGCTATTAGCTCGGGTGGTTCATTTGGTGAGGCTATCGATACAACTACCAAAGACCATTATGAATACAGGAAATATGTAACAACCTTACCTGATAACATTAATAGCCTTGATGTTGTACTTTATAATTTACATGTGGTTGCTTTTGTTTCGGAAAATCAAAGCAATATTTATTCCGGCAGCGGAACAGCAGTTGATTTTGACCCGAACCTGAAGGTTGACCTTGGTTTGAAAAATATGACAGTATATCCCACCGATTTCTGTTTTATTACAATTGACCCAAAAATTGAAGTAACTAACAATTCAGGAAAAGATATTACTGAGTTTGATGTTTCTTTAATTCTTGACGGAGTTGAAAATGTTAAAAGTTTTACCGGCAATCTTGCACCGTATGAAAAAACTATAATAGATTGGGGAGATTTGCAATATACCCCCTCGGGTTCTTATAATTTAACATTCCAGGGATTCAAAAATATAAATGGAAATCAAGTATTTGATATGGATTTTACTAACGATGCCGAATCACACAGTGGTTTCGGTTTCAAATCAAAAGCCTTTTCACTTTTCAATGGAGAATTTGACGGACAGATGCCAAATAACTTAGCATTCGACCAGGCTGAAAATACAAACTTCCTGATGGTAACAAATCCAAGATGCGGAGCTAACGGTTCATTAGGTGCAATCAGATATGCATTACACAGTTCCTGGGGTGTCTCGGGAAAACCGGGTAACATAATATTCGGAGAAGCGGATTTGTCTAAACTTACACAAGATTACCTGTGTTTTTATTATGCATATTCAGACGGTTCCAATGGAGGAACAGCACCACAAATCAAGGTACAGGTATCTGAAGATTGCGGACTGACATGGAATGAAATATTTTCAATGAATGCTGTAGAGACAGGACAACCTTCGAATCCACAGTATATGTATATTCCGGCTTCCAATGAATATAAGCCCGTTCAATTAAGCCTTGATGCATATAAAACCAAGAGTGTGATTATTAAAATTGCCGGAATACCGGGAACAAGCGGCAATGCACTGTATATCGATGAAGTTACACTTGGTCCGAGCATAACCGAAGTAGGAGAGGAAACAAACACTACTGAATTGTCATTGTACCCGAATCCTGCTGAAAACGAATTGCATCTTGGAAATCCGAATTTCATCGGGAAAAATTATTCGATTTATTCTGTAATCGGAATGATTACATCAAAAGGAATAAATGCAAATAATAAAATTGATATAAGTTCACTTAATTCAGGAAATTATTATATAAAAATCAATAATGAGATTTTGAAATTCGTGAAGCATTAGAAATAAAATTTCACTCAATAGAATGAGTGGAGGAAATTTTATATAAAAATCATAAAAGGGGTAGTAATACCCCTTTTTTTATATAAAATATAAATAATGTTTGACTTTTACAAATAAATTAAGGAAATTGGAAGTTTGAATTTATTAGTAGTGAATGCAATTATTTAAATATAAATAAAAGTTTAACAATTTTTTATGGAGATTATATGCATTCAAGATTTACAAGATTAATTTTTATCTCGCTTGTTATAACAATAACATCGGTATTAGTATCCAATTCGCAGCCTGTTAAAAGAGTATTGCTCGAACAGCACACAGGAGCATGGTGTGGCTGGTGCGTAGATGGTTCATATGTTATGGATCAACTTCTTGAACAATATCCTAACCAAATTATTGGATGTAAGCTGCACAATGGTGATGCAATGGTTATACCCGAAACTGATATAATCGAAGGAGCCCTTAGCATTGCTTCATGGCCTTCAGGAACAATAGACAGGAAAATATTCGGAGGTGTTTATAAGCAGAACCGTGGTGATTGGAAAACATTATGTGAAACATCAATAGCAGAGCTTCCAAAAGTTGATATTGAAATGGTATATAGTATTAATGAATCAACACGAGAATTAACCGCAACTATTAGAGCAACTATGCTAGAAACAATGAGCGATGAGCTACGATTTAATGTTTTCGTTTTGGAAGATAGCTGCTCCGGAACAGGTACAGGCTGGAACCAGGCTAATTATCTATCTCATCTTGCAGGTTTTGAAAACAATCCATATTACAATCTGCCTAACCCAATTGTCGGTTATCAACACATGAAAGTGGTGAGGGTAATGCTTGGCGGCGCATGGGGAATAAAAGGGGAATTTGCAACTCCCGCATTGGAAGGTAAAACATATACTCATAATTTTACTTATACTCTGGACGCCGGATGGAAAATAAAAGATATTCATGCAATCGGACTTATCCAGGTTAATGCAACAAATAATAAAGAAGTTCTTAATGCAGCGAAAGGTACAAAAGACGTCACTATCTCCATACCAAGTTATGAATTGACATCAGAATCTCCGGTTTATAAAAAAGTAGTTAATCAGGGAACACCTTTTACTAAAAACTATACTTTGAAAAATGAAACTGATGCATCAGTTACCTATATTGTCACTGCGAGTAAATCACAAAGAACTCCAGCCGACTGGAATGTTAATTTGGTTCCTCCCACTTCTTTTGAAGGTAAAGTGAAAAGTACCGCCGCATCTATTGAAATTACAGTTGAAGCTCAACAAACGGCTAATTTTGAATTACAATTGACGCCAGGACCTACAAGAGGTATTGGTGATGCAACAATGAATTTGGAAATAAAAAATGAACCGGCATCTGTTAAAACCTTGAGATGTATAAAAGCCGCTTCTGAAGAACTTGAAAGTTTTGAGGTTATTAGTCCAACTGAAGCTCAATACTCAATGAATGGCATTTTAAAAACCCTTGGTTATAATGATTTCTTTGAAATTAGTCCTGTGGAATTTGAAGAATTTATTAGTGGATTTCCAAATAAAAAAATTATAGTATGGAATACGGGTGTTTTCAGTTCTCCATCTCAAAGTGATATATCAACTATGTTTGAAGCATTAAATGCTAATATTCCAATGGTATTATATGGAAACCAAATAGTTTCCGGTTTAGGTAATGATAATTCACTCGGATATTTTGGAGTTGAATACAACGGGTTCTCACTCCAGGGATATGGAAAAGAACCCTGGCGTGTATGGCTTTCAGGTGTTGCGAATGACCCTATTAGTGGTGATTTTGGTTCAAGTACAGAGGGTAATCTTATTCAATATTTGATTACATTGATGAAGATTACAAATTGGTCAACAACTCATCCGGTTCTCCATTTTTCAAATACTGGAAAATTTGTCAAATGGAACGGTACTAAGAATGACACTCTTGATATTCCCGGTGAAGAGGCAATTTTCGGTGTCAGAATAGTAAATAATGGCAATCTTGTTTTCCTGTCATCAATTACTCCATTTGTCATTAAAGATGCAAATAAACGGAACAAATTAGTTGATAATTCAATCAAATGGGTGCTTGGCATGCTTGACGTAGATGAGGAATACAAATCGGAGAATATGGAATTTTCATTCGATGTTTCACCCAATCCCGTCGAATCATCTTCGATGATTTCGTATAATCTGAAGGGTAATCGTCCTGAGAAATTGAAATTTATTTTATATGATAATCTTGGTAACGAATTAAAAGTGATAAATAACGAAAATGTTTTCCCCGGTGAGCATATAATTCCATTAGGCTCTGAAGAATTGTCAAGCGGGTCATACCGTCTTGCATCCTATATAGGTGGAAAGGTATTTTCGATACCGGTGTTAATTACAAGATAAAAGTTCTTTACATATAAATTTTTGGAGGTGTCTATGCTTAGAAAGTTTACATACTTTATAGCGGCTTTGTCACTTCTTTTCACAACGGCAAACAGCCAGGCAGTGAAAAGGGTGGTTCTCGAACAGCACACAGGCGCATGGTGCGGATGGTGTGTTGACGGCTCTTATGTCGTGGAGCAGATACATGAAAAATATCCCGATAATTTTATCGGGGTGAAAATCCATAATGGCGATGGGATGGTTATACCTGAAGAGGATACATTAGCTACGGATTTTAATTCACATAGCTATCCTCAGGGTTCAATAGACAGGTTTGACTGGACTGGTACAGGTGGAGTACTAATTGTAGAACGTGATACATGGATGAGCAAAGTCGAAACTGCTTTGGCACAAGAACCCGAGGTTGATGTCAATATTGTTTATACAATTAATGAACAGACAAGGGAATTATATGCAACATTGACTGCAACCATGCTCGAGTCTGTGAATGAAGAACTTCATTTTAATTGCTATATAGTTGAAGACAGTTGTTCAGGAACCGGAGATGGATGGGACCAGCACAATTACCTGTCGGGTAGAGCCGGGTATGAAGACAATCCATATTATAATCTTCCTGACGTTATTGAAGGTTACCAGCACATGAAAGTTGTCCGCAAGATGCTCGGCGGAGCCTATGGTGTTAAGGGTGAATTTGCGATACCGGCAGAAGCCGGCGTTTCATACAGTCATAATTTTTCATTAGCACTTGACCCTGCATGGAAAATTAATAATATTAAAATCCTCGGCTTGGTTCAGATGTACACATCGAATAAAAAAACATTGAATGCTGCCTGGGGTTATGTCGGCGAACCAAAGATGCCGAAATTCACGGTTACTTCTGAACAGCAGGAAACAAATAAAATTGCAGGCAAAGGCGAATCATTCGATAAAACCTTTACATTGAAAAATATCAGCGATGGCGATGTAACTTATACTTTGAATGCTGAAAAATCCGCAAGAACACCTGCTGACTGGACTGCCGATGTTGAGTTACCGAGTCAGGTATCGGGAAAGACAAAAATTAATTCCGCATCCCAGGAAATAACTCTTGCTCCTCAGCAGAGTTCGGATTTTATTTTGAAACTTACTCACGGTCAGACACTCGGTTTTGGCGATGCCACTGTTACAATTGGCGTCAAAGATGACCCCGAGGCAATTATCGGGAAAAGAACAATTACTATTATTTCTACCGAGATTCAGCGTTTCGAAGTAATGGATGACGGAGGGGAAACCAAGTACGGATTGAATTCCGCAATCATCCAGTCAGGCAGAAATGATTTTGTGATTATGTCTTCAAATGAATTCATCGATAATAAGGAATTGTTTAAAAATATTAAAACCATAGTCTGGAACTGCGGATTGGAAGGTAGTTTATCAGATGTGGAATTGCCTCTTCTGAAAGAAATGCTGGATTCCGGAAAACGTATTTTGCTGACCGGAGCTAACATTGCAAGAAGTACAGGAGGTGCTAATATTGAATTCTTTAACGGATTGAAAGGTATAGCAGTCGATTATTTCAAGGATATTGAAATTGGAGCAAGCGGTGAAGATTTTGTACTTGCAGGTACACAAAATGACCCAATCACAAATAATTTTGAGCAGACCTGCAAAATCAACAAATACAAAACTCCCTGCCTTATGATATCGAATATGACAAAGGCATTCCCGATTCTGTATCATAAAGATAATATAGATTCGATTGTGGCAATACGGTATTCATTCCAGGGCAAGAGGGTGGTTTACATGCCGATTCTACCTGAAATAATTAAAGATGAAACCGCAAGAAATAATTTGATTGGCAATTCATTGAACTGGCTTGAAACCCCGTCGGGTGTTGATGATAATACTGCTGGTGGTGTCATGAACGTACAGGCTTCTCCGAATCCTGTAAACAACAAGACAAACATACAGTATAATCTTGGCGGTGATAAATCAATGTTTGCTGAAATGTTCCTTGTAGATTTGAACGGGAGGAAAGTGGCAACAATAATGAAAGGTACACTTGCACCCGGAGAATATTCTTGTGAATTTGACGCATCAGCTTACCCGTCAGGTTCATATTATATTGTAACCTGGATTAACGATGGAAGGGTAATAACCCCGGTTGCAATAGTGAGGTGATCTAAAGGTTATTTATATTTTCAAAGGGGGCATCAGCCCCCTTTTTTATTTAAAAAAAAGATTTTGAAAATAATTACATTGTAATTACATTTGTAATTATGAAAACAAAAGTTATAAAAATAGGAAATTCCCTTGGTATCCGAATACCGAAGCCATTGCTGAAACAATGCGAAATCGAATCGGAAGTTGAGATTGAAGAATCTTCTCGTTTGCTGATAATAAAACCTATAAGAAAAAAAGTCAGGAGAGGATGGGACGAGAATTTTGAACAAATGACTCAGAATAAGGATGACACGCTGATTGATACTGATACCATCTTATTAAATGATTTCGACAAGGATGAATGGGAATGGTAGTTCAGCGTTTTGAAGTATGGTTAGTCAATCTCGACCCGACAATCGGAAGTGAAATCAAGAAAACAAGACCATGCCTTATTGTGTCACCCGATGAGATGAACGAATATATTAATACAGTTATAATTGCACCCATGACAACAAAGGGAAGAAGTTACCCTACGAGAATAAAATGTAAATTTCAGAAAAAAGAAGGCTGGATTGTGCTTGACCAATTGCGGACAATTGATAAAGTAAGGCTTGTCAGCAAACTTGGTGCAATTGAAGTTCCAACCAGCCGTGCCGTTATTTCTACATTGCAGGAGATGTTTGCGAAATAAATTATGCAAAAAACAAATAATAACAAATGGAAATCCTACATTATTGTTGCCGTAATCGGTATACTGATGTTCATTCCATATCTCGGAAGTGTACATCTGTTCGACTGGGATGAAGTGAACTTTGCAGAAGCGGCACGCGAGATGCTCGTGACGGGTGATTACATGACTGTTCGTATTGACTATGAACCTTTCCACGAAAAACCTCCTCTCTTTTTCTGGTGCCAGGCATTGAGTATGAAGCTGTTTGGTGTCAATGAATTTGCGGCACGTTTTCCTAATGCTTTGATTGGAATAATTTCTTTGCTATTTATTTTTCATATCGGGAAAAAACTATTTGATGAAAAATTAGGACTTCTGTGGGTTTTGGCTTATTCAGGTTCAATTCTGCCGCATTTTTATTTCAAGACGGGATTGATTGACCCATTGTTCAACTTGTTTATTTTTGCCGGCATGTATTATTCTGTTGAATTATTCCATCAGAAAATAAATATCAAAAATACTGCAGTCAAATCGAAATATAAATACACGATTCTTATTGGCATTTTCATCGCCTTGGCAATTTTGACAAAAGGACCCACTGCATACCTGCTTGTCTTTCTTTCCTGGTTATTGATTTGGTTTTTCAATCGAAGGAATACCCGGTTTCCTCTTGGGCAATTGCTATTATTTACGATAATTTCTTTTCTGCCTGTAGTGATTTGGTATATAATCATTTCAATGAAAAGCGAAGGAAATATATTTCAGCAATTTATTTCGTACCAGTTGAGATTGCTTACCACTGAAGATGCCAGCCACGGCGGACCATTTTATTATCATTTTGTAGTCCTGTTGTTCGGATGTTTCCCTGCGTCGGTTCTTGCTTTCCGAAGTTTCAGGAACCAGCCGGATGACAATTCTGAACAGAAATTATTCAGGCAAATGGCAATAGTCCTGTTATGCGTTGTACTCGGGGTGTTTACCATAGTAGAAACAAAAATTATTCATTATTCATCCCTTGCATATTTCCCGTTAACATTCCTCGGTGCTTATTCTATGTATTCACTTGCTTACAGGGATATGCCATGGAAGAAGTATATAGCCTGGTTTGTTGGAATAATTGGAATTTTTTGGGCTTTGCTATTGTTCGCTTTCCCGCTTGCAATGATGAATATAAAATTATTCCTTCCAAAAATAACAGATGACTTCACGAGAGAAATTCTCAAAACACCTGTGCATTGGGGAGGGCTTGAATATATTGTCGGTATATTTTATTTTATTGCAATTATTTTTGCTCTGATTCTTTTCAGAAAAAGAAAATTGCTGAAAGGATTCATTTATCTTTTCGCTTCGACAGCATTGGTAATGTTTACTTTTCTTCCTTTGCTTGCTCCGAAAATTGATGCATATACTCAAGGTACTGCAATTGAATTTTACAGGCAATTAAAAGGCAGGGAATGTTATGTGTATGTCTTGAATGTGCCTAATTATAAGTACGGACAATATTTCTACACGGAAAAACCTATGCACCTTTCGGCATACTACAAAAATATTCCGAGAGACAAATTCGAGGATTGGCTCATAAACGGCAATATTGACAAACCCGCTTATTTCATCTGCCGTGCAAAAGACAGCAGGCAATACCTTGCAAATGAAAACCTCAAACCACTCTATGCCAAGAACGGTTTTATGTTTTTGGTGAGGTATCCGGTGAGGGTAATTGAATAGCTGTTGTATTATAATTAAATGGAATCGGAACAAAGAAACTTATTAAATTTTCTTGTAATTAATTCCTCTTACTTTTTTTATTTAACAGATTTAGATATTAGTTCTCTTTTCACTATTATTGTTTTTAAGAAAAAATTAATATTTCAAATATGCTCGCAAGAATAAAGGAAGAATATAAAAACAAGGTATTAAATGTAAACTCATTCATTGAGAAATTACCTAAAACTATTCAGATTGAGCCAACAAATTTTTGTAATCTCAAATGCCCGGCTTGTTCAACTGCCTACATCAAAGAGAAAAATAAATACCTAAAAACTGATGAATTTATTCATATAGCAAATCAATTGGAAAAAGGTTCAACAATTACTCTCTACCATTTTGGTGAACCATTTCTTAATCCCGATATCTTTGACATTATAAAAGAAGGCAAAAAAAGAAACTTTATACTTGTTATTCATTCTAACTTAAATATTGATAAAGCATTACTGCCCGAAATCGTTGACAGCGGCTTGGATTATTTGTCGGCTTCTATCGACGGTGCTACAGCAGAAACTTATTTGCTATACAGATTAAAAGGTGATTTTAATTTGGCATTAGATAATTTCAAAGAACTTGTAAGGTTGAGAAAGGAAAAACAAGCAAAACATTTCAATATAAAATTCCAGGTTGTTTTAAATAAATATAACGAGAAAGAAAAAGATAGGATAAAGAAAATATTAGATGAGATGCCCGATAAAGTTGCATATGGTTTCGTTCCGATGGGATTCAGAGAAGATAATGTTGATTGGGATAATCTTAATGAAGATGAGTTGAAAAGTACAATTGAATATTGGCTTCCTAAAGAAAAAAGGAACAGAATGTACCGATACAGTAAAAATAAACCCAAAGCTCTGATGGAACCAATTCGATGTCCTCACATTTGGGATACTTTATCAATCAATGTATACGGTGATGTAACTCCTTGCTGCTATACTTATAAGAAAGAACATTCTTTCGGCAATGTTTTTGAAACTCCCTTAATAGATATTTGGAACAATGAAAAGTATATTTCATCCCGAAAGTATTTTCTTGATAAAAATTATACAGATTGTAATACTGTTTGCAGTAAATGCCGTAATTATATCAGGTCTGGCAAGGGAAATATCTTATCAAGAAATATAGAATTTGTTATATGGCTTGGTTCCAAAGCAAAAGATAAATTTAGAAGATTAAACCCGTAAACAATTACTAAAATCAAAAAATAAAAATAAAATAATTTATCTCTTACTTTGAGTCAAAGAAAGCCGATGCACCTGTCGGCATACTATAAAAAAATACCGAATGACAAATTCGAGGATTGGCTCATAAACGGAAACATTGACAAACCTGCTTATTTCATCTGCCGTGCAAAAGACAGCAGGCAATACCTTGCAAACGAAAACCTGAAACCACTCTATGCCAAGAATGGTTTTATGTTTCTTGTGAGGTATCCGGTGAGGAAATAATTTAATTTATTTCTAATTAGAATTTTATATAAATTTGGAAAATTTTATTTTATAAGTTAATTTATAAATATAACTCTTAGAATAGAAGTATTATTTAACCTCTTCTATTAATGTTTAAATATTTTTTTTAAAATAGATAACATTTTTATTTTATGGCTAAGACAACAATAACCTCTCGGATACAAAATTTTGCTTTCGAAATTTTAGATCTTAAACCAGAAGGTGTAAGATATTCATATCTAGTTAGGAGAATTTTAGAACTTGATTCCTCAATTAACCAAAATACAATAAGAGGAGCAACTTGGGATTTAGATATTCAATATCCAGAAAAAATATATAAGCCTGATAGAGGTGTGTTTAGACTAGTAAAATTTAAAGAAGAAATTCTATTACAACCGGATGAGCAAATAAGACCAAAAAGAGTTATCAAAGAAAAAACTATAAAAGAGGAGGATTTTTATAATCCTTTTGCTGATTGGTTGGTAAATGAATTAGAAGAATGTACAAACGCAATACCATTAGGGGGTAATATTTTTAAAGACAAATGGGGTACACCAGATGTTGTTGGCGTGAGAGAATCAAAACGTAGTGATATTATTCAATTTCCAACCGAAATTATTTCAGGAGAAATTAAGATTGACTCTAATGGGCTTATAACTGCATTTGGACAAGCTTGTGCTTACAAGATATTTTCACATAAATCTTATATTGTAGTTCCAAACGATTCACAAATTGAGGATATTACAAGGCTTGACACACTTTGTCTACAATTTGGAATAGGACTAATACTTTTCGACAACAAAAAACCAGAAGATCCAAATTTTGAGATTAGAGCAAGAGCAGTTAAACACGAACCTGACATGTTTTTTGTAAATAAAAATCTTAAAATAATCGAGGATAAATTATTTAAATAAATAGATATAGAGTTTTACTATCAATATTTTCAATAAAACTATTTTAATGTGACAATAGGTAGCTTTTAAATTAAAATGATACAAAACTTCGAAAGTATTATAAAAAATAAAATTAATATTAACTGTAATAAGTATTAATCTAAAGAGAAAAAAATGACAAATTCGAAACAAAATCAAACTCAAAAACCCAGAAGTTTGGATTGGGCTTTAATTGTCGCTTTAGTTACCTTAATTGGTTCAGCAATTTTTTTTATGGGAAAGTTTAGTGCTAACTTGGAATCAGCACATGAAAAAATTAAAGGTTCTGATGAAAAAATATATGAATTAAATAGGAGGATTGATAACATATTTGAAGAGATAAAAAAAGCAAAAGATAGTGCTAAGGAAGACTTAAAAGAAATTGCTTCACAACAAGATGATCCCATTGTATTTTCTAATGGAGTTTTAGGTTCTGGTTTAAATATGGGTGTTGACTCATATGAAAAAAGGAAAAACTGGGCAAATGTTTCAAATAAAATTATGACAATTAATTATCCGGGTGGACAAAGTTGGGGTTCAGTGTTTATTACAATTGGAGAGCCTACACTACCTCCTCGTCCAGCAAGAGATTATTCAAAATACAGAAAGTTAATCCTTGAATTAAAAGGGAAGAAGGGTGGTGAAACTGTTTTGATAGGTCTTAAGGATAACTATGACCTTGATGATGGAAGTGAATCTAAAGTACGTCTTAATTTAACAAAAGATTGGGGTATCTACCAAATTATATTATATGATAATTTTACAACAGCAGATTTAACAAAATTATATGTAGTTACTGAATTTGTATTTGATACAAATCCTCAAACCATTTATGTACGGAATATTCATTTTTTAAAATAGAAAAAAATAAATTAAAATAGAAGTTTTTCAGAATATATATTTATAAAATGAATATCACACTGATATTTGATATCAATTTTATAAATCATTACATTGTAACTTTTCCCTCCTGCATTGTGTCTTAATAGTAGAAGCAAGATTGATTGTACTTGTTTCGGAGTAAACAGAGTGATGATAAATAGAGGAGGACACGATATGAAAAGAGCAAAAGCAATCGCACTGCCGCATCCTTTCCCTTACGGTGCAACCGAGTTGAAAGAATTATCCGAAAGATTCACTTTCAAGGCATTTGGCTATGCTTTGGGATTAATCACTGCAGTTTCAATTATAATTGCATTATTGATGAGTTTTGCCAAAGAAATTCGAATTGAAATTCCGAAAATTGCAGGCGGCTATGAATTAATAGAATTGGGGAATAACAATAAAGAAGTAAAAGTTCAACTATACAAAAATTATTCTCGTGTTCCTGCTGATTTCGGCTTCAAAGAAATTGCCGGAAATCCTGAACCGACGCCAATATCGGAGCTGACCAGGAATCCGGGAACATTTGCCGATTTCGGAAATCTCGGTAAGGTATTATCTACCGAAGGCACCAAAGAAATACATGAGGATAATGTTGCACATGTTTTAGGAAACAGCAATGAACCCGTTAAAGATATCGAGTTATCACCCGAAGATTTTGTTGCAGTTGAAGTGGAACCATATATTGACCTTTCAGAATTGCAGAGAAGAGTTGCATATTCTGAAATGGCAAGGAGGGCAGGCGTTGAAGGAAAAGTGATAGTCAGAGTTTTGGTCGGTAAAGATGGAAAACCTGTGAAATCAATAATTGAATTTTCTGATAACGAATTATTGAATGAATCTGCGGCAAAAGCAGTAATGAATTCAATATTTAATCCTGCAAGACAGAATGGGAATCCGGTAGCTTTGTGGGTGAGCATACCAATTAATTTCCGGCTGAGATAGGAAAATTATTTACATATATATCATAATCGTACTTTTTCAAGTCAATTAGTAATGTACTAATTGACTTAATTATTATTAACTTACTGATACTATAATTTTATTTGATATTATATCCTATAGCAATATTAAAAATATTATTTTGTTTGTATTAATTAAAATGTTAATATTAATGTTGTATAAATATCAAATTATAGTATAAATTATAAATAAACCAGGAGGGAGTATTTATGAGTAAAATAAAACTATTCTTATTGATGATATTATCATCGGCAGCGATAGTATTTTACGGATGCAGCGAAGGAACAGATTCAGCATCGACTAACGGGGACAACCAGGGCTTGAGTCAGAATCAATATATCGTTGTATTCAATGATAATGCATTCGGAAATACGATTCAATCAGCAGAAGCAATGAGAAGCAATGTTCTTACAGTATTGAAGAACTATGGAGTAAATGAAACAGATTTAGTTTATGTATACGAAAGCGCTATTCAGGGATTTTGCTCGAAGCTTAGCCCTGAACAGGCAGAGCAGCTAAAATTAGACAAAAGGGTTAGGATAGTAGAGCAAGACCGTGAGATTACATTAGATGACCCGGTCATAATCGAGGACAATCCCAAATCGGCAAAATTCCAGGCAGAAACAGTACCATGGGGCATTACAAGGGTAGGCGGATATGTTGATGGAACATCAAATCCTCACATAGCATGGATAATTGACACGGGTATTAATCTTACCCACCCGGAGCTAAACGTTCAGACATCATTATGCAAAAACTTTGTGAGCACAAGGAGAAATGCAGAAGACGACAACGGACATGGTACACATGTGGCAGGGACAATTGCTGCGAGACATAATACTTCAGGTGTGGTTGGAGTATGTGCAGGAGGAAAAGTTGTGGGTGTCAAAGTGTTAAATAAGAACGGAAGCGGAACATATTCACAAATCATCGCAGGTATTAATTATGTTGCATCAAAAGCAACAGCTGGCGATGTGGCAAACATGAGCTTCGGCGGCGGCGGTTCCACAGCACTCGACAATGCAGTTCTCAATCTTGCGAATCAAGGTGTTTTTATTGCAATTGCAGCAGGGAACAGTGCGGCTTTTGCAGGAAATTACTCTCCGGCTCGTGTAAATCATCAGAACGTATTTACCGCATCGGCTCTTGATGTTAATGATGTATTTGCATATTTCTCTAACTGGGGAAATCCACCGGTAGATTGGTGTTCGCCGGGAGTAAGCATATATTCAACTTACAAAAACAAAGGATATGCGACAATGAGTGGCACTTCAATGGCAGCTCCCCATCTTGCAGGTATTCTGCTTGCAACCGGGGGAACAATCTCAAGCAGGGGTAACGTTTCGAATGATCCAGACGGCAATCCGGACCAGATGGCTACAAGATAAAATTACTTGTAATTAATTTTTAAGGCGGTGTGTTTTTCCATACCGCCTTTTTTTTGTTAAAAATCAAACTCAGCAAAGGAAAAATAATTAAATATTGTTTAATTTCATTCATTAATATTCCAATGATTCCAGACCAAAAAAAATTTGAAAATTTTGACTGCAGAAATATGGCAATATAAATAGTGAATGAAATTCAGGAAATGTGGAAAATGTAGTAACATTGACTACAAAAATTTCAACATAAAGACTACAAAAAAATCATTGAATATTCTATATTTACAAAAACGATGTTGTATTACTTTGCACCGCTTTTATTGAACTTTATTCATTAAAGGTTTTATTTTTTTCTTGTTAATTTAAAACAATTGCTATAAATTGGAAAAACGTGAACAATCTATTCACTCAAATAACAATTATTATAATGAATAATTTTCTAAATAAATAGGGCAACTTAAAAGTTTTAAATAAACATTTATATTTTTAATTTTGAAAAATTTTGTTCACATGTGTTATGAACACTTTATAAAAAGGAAGAAATTATGAGTAAAGGCGGTGGAGCAGGTAAAGTATATTTTGTATTGTATCTTGCAGTCGTATTAGAACTGCTGATTATCATCGTGGAGCGTGACGAAGCAGAAGAAGGATTGCTTAGGAAACAGAAAGAAACGATGAAAATCGTAGAAAGCATCCTTTCGCAGCTTCAGTCGGGTGCCGGAACCGAAGGTATCAACACAAGACCCCAGGATGAAATTACAATACCACCTTCAGGCGTTAACCTAAAAGAAGTAATGGGCGCCGATATAAAATCATTTAGAAGATATATTGTCGAAGTTGGTGTAACTGATGTTACAAATGAATTGAAAAAGAAAGAAGGTGAAGCAGATAAGGATTACCAGTTAAGAAAGAAAAAACTGGTGAAACTCGCCAATGTTCAGGAAATTGAATACCAGGTATTTTTCAGTCCGAGCCAGGACCCGAATAATGCACCGATGTTTTTCACTGAAGAAGAAATAAAAAAGCAAAAATTTGATTTTTCGAAATTTACTCCTGGTCAATCAATCACATCAACTGACGGAAGTCCATGGACTTTTGAATCAATCAGGATTTTGAATCTTGATGAAGAAACAACATTTGCAAATATGCCCAAGGAAAATCTTACAATGGAAACAGTGGTTCCTTATTATCCTGTTGGTATGAGGAAAACTACCGGTCCTTCTTATGCACCAAGCGGAATGCCTGATGACAGCGTTTTCTTTTATTCAACATCTGAAAGTTCAAAAGGTACAAGCGAGTTAAAAAAGAGGTCATTCATTGTTAACTTTCAGCCGCCAAACCGTGCAGGATGGTATAAATTGAGATTTGCTTCCCGTACTAACAGGATTCTCGGCGTTAAAAGCGATGCCAATGTTGCTGAAATCAGCGACGAAACAACTGTTAACATCGGAACTGTTCAGTTGACTGTAAGAGATTTGAAGAAAGTTAAAAAAGAATTAAATAATAAACTTGAAAAGTATGGACTGCCCTCCTATGAAGACCTGGTGAAAACAGGTAATCTCGAATCTTTTGACAAAGGACTGAAAGATTCAAAGAGAAAAGTCGAAAGAATGGAGGAGGCAACAGACCTCATAGGTAAAATAAATCTATATGGATATATCTGTAAGCTTCTCGCTCCCGGTCAATCAGCAAACTTTGAACAAAACAGGGGTAGCATTGAATTCAATGTTCGTGTTATTACACCAAATCCACCTATGGCTAATCCAGTTATCACTATAACAGACAATTTTGCATGTTTTGATGCTGTGGAACCTGCTATAGATTTTACGATTAGCCCTTATCAGGGTAATAATATTGTTGAAGGTAAAGTAATTGATCAAAATACAGCTGCAACTGTTGCAAGAGTATTATTCAAACCAAGAGACGAAGTAGCCGGTACAGCAGCGCCAATAAGGGGAGGATCAAGAGAATATTATGGCTATGTTGATTCAAAGTTATCACCTGGAAAATATGATATAGAAGTTACGCATCGAATTGGAAGCTCAAAACAGGACTTATATTAATACAGATGTGGGTGACCAGCAAAAAGGACCTGTAAACGGATATACTGTTCAGCAAGCTGATGCACCATTCTGCTCATCTAATACAAATAATTTAACTTTGAGGATTACATGGATACAACCTCAAACAGGTAAAGAGGTAGATATATTCCCTCAGGAAACATTCCCAATTGTGCAAAAACCACCAAAGATGAATATTGGTGATAAATCACAAAGTGTTTCAGGGCAGGAAAGAAAGATTTCAATCAGGATAACCCGGCTTAGTGCAGTTGGTACTGCAATGGGTGATGCCCCCGGGTCTTCCGAAAAATCTGATGTTGAAGTTTCTCTTGGAAAGATAGATGTTGGTGCTGTACAAGGATTTGATCTGGTAGAAGGCTCCGGTATAGTTGAAAAAGGTGATGCTGGTACTTATTCTGTTTACTTTGACATTACAGGTAAACTTCCACGAGGACAGGACAAGCTAATTGGTACAATACAAGTTCCAATAAGTGCTGTAGCTAAGAATAAACTAAATGGTAAGATTTCAAAACCTGATAGGAAGATGATATCGGTTCCACTAAATTATGAACCTGAGAAACCCGGGCGAACACCCGGCAGAAGACCGAGATAATTTTTTAAAGTGAATAAGTAAATGAAAGTAACAATAATACATAATTAAACCTGAGGATATTTAAAGATGAGGATTAAAATCAAGATATTATTGAGCATATTGACAAGCTGCCTTTTATGCGGAGGATTTCTAAATGCTCAGGATGTGGC
>JACRLY010000021.1:0-3808 GCA_016219595.1 Ignavibacteriota bacterium | reverse complement strand
CAATTCTCAGATTGTTCAAGAATTACAGGTTCGGATACATTTCGGTGTGGGAACTGAATTCTGTCAATGAAATTCAGAAAGTGGTCAGAACTTCTGAAGGCACCGGTACTGTCAAAACAGACGATGCTTGCGTGAAGAAAACAGACCCTAAAATAGTTGCTATAATCAAGGATGGGGTTCAGGCTGGTGATGAAATCGAAAGTGTTCAGCAAACTATAATGATGCAGACAGGCACAACTATTGACCCAAAAGACATGGAATGTATTTTTGATTACTTCAAAAATCAGCTTGCCGGTGAAACTACCCGTTTAGAAAAAGCTTATGTGATTACAAACAGGGTAACCAAAGGCACAATGCCTGATACTATTATTGCATTGATTGTATCTTACGATACGAAAGATATGGATATTGTATTGAGGTCTGTCAGTCCGACCTATATATATACTTATGACGAGCTTAAAGCTACTAAGCTCGACACCGGGTTTTCAGCAAATAATTTCTATGACCTCGTAATGAATTCCTTTTACCAGGCTAATGTTACTAACAGGACTCTCGAAGCTCAGGGCTTGGGTACAAATATGAAATTTGCACCAAAGGCATTTGGTTTGAGTAAATCGATTGTCATGAATGAAAACGATGCTTCATCTTCCGATGTGCAGCAATTTCTCAGAATATCCGATATTCAGCCGGCAAATTATGGAATGAATCAGCATGAAGTGATTATTAGTCCCGATTTGATAAGCTGGAGAAAATACGACCCGCCCGGTTACTGGGAATATGATACTTATATGATTGATTCATTAGGAAATTCCAATTCAAGCCTTCCTACTCTAGGACTCGAGATGAGATTTGGAATTGAGGAAGTTAATTTCCCCTCATTTTGGAGCGAAAGAATGTCAATCAGTGCCATCTGGCAAAGTGTAAAACTCGGAGTGATATTACCGACTAACGGCTGGTCATCATTGACTGAAGATTTGTTCAGTCAAACAAGAACTCTCACTCATGGCGGAGTCGGAGTGACAGGAGCTTTCGATTTTCCATTTAAAGTTGTACCTCAAAGCGGTATCTTCCATTTTAATTTCGGTTATGTATTTGGTGATGCGGCAGAGGCAGATTACAAAAAAAGAGATGTCATAGCAAACAAATATGAGGATAATAATTTATATAATGATTACATAATTCGCGGGAATGCATCATTCCTTTATACATTCGGTGTAAAAGTCGACGAAGATTATTGGTTCAGGTTTGGTATTGGAACCTCGATGTACACTGCTGAAAAATGGGCTAACCAGGAAGAAACAGGAGTTCCGCCGTCTCCTAAAATGATATTCAAGAAAATTAGTGATGAAACCGTACTTGGAATTTCGGGAAGGATTGAAGTTATGGCAACTAATGCAATAACTCCTTTCGGTGGAAGTATTCAATACTTTGACGAAGCATTATACGGGAACATCTGGCTCCAGGTGCCGGTTATCGGGAACTCTCTTGCATTGAGACTCGACACAAAAGTATTTTTCCCTGCATTCAGGAAAGACTTAAGAGCCTGGGAGGTTGACCAAATGTTCATCCCGATGGCAAGGATTATTGTATCGTTCTAATTAAATAAGTAAATAATAATCAGGAAATTAAATTTAAGAAAAGATATGAAAAGATTTTTTACAGCACTGATAGCAGCTTTGATGTTTCTGGGATTTGCACGTGTGCAGGCAATTGACTATACAGGAATAGTCAACAACCTGACATCTATTGACCCGGAAATTATGAAATACTTCCCGAGATGGAAGATTTGCGAGCCTGATTTGCAGATTCAGGTTTACAGAACATTTGTTCTTCTCGGCTACGAAAAAAGCCAGTTGAATATGCAGCAAATTCTCGTTTTGGCATCTCCTCTCGATGCAGACCCGGGTTACAAGCCGTATGACGTTCTGCTGATTTCCTGCGGAGAGGCAAGTATGAATTCTGTTGAAATTGAAGCTAACATGGCAAGCTTGTCAGAATACATAAATGGGTATAAATATTATTCCGGTCCAAGAAGGGGAGAAGCGAAAGATTTTTATGTGAGGGATTATTGCTTCGAGGATATAAAACCTGAAATCCCCGCTTCAAGCTCCCAGGCAACCGCAATAATGAGTTATCTCGAACCGACCAATGTTACTCATGCGTTTACATTGTCGCTTTTCGAGCAATCTTTGAAAATCGGAAATTCAGGTTTCTGGCTCAAATCTTCAATTGGTACTGACGAAGTCGGTTACCACTTCTGGCAATCAGGCGAAGCCAGAGTTATCCTGAAAAGACCTCTTTATGAAAACACAGAGGCATCGACAAGGGACAGGATTCCTTACCTGATTAATGCATATATCGGCGGCGGTTACAGGGTAACAAGCGGCATTGATGATAATAAATCTATATTGAGCTGGGTATCAGGCAGAAGCCTTAATGGTTCACCGGGAGGTAAATTGGTAGCAGGACTCGATTTCCATATGCCTTTCCATCCGGAATTCGGTATTCATTTTAATACCGAAATGCCATTGACTCAGGTTACTGTGGAATCGATTGACAAGGGCGCCTACGGTTCTACTCAAAATGTTAATAATGTGAAATTCAAACCGGGTGATTCATTGAATAAATACCCGATAAATAATATTTACCCGATACTAAAAGCAACCGGACAGGTTACTTTATTTTATCATTGGTGGCTTAACGAAGCCAGTCCTGAAAATTATATCAGGATGGATTTAGGAATTAATTATTCTGAGGTTCAGGAATATGCAGGTTACGAAATACCTGACCCTAAAACAAAGACACCAGTAATGTATATTTCGAATCAGAATATATTAAATTTAAGAACTTATAAGCCGAATGAGACAGGCGACTGGATTTATGCTAAGGCAGAATATAGGAATCAGTCTGCTTTCCCGTTTGGCATCAGCTTCCAGTATTCGAACCAGATTCTTCTCGGAAGGGTTTATATACCTTTGCTGGGGCAGTGGTTTTACCTGGAAGGCAAATATGCAACACCGCTTAGAGGACTCAGACCTTATGAAAAAGAAAGCTTTTTCATGATTTCACCGGTGTTGAGGCTGACTATATAATAGATAGCTTTATGAGAAAAAAACCCTCTCGCTGATTATATTATTTGGCAGAGGGTTTTTTCTTAATTACGAATTGAGAGTAATTTTTCTTAATTTTACAAAACTGATTGCAGCATATTATCGAAGAGAGTCTATTATAATTATGTTTTTTAAAAAAACCGGAAATAGGATTACTACATATATTGCAGTTTTTTTAGCAGTTTCTGTATTTGTCCCGGCTCAAAATCAAAATCCGAATTACCCGGATAAAATTGATTCGAACAAATATAAAAGGGATGTGCTTAAAGAGGCTAAAGTTAAATCTGCACAAAAAGAAATTGAAATTACAATCACTAATGTTGATATTACTAAATTTCCTGTTATTAAAGTCATTGTCGAAGCCTATAATAAAGCAGGATTGCCTCTCGATACATTATTAGCCACAAACCTGACTGTACTGGAAAATGGAATTGAAAAGCCTGTTATTGCAGTTGAAAAGATTACTGTGAAAGAACGTGTCCCGGTCGATTTCGTTTTTGTTATTGATAAGACAGGCTCTATGCAAAAATATATCGATGCGGTTAGGCGTAATCTTTCCAATTTTACAAATTCACTTCTAAAACGAGGCATTGATTACAGAATCGGACTAATATATTTTTCCGATTATGTAGAAAGAACATATGACCTCACTGATAATGTCGGCTCATTTCTCGGCTGGTTGGACGAGGTGAAAGCTT
>JACRLY010000020.1 GCA_016219595.1 Ignavibacteriota bacterium | reverse complement strand
ATTCAATGGCAAATCCCATTCATACTGTCCGTCAGAAGGAGCTACATTAGTTAATAGTTCAAACACTCCGGTGCAGTTATAAGAGACATAAATCCCCATACTGTCACAGGCAAATTGAATTGATGAAGGATTCCATGAAAAATACCTGACTTTACATACTGATGTGCAAGTATCTATCACAACCGGAAATCTAACAGGAATTATACTGATTGTTGAAACGAATGAGGTATCTGTATAAATTCCTTTGATTCCGAGTAACTGTATATCGAGCAGGCTGTCTGCATCGGTACTGTCACATTTGAAGAAATTAACACAGGGTATAACAGCATCAATGCTGAAATTCTGATAATTCCCGGCAACAATAATATTCATTCTTGTCCAGGTTGTATCAGTTCTGTATTTATACTCTAAAGCAACTGAATCAACACATAATGAGACACCGCTTGCACTAAGCGTTTCCCCCGGCATAAATATATATTGATTAAGTTGTACACTGTCCAAATGAGGCTTATTGAATACCTGGCTGATGGTGCTGTCTTTTACATGTTTCTGAAATTCATTCATTACGATGAAATATCCTTGTGTCCCCAATGTCAAACTATCAACAATATAATAATATGTATTCGTATCACCAGAGTTTGGAAATGACTTTCTAATTATGATAGTCGTATCATTCGGGAAATAACCAGGCAGAGGTTTGTATAAAATGTCAATCCCGTTCCTGTCTTTTACAATATTAATCCATCTGATTGTAACTATATCACCGGCACAATAAGTACTTGTAACAAGCGGGTCAATAACATCAATTGCATTTGCAAGTATTGTTCCGAAAACATAGGTACTATCAAATGTTGTAACAATCAAATCATTCAATCCATCGCCTTCCAAATCTGCAATCGAAACATTCGAAATGGTCTGCCCTGAGAATGTATATGTAAATACTGTGTCGAAGGGGAAACCGGCTCTGAACTGTAAATCTCCATAATCCCTCATTCTCATAATTCGCATTGTGGCTCCGTCTACCAGAACTATCTCATCCTTTTTGTCAGCTGCTCCGTCCAAATCATTTACAGCAGCTACCCATCCGTTGATTCTCTGTGTGCATAGTGTATCAAATTGAGATAAATATGTATTTGGCGGTGATGGTTTCAATTGTCTTGCTCCACTGTTGTACCTGATTATCATCAATTTGTTTTGAGCAACGGCAAAATCCCTGGAACTCTGTGTGACGATAAGTTCATTCCCGAAATTATTAGTATAATAAGGGAACCATGAATTAGTAATCAAACCGTCGGCATTACCTACTGCAACCGACCAGTAATGATTATCAATACCATTGAATGACGGATTGTCGACAGGATTTTGCTCCTGTGGTAAAGTTAAAAAAGTTCCGAAAGTATTCAAAAGATGCAGTCTTGACTGCCCGTGAGAACTGTCAAGATTGTTGTACTGCTCTGCCATTAATATGAATATACTGTCAGCAATATTATTTTGGTCATATATATTTATATAATAAGGCTTTATAAATGGTCTTGAACTCGTTGCCGGAATTGAACTGCTCAAAGGAATTGCACCAACACCACTATAAACAACTGTATCTGTAAGATTCAATCCAACAAGATAAGATTTATCAGTTTCAGTTGAAGTAAACAACACATTACTTGCGACTGTATCTATCATATTTTGGGTCGGAAATATGGGCAATAACATATTTAATGACCAATTGTAGTTGGAAAGTGAAGGTTGTCCCAAATGGCACTCCGGACCCAGAAATACTCTCGATATATTAATATCACCCACATCAGGATAAGGAAAAGCCTGGATCAGGTTCCCGGTATTAAATTGAATAATACCCCTGTAAAAAGTACCTGCAGTACTCGGATTATTCATATTGACAACAGAATAAACCGAAACCTCGGAATTAGTCTTTTTTGCAAATACAGGTTTGATGCTGGCAAAAATATTAGGGTTGAATGGACGCAAATCAAGTGCAAGCCTGTTGAGAATTTTGAATTGTCTTAAAACAGGGTCATAACCTGCCAAATAAGAATATGCCAGGCTGTCCTTCAAATTTTCAACTTCCATAGTTTCAAGTCCCATGATAAGCAAACTGCCGGGTCTTGAATTGATATATGTATCTGTCGAATCGAACAAAATTGAAATTGATTTGATGCCTGTAACTGTTTTTGGTAAATCCGTTTCAACCTTTTTGCCTGATGCATCAAGTAATACGATTTTATCACCGATTACTGCACATATTTCATTTGGTGCATAATTGTAAACCGAATACAACTTGGGATTGTTTATAATATTCCCAATAAGTGGCTGAACATCACCTGCAATGGCTGAAGATGACCACTTAATCGCAAAGTAATTCAATGGCTGTGGCTGAGAAATTATCTTCTGTTCATGTGTTCCTTCCGGATTTCCATCTGGGAAGAGCCAGTTTGCCGGACTTGAATATTCTACTTGTGCCAATATGATAGATGACGAAGCTATGTAATATATAACTGCTATCATCAATTTATATGTTATTTTTCTATATGTTACCATATTTCCTTTGTGTGAAACCATATAGGAATTTCAATAATTTTTAAATTAATCATTTTTTCACAAATATTTAACCTTTTTCTCCCTTTGATAAGAGTATCATTCAACTTATCCCCAATTTTCTCCCTTTATTATAGGGGGAAATGGATTATTAAGTCAAGTTGTATTCTCTGCATAAATTATACCAAAATTAATACATTTGTTTTACGTATTTGCAATCAATAATTATTACAAAATATAATTAATTATGAAAAAAATAATTCTATTTTCTCTGATTGTACTATTCTTTTCCTTAATCGGGTTTCATGATTTATATTCTGAGAAACCTCATTATGTCGTAACGGGATATCCTGTGAAATTTATTTTGGAGGAGTTGACACGCGATGTTGCCAATGTAACTGCTCTTGTTCCGCCGGGTGCATCGCCTCACACTTTTGCTCCGAATCCATCGGATATAAAAATAGTTCAAAAAGCTAAAGCATTATTCTATGTTTCAGAAGAATTGGACGGTTGGGCTTCTAAAATACAATCAAGAAATGTTTTTAGACTGATTGATTTGCTGCCTTCAAATTATAGAATGAATTTTTCGGAATCTCACAGACACGGGAATGATATTCATGAAGCAGGTGCTGAAATAATTGACCCGCATTTCTGGACTGACCCTATTGCGGTGAAGAGTCTAGCCTTAAAATTGACAACTGTTCTGATAAATCTTGATAGAGCAAATGAAAAAAAATATATTGATAATTCTAAGGCTTTCATGGCAAGACTCGAATTATTGAATTTGCAGATTATGGCAAGAACTGTTGAGATAAGAGGCAAATATGTGTTTTTATTCCATCCTTCTTTCAGGTATTTTATAAAAAGGTATGGATTGCAGTACGGAGGAGCAATTGAAATTGACCCCGGAGTTGAGCCGTCAGCGAGGCATACCGGTGACATATTAAAAAAAATTAAACAATCCGGTGCCAAGGCTATTTTCACGGAGCCTCAGCTTAATCCGGGACCTGCCAGGGTGATAGCAGAATCTATAGGGATCAAACTTGCTCAACTTGACCCGAACGGAGGTGTTGCAGGACGTAACAATTATTTCGATTTGCTTTTTTACAACTTGAATGTGCTAATCAATTCACTGAAGTAATAATTATAATTAGCTCGAAAGAAATGGCGGGAAAGCTTATGTACAGGTATGTGATGTTACAATCCCGGAGAACATGATTGATGCAGTTGATTTTGCAATAAAAACATTTGGTGGCATTGACATCGCTATCCTTAATGCCGGAATAAGCGGGAGTGAGTTTATTGACAGAATGGATATTGAAAAATTCAGGCATATATTCGAAGTTAATTTCTTCGGTATTATCAATGGATTTAATGCACTTCTTCCAATTATGAAGAAGCAGGGATATGGACAGATTATCGGAATAGGTTCACTCGCCGATTTCAGGGGTGCAGCCGGAGTGTCTGCCTATTCATCGAGTAAAGCCGCATTGAGTAATTTCCTTGAATCAGCAAGAATAGAATTGAGGCAATATGGAATCCGGGTTATAACTGTAAAACCGGGTTTTGTTAAATCTGGGATTACAAACAAGAATGATTTTTATATGCCTATGCTTATGGATACCGGTCAAGCAGCTAAAATTATCGTAAAAGGAATTGAAAGAAATAAATCAATTATCAAATTTCCACTTCCAATTGCTATAGCTGCATTCATCGGGAAATTTATTCCGAACCCTATATTTGATTTTTTTGCCAATCGCTACAGAATAAGAAAGAAAATATGAACAGCGGTGCATATCAATTATTTATCCTGGTAAATAAGAATCTGAAAATCAAGATAGGTTCTCTCGGTATCTGTAATATAAAAGCCGGTCAATATGTTTACACAGGAAGTGCCATGAATAATCTAAGTAAAAGAATATTGCGACATAGAACAAAAGTAAAAAAAATCCACTGGCATATTGATTATCTTCTCAATTCAAAGCAAGTAGAAATAATAAAAGTTAAAAAATATCCATCAACAGAAAAATTGGAATGTTATTACAATCAAAAAATTTTCAAGAGAAAAGGAGCATATGTTCCCATTAAAGGTTTTGGCTCATCTGATTGCAGAGAATGTGAATCCCATTTGGTGGGAATGATTTAACCTCACCCTCCCGATGAATCGGGATTTACGTTTCACTTCAATAAATCATTCTCCAAGAGGATAAGGAATTTGAAAATAATTAATATAAATCCGAAACTATTCACTATTCACTAATTATAATGACACATCAACAGACAAAAGGTCTCAGAAAATTTTAAAGATACTTTTTAAATTCTTCAACGCTTAAACCTGTACCTTTAATAATCTGGTAAAGCGTCCCTTTTTTTATATCTCTGTTATGAAACGGCACTATAACTTGTAATTCGCCTTTTACATAAATTCTGTGACTTCCAGACTGACGGTAAAAATTGAAGCCGATTCGTTCAAGTATCTTAATAATTTCCTTTGATGTCAGGGATGGTAATATACCGCTCATATACTCACACATACCTCAGATATATGAATATCATCGGCATATATTTTTATATTTCTTTCCTTTGCTGTTTGTAAGTAAAGCTCAAGTGCTTTCTGAATGTTGTCATAAGCTTCCTGGTAGGTTTCACCTTCACTGACGCATCCGGGAAGCTTAGGTATATAAGCTGTGAAACCACCTTCTTGCTGTGGTTCGATTATAACTTTATAAAATGTGTTATTCATTTCATTTCTCATTTTATTATTCATCAATAAAGTCGAATTTAAGTTCTAAATGTTTTAAATACAAATATATTAGTAAACTAAATTTTCTCACTTCTCCCATCGGGAAAAGGGCTGGGGTTGAGGGCTATATTTTATATAACCAAAACTAATCACTATTCACTAATTATAATGACACATCAACAGACAAAAGGTCTCAGAATCACTAAATTTTGTTATTATTATCCACATCATCTATTTCTTTTACATCAGATGTACTTGTTCCAATCTCCTTGTCCAATTCTTCTTTAAACGGTTTTGGCTGAGAGATCCCAAACATCCGGCTATGCATTCTTTCCATTTCGAGATGACGGTATAATTCAGAACGGCTCATTTTACTGAAATTCAGTTCAGTTCCCGTTAATGGAATAAGTCTTTCCATATTATATTCCTCTGTTGTTCTGCCTTCCATGACATCTTCGGATATTGCGAGTTTAATCTTTTTTCTAAGAAATAAAAATGAACCGATTATAATTGGTATCGCAAGTAATCCAACAGCATCTCCCAGGACAGGCATCGAGAAAAGGAAGAAATCATAAGCACCGTGTATGAGGACAGCAATCAACAGACCTTTGAATATTAAACTTGTCTCATCTGATTTTGTTTGTGCAAATTTAGCCTTTCCAATGTAGAATCCCATAATACCGGAAGCTACTGCATGGAGTGGAACAGCAGTGAAAGCTCTCAAAAAAGCAAGAGTCCAGCCTCCGCCTGATACATACAGAACGTTTTCGAAACAGGCAAATCCCATGCTGGCTACAACTGCATACACAACACCATCCATCACTTCATCAAAGTGTGAATCTTTGTATGCGAATTGCTTCACAACAAAAAGTTTAAGTGATTCTTCCACAAGTCCTGCAACTACGAATGATTTGATGAAGAAATAAATGATGGGTAGAAACAAAATTGCTTCAGCAACAGCATCTAAAATCAATTCTATTATAATTGCCGGTATGATGCTCGCAAATCCGATAAAAAAGATTTTTATTATTAATCCTTTAGGTTCAGGTTTTGCTTTATCTTGTTTATAATAATACAACAGTATAAGTACTGCCGGAGCGACAGCCATGATGAGGGATATAAGAATCATTACGAACCTTTTATCTAAAAAAAATTATTTCAATTCTATCATTCTGAACGAAATGAAAAATGACAATTTATTACTATTATCTGCTGATAATGAACTTCTTGTTTATTATGCTTTCGCCAAATTTCATCCTGATATAATAAATGCCTGCATTTAAGTCAGCTACATTTATTGGCATGTAGTTGTCACCCGAAGTTACTAAGCCATTGAAAATCTTTTTCGATTCTATTCCGAGTGAATTATAAATAGATATTTCAGCGGAACCGTCACAAGGAACTATGAAACCCACTATAACCTGAACAGATGCCGGATTAGGATTTATTCTCTCAATTAAAAAATTACTTACATTCTTTGTATCAACATAGGTAGTAGTTGTGTCTTTTCCGATACCTGTCAGTGTCACAGAAAATTCATCGGGTGACCCGTCTGATTTAATATACAATCCTGCAGTTCTCACACCAAGCTTAGAGGGAAAAAATCTTATTTTAATTTTTTTCGTATTCCCTGGAGAAATATAAGAAGGAGGTGCACCGAAGAAAGTAAATTCACTCGAATCAACACCAACGGGATAATTAATATAAGCTGAAAAAATATTTACATCAATGTTGCCTTTGTTTTTTATTTCAACGTTACTGATTTTTGAGCTCCCGATTTTCACGGAATCATAATTCAGTTGAATTCCTGAAACAAGTTCCAAATCACGGTTAGCATTCAATGGTATAAATCCGAAATCGAGGTACCCGACAGCACTTCCTATTTCCCACAATCGTGCCCGGTTTGAATTTAGTTTGATATGCCCTCCCACTAATACTTTACCTTCTTTTTCAGTAAGAGCGGAAACCCATGTAGAACCATAGTCCGAAGTACCTAATACTTCACCATGCAAACAAAGTGCATAAATCATCGATGAACTGTCAGGATAAAACAGATGAACGGGAGAAAATCCTTTTTTGGTCAGATTGCTTTTATTTCTCAACCAGTTTGCACCCCCGTTACTTGTTGAAGCTACTATTCTGTCGGCATAGTAATCACTTGATTCGGAATAAATGGCAATACCATTCAAATTATCTTTGAATGATATTTGATAAACTATTACAGCCCCGGTTATTGAACTCACTAGCCACGTTGTACCTCTATTTGTCGTTCTGTATATTTTACCATTCGATTTTGTACCAAACCAGCCATTATCTCCATGCCAGGTAAACGAAGCAACCAAACCCGTATCACTGGATTGTGATGCAAGAGGATTTTTCAAAGCATTCCAATTTTTACCTGCATCTGTTGTATAACCTATACCCCATTTATTATTTTTGGGGTCGCCGAGAAAAATTCCATTATTGTCATCAAAGAAATGTAATCCATTTATAAAACCGGTTATATTTGATACATCTATAGCAGAATCAAGTTGTCCTCCATCATTTGTAAAATAAATTGCAGCTGTCTGCCCATTGCTACTTCCGGATCCCATATACACCCTTGATTCATTAAAAGCATATAATGAATATAAATTAGCATTAAATGAAACTAACAACGGGGAATTAGTCCATTTTAAATATCCGCTATTTCCTCTAAAAACTCCATTCCTTCCAACTGCCCACACATTTGTTTCGGAAGTCGCCATTGCTGCATACCATTCTTGGGTTTCATCGGCATCTAGAGGAGCTACCCTTGTATACTGATTGTTATTATTTATATTAACAGGTATTTTTACTATCTGGTAATCCTTGTAAGAGCCTGATTCAAATGTAACAAAAATATCTGCAGTTCCATTATACCATGGGTTGGTCGGTTGAAGTTGAACGATTATGTTGGCATCAGTACTTTGTTCAGCCCCTATACTCCCTAGAGTAAGTGTCGTATCTTCAATTGTCAGGTAACTGCTCATTGGTGTCAATCTCATTACTAGGTTCGATGCTTGTGAAAGGTAATTTTTGATTTTCAGAGTTACAATTGTACTATTACTGCTTGTAAGTGCAGTTCCTCCTGCAACCGTAAATGATTCGACTTCAACACCCGGAATATTTTGTGTGCCTCCATTATTGAATTGTAGAGCATTAAATGCATTTATTCTCCCATAAAATGTACTCCTGTTATTCGGGTCAATTACATTATCGCATGTGCTTCTCATCTGATGCATAACTTTTTCAACTGACCATGAAGGATGTAATGAACGAACAAGAGCAACAACTCCTGCAGTTATTGGAGAAGCCATAGATGTCCCGCTAAGATAATCATAAGTATTTCCGGGCATTGTAGCATAAATTCCATCTCCTGGGGCATAAACATCTACTTTCCTTCCTATATTCGAAAAGCCTGCTGTCTTGTCACCGCTGTTTGTCGCAC
Organism: Ignavibacteriota bacterium; assembly: GCA_016219595.1. Classification (GTDB taxonomy): domain Bacteria; phylum Bacteroidota; class Ignavibacteria; order Kapaibacteriales; family UBA2268; genus XYC2-FULL-35-21. The sequence goes on along the minus strand of JACRLY010000020.1, from coordinate 15,836 downwards.
CAACGCATAAAACATGTTCGTATCCGGCAGGATACTGTCCACCCTGGTCTATGTTGAAGCCATTTAAATTACCGGCAGCTACAACCACCACAGCACCTTTATCATAAGCATAAGTAATTATATCCTGTTCTGCCGGACTTGAACCGGCTCCACCCCAACTGCAATTGATTACTTTACATCCCAAATCGGCAGCATAAACTATTCCCTCATAACCCCGAAGTATATACCCTCGATTGTCCTGGTCTGCAGAACATTTAACAGGTAATAATCTGCATTTAAATCCCGGTGCAGCAATACCTTTATTATTATTTGTAGAAGCAGATGCACATCCGGCTACGTGAGTTCCATGAGAATTTGTAGGGTTATAGGGATTATTGTTTTCTTTCCAATTGCGCTGATATATATCCTGATTTGTAACATTGCCAACCAAAGCCCAGCCATGCCAGTCATCTACTTTGTCGTTTCCGTCATCATCCACGCCATTGGTTCTTTTATTTCTTCCTATGTTATCTAATCCGTCCTCGCCACGGTTAATGTAGATGTTTGCATTGAGGTCTTCATGATTCCAGTCAGTACCCGAATCGACAATTCCGATGACAACATTTGTGTCCCCGGTGCTGATTGACCATGCTGAAGGCAATTGAATTTTATTTATTGCCCATTGCTTGTTTGCCCTGTATTCAACATCATTAGGGGATAAATAAACGGCTCGTTTGAATATTGGTACGGCATACTCTATATCAGGATTTTTCATTAACTCCTCACATACAACATAAGGGTCAACATTTGCTTCATAATATATTTCATATATTCTTGAAATTCCAACATTATCTGAAGATTGTAAATCGTTTTCTGCTTTTTGTGAAAAAGGTGCTCTTATATTTTTAATATTCAATTCCGAAAGTTTTGATTGGAGTGATGAGGTTCCGAGTAATTTATCACCCTTTCCAACCTTGTAATAATTTTTTGTTTTAATATGCAGCATATTAGGATAATAATATTGTGAGCCTAATCTCACAATATTGTATATTTTATCTGATGCATAGGTTCCGTCTGAAAGTCTTTGTCCCACCTGACGGATCTGGTATGCTATATTTGAATTATCTATTTGATTGATTTTCTGCTGTTCAGATTTGATTCTCATATAATTTGGTTCTGCCGAATAACTCAGGGAACTCAAAATTACAATGAATAACAAGTGGTAGATTCCTCTTTTCATATCATCACTCCGGTTTATATAATTATAATTTTATTTCAAATTGAAAATTCATTTCAATCTTTCAAATTCCAAAAAAAAACGGTAAAAAGCAAATCTGTGAGATATTTTAAATGGAATTCTTCCGGATTCAAATTATTGATTTGACTTATATGCTGATTGAATTAAGTTAGTTAGTCTGATAAAGCGAACATGAAATGAACAATTTAGTTTTGACCTCAATGCCTTAATAATTCCGGTATTTTCAATTTTTTTTTGTTTTCTTGAAAAATGATATTACCAGGAATATTATACTGAGTCCAGAACAGAAATAAACAAGCCAATCGCCATACCTGACATAAAAGGACTTTTCATTAAGCAGAGGTAAGTTTGCCGCTATCCCAATTGATGTATATTGAGGTGCTTTAATTAGTGAAATTCCTGTAGGTGTGATAAAACCTGAAACACCAGTGTTTGCACATCGTGCAATATAGCGTCTCGTTTCGATAGCTCTCATACAGGCTATCTGGTAATGTTGTTCGGGTCCTACTGTGAAATCATACCACCCGTCATTAGTTATTACTGTTAGAATATTTGCACCGAGTGTTACAAAATTTTTCACGAAACCAGGGTATATTGATTCAATACAAATAATTGAACCAATATTAGTATTTACTCTTTCATTTTTAATTTCAAGTACTGATTGCTTATGACCGAAAGCCCAGCTTGAAATTCCGACACCCCATTCCACCCATTTCTTAGCAAACCGGAACTGTTCTTCATAAGGAACCCGTTCCCCAAATGGGGTAAGCTTCATTTTCCTGTAAATTTGTGTGTCTGCATTGTACGGTGCAGGATTTATAACAATTGCAGAATTATATGAATCGTACATTCTACTCGAATCGCCAAACAAAGGTTTTGCCGATTGAGGTGCTTTCTTATTCCCCTTGTAAAAGTAAATATCCGTAAATCCGGTTAACAGCGAAAAATCGGATGAATCAATCCAATCCTGGATATATGCAAATTTATGGTCACTGTTAAATTCAAAGTTGAGGAAAGCAATTGCAGTTTCGCTCCAGATTACAAGGTCAAGCTTACCTGATGCAAGTCTCAAAGAATCGCTTATTTTCTCATGTTTTTTTATTTGCCTTATGACATTCGATTCCCATTTTTTCCATGGGTCAATATTCGGCTGAATTATACCTGTTCTGATTGACTTATTTTCTTTTAAAAGTTTTGAATGATTATACTGAGGCAATCTGACTGCACCATAAAGCATAGGTATAAACATCAATAATAATAATCCGGCAGACAGGATTTGTACTTTCGGTACCCTGATAAAAGCTCCAAACTTGTTTTTATCGGCATTTAATGAATTATATCTAAGAATTAATTTATATACAATGACATTAACGAGAACTATCATGAAACTCAAACCCCATACACCACTAATATCGGCTGCCTGCGACCATATCCTGTTGAATATTTGTGTATATCCCAAAGTGAGCCATGGATATGCCAATTCACCAAGGCTGTGGAACCATTCAAATCCAGCCCAGGCAAAAGGGAAAAGCCACAATGCAATATTCAATCCGAATTTTTTTCTAAACATTAGGAAAAAACCGAAGGGTATATAGAAAAAGAAAGGGTGTATAAGCCATACTGCAAAACCGGAAAGCATCAGGAAGGGGTCTGTTTCCGAACGCCATGAACTAATCCACCAGTTTACACCGCCGTGGTAAATAAAAAAAGTCAGGTATATTAAAAGAAAAGGCTTCTTGTAATCCTTCAAATCGAGTGCATAAAGCAGGGGGATGATTGCCACAAAACTTAGCATTGGAAGAGGTATAGGAGGAAAAGACAAAGCAAGTAATACTCCTGTCAACATTCCTGTTAAATATATTTTCTTTTTATTTATTCCAGATTGTTTTATCATTTAATGTCTAAATTTCCAGTAGATTCCAATTACAAAAATATATTAGAATCGATTATATAATAATTTCACTATTCACTGTTCACAATTCACTTCTGTGCGGGATGCTCTCCCCTGATGAACATTTCCGCTTCAAGAACATCATCCTCGCTGCCAACAAAGAAAGGAACCGGCTGATGAATCGAATAAGGCTGGACATCCAGTATCCTTTGAGTGCCTGTAGTAGCCCTCCCTCCGGCTTGTTCTATAATCATCGCTAGGGGATTTGCTTCATAAAGCAGCCTGATTTTCCCATTAGGTTGTGTGACGGTTGCCGGGTACATATATATACCGCCATAATGCAAAGCCCTGTGTATATCTGCTACAGCTGTTGCCACATAGCGGAGTGTATAAGGTTCTTTTCCCGATTCAGTTTTCCTTTTCAGGTAATCTATATACTGCCTTACTTTCTCGTCCCAATTGAAATAATTTGATTCGTTGCAGCTATAAAGATTTCCTTGTTTGGGTATTTTCAGCTTTTCAAATGTCAAAATGAACTCACCAATTGTCGGGTCGTATGTAAATACGTTTACGCCGTTACCGGTAGTATAAACAAGCATAGTACTTGACCCATAATGTACATAACCTGCAGCTTCCAATTTGTATCCCGGCTGAAGTATGTCGTCCAATCCGGGTTCTTCTATCGAGTATGGGTCAAGTCTCTTGTAAAGTGAAAAAATTGTGCCTATCGAAATTCCTACATCGATATTTGTCGAACCGTCAATCGGGTCGTAAGCAAGTATATATTTCCCTTTTTTGTAATCACTCGGAATTTTAATTACATCGCCGAATTCTTCGGATACAATTGCACAAATTTTTCCGCATCGTACCATCGAGCGGTAAATAACTTCATTTGCATACTCATCGAGCTTGCGTACTTTATCACCATTGATATTTACGAAATCGGTAATTCCCATTATATCATTTATTCCCGCTCTCCGCACTTCGATTGCTATTATCCGGATAGCAAGTATCAGGTCGTGCATTAAGCTTGTGAATTCGCCTGTAGCATGTGGATGAAGGTATTCTTCTTCTGCAAAATAGCGGTCTATCGTTATCAGCTTCGATGTACTTATTAATGCCATATTTTGTTAAGAAATTTCACTAATTATACTTAATAAAATTAAAAGTGGTTATTAAACTAAAACAATATAATTAAATTTTAAATTATCGTTTCCAATTTTCAACTATTATTTTGTTAGTTGGAACTTTTAAATTGATAATTTCAAATTCTGAATTATCTTTTAATTAAATTGTTTTTTTATCAATATTTTCAGGTATTGTTCCGATACATTCAAATCTTTTGCAATCTGTTTATATGTTTTGTCGGAATGTGTCCTCACATATTTTAGGACAAGGCTTTCGAGTCTTGTAATTTTTGGGATATAAAAGCTTAATCCTCCAAAATTCCTTAATATAACTTTAAGCGTTTCGATGCCGCATATATCTTGCAGCAATTGTAGGTCAGATGTCAAATCTTCTTCGGTTAATAATTCATATACATCATTCATGGATACACCTGTAATAATTAATTATAAATCGTCAGTTGTTTGGGTTTCATCGGAATTGTAATATTCAACTATTTCATTATCAGAGTGTTCAGCGAGGTAATCATTTAATAAGAACCTGATATCACCGGCTTCAAAATCATTGAGCAAAGTATTTTCCATTGCCTCTTTCAAAAACCTGTCAATAATTATGTTCAAATCAATTAACCTCTCATTTTCATTGTTATAATTCTCATTTTCTTTGCAAACAGTACTCTTATCGATTGTCTTTAACTGTTTTGATTGCTCTTTTTTCCTATTATTCTTTCTTTTCATAAAATTCCTCTTGACTTTGATTGATTCATTAATTATATTTGCAGAAGTAATAATTACAAAATTATTGTGTATTATTTACTACAATAATAAGTAAAATATACATTATTTGCAAGTATAATTAGCAAATTTAATAATATGGAAGACTTACAGAAACAAATAGGTATGAGGCTCAGGGAAGTCCGCAATATTTTCTTCGAAGGAGGAAAGCTTTCTACGCGTCAATTTGCAATTGCTGTCAATGAAACAAAAGACAACATAGCAAATTATGAAAACGGAAGGGCAAACGTTCCCAACAGGCTACTGGTTACTTTGTTCAACAAAGGAATAAATCCGACATATATACTTACAGGCAACGGTTCCATTTATACTTCAAATGAAGCCGGTCAGCTTTTGGCGAAAAGAGCAGGCTCTAAAGTAATTGCAGAAGCTAATGTTTCGGAAATATATTCTATAGAATCAAAGAATCTCAGTTTCGAAGAAATGGTAAAACAGTTCGGAATACTGACAGCAGCAGCCGGAGATATGATGAAAGTTATTCAAAAGAAAACGAATGAGAAGAAGTGATTTTAAAGCACAGGTGGAATTTCTTTCAAACTCTGAAATTTACGAGCTCGTAAAGAAATTTTATGTTCAGGAAGGCACAGGATTCAATCACAACAACTGGAAAATTGATATAATATATGATTTTTGTCAAAATAAAAATCCCATGATTTTTTCGGATGCCATGGCAGACGCATCTTGTATTTTAAGCAGTAGGGAGACAGGTATGAATGAATTGAAAGTGGTGGATATAAAACGCATCGATTACCTCACAAAGCAGGAACTGGTGGACTTTGTCAGCCAGATGATTGGTGCTGCAAAAACAAATCCCGTGATGGATTTGAACGATATAGAAAAAGTTGACATCCTTAAAAGTTTCGGTTTGAATCAAAATACAATTATTTGCAAAGTTACAGGACAATCGATGGAAAATGCAAGGATTTTCGACGGAGATACTCTTGTTGTAGATACAAAATCATCGCCGAGAAGCGGGAATATAGTCGTAGCCTCTGTTAATTCGGAACTATTTGTAAAAAGACTGAAAAGAGTCAACGGCACCGTCTGGCTGCTATCAGAAAATGAAGAATTCAAAGACCTCGAAATAACACCCGACTACGATTTCAGGATAATCGGTGTTGTGAAAAAAGCAGTGAGAAATGTGATATAAAATTAAATTATTATTCTATTTCTTAATAAACTTCCTGACTTCACTTCCCTTCTTTAGGTAATAAATAATGATATATTTGTTGTAAACTGAAATGATTATTAGTAATGCCGAATTAAAATGAGCTTTTTTCATTTCTGTCTTTTACGGTTATTTTGAATATATATTTATAAAAATATATTTTGTAGTATTTTCTACCCCTGTTTCCCCTCCCTCATTCCGGAGGGGAATACAATCAAGGGGTGGTTCTTTTAAATAAACAAATGTCTCAAAATAAATCAATATGAGAATGCATAAACCTATTATATCATTTTCATAATTGCATTATCTTCATATATAATGACACATCAGAAGACAAAAAGTCTCAGATTAATCAAATATTTTTATTATATCAAAAAAAAGAAATTTCACGTTAATCGAAAATTCTATTATTTTTGATATTCTGAATAAAGAATTTTATATTCAACTTTATATTAATGTAAACAAGAAAGTTATGAGTTATAGTAAACCGACTTTATTTGAAAGATTCAGATACAGATTTGAAAACACATTATCTTCCGGAACCGTGGTTCTTCTTTGGTGGCTGATTGTAATAGGAGTTATCATAGTCATTATAGCCGGAACAATTGTAGCAGCAGCACAGTTCACACAAGACAATGAAGCGACTATCTCATATATCGAAGCAATCTGGGACAGTTTAATCAGGAGTCTCGACCCAGGCACTATGGGCAATGACACCGGCTGGGGTTTTAGAATCGTGATGCTATTCGTTACTCTCAGCGGTGTTTTCTTACTCAGCTTACTTATAGGTATAATAACCAATTCATTCAAGAACAGGATTGATTATCTGAGAAGGGGGAAATCCAGGATTCTCGAAAGTTGTCATACATTGATTGTCCGCTGGTCTCCTAAGATATTTACAATTATTTCAGAGCTGATTATTGCGAATGAAAATAAGAAAAACTAAACAATTGTTATTCTTGGTGACAAAGACAAAGTCGAAATGGAAGAGGAAATAAGAGCAAAAATTCCAAGCACTAAAAATACAAAAGTAATATGCCGTTCGGGAAGACCACTTGAAATCACGGATATCGAAATGGTAAATCCTCATGATGCCAGGTCAATTATTATTATTTCACCTGAAGCTCCTAATCCCGATACACATGTGATTAAATCGGTACTTGCACTCACCAACAATCCGCACAGGCGTAAGGACAAATATCATATAGTTGCTGAAATTAAGGAAGAGGCTAACCTCGAAGCTGCTAAAGTTGTCGGTAGAGACGAAGTTACTTATGTATTGTCCTATGATGTCGTGGCAAAAGTAACTGCCCAAACCTGCCGTCAATCAGGATTAAGCGTTGTTTATACAGAACTCCTCGATTACGCAGGTGACGAAATATATTTCCAGAATGAGCCAAGATTAATCGGCAGGACTTTTAAAGAATCATTGTTTGCTTATGAGGATTCTGCTGTAATAGGAATACAATACAAAAATGGTAAAGTTCAGGTAAATCCTCCAATGAATACAATGATACGCGAAGGCGACAAAATCATTGCCATATCCGAAGATGATGACACTGTCATTCTCTCGGGCAAAACCGATATCATGATAGACCGCAGTGTGATTAAACATGAAAAAACCAAAAAGCCGCCTACTGAAAAATCATTAATCCTCGGATGGAATGAAAAAGGAGGAAGGATAATCAAAGAACTCGACAACTATGCTGCACCAGGCTCAAAAGTCCTGATTATGGCTGAATATGAGGGAATGGATGATATTGTTGCCGATATTAATTCGAAATTGAAAAATAAACGCGTCGAATTTAAAAATGGCAACATCACATTTCGAAGTCAGCTTGATTCTATTGATATACCTTCATTCGACCATATTATTATTCTCAGCTATACCCAGGGAATGGATATCCAGGAAGCAGATGCACAGACATTAATCTGCCTGCTCCACCTGAGGAACATTTCTGAGCAGTGCGGAAAGCATTTCAGTATTGTAAGCGAAATACTCGATGTTCGCAATCAATCTTTAGCAGAAGTGGCACGTGCAGATGATTTCATTATCAGCGACAAGTTAATCAGTTTGATGCTGACTCAATTTTCCGAAAATAAGTACCTGAAATATGTGTTCGATGATTTCTTCGATGCTGAAGGCTCCGAGATTTATTTAAAACCTGTTACCGATTATGTAGAGGTAGGGAAATCAGTTAATTTCTACACTGTCATTGCTTCGGCGGCACAATTCGGCGAGGTTGCATTTGGGTACAGAATTCACGAATATCAGTATAATCCGGATAAATTTTTCGGCGTGGTCGTCAATCCTGACAAATCGGACAGCATTGTTTTTTCAAACGAAGACAGGATTATTGTACTAGCTGAAGATTAATATTAAAACAGATAAACAAATTAAATAAAAAAAAAAAAGACAGGATTTATTCCTGTCTCTATTAATATTGAACAAAATATAATACAAAATCAATGAATAATATTAAACCTCGATTTCAATGTACTTTGATTTGAGATCAAAACAAGATAATAAACCCCAATTGATAAATCTGATACATTAAGTACAATGCCATTACCTTCATAATTTGATATTTTTTCTATCACACAATTCCCATAAACATCAAATATCCTGATAACCGGGAATTGAACCGAATTATCAATTCGGACTATCAATTTATAATCAGCGGGATTGGGGTAAATCGATAAACCGGATGAAGTGAAATCTTTTTCATCAACACCAACCTTAATAACTCCTTTTCCTGTTAAAATAGTTGTCGGGTCTGTTTCGCTTGCGTCATTGACAAATACAATGGAATCAATATATTCTTTCTCCTCTACGGGCTGGAACATTGCTTCGAAAGTGAAAATCTGACCCGGTCCGATTACTAACGGTTTTGATTCCGATATTTCCTGTAATACATAGCTAAAAGCCGGTTCAGTTGGTGGATTGTAACCGGTAATCACCAAATTATAATTCCCCTGATTCCTTATAGAGATTTGCCCGGAAATTTTTGTCTGCAGATAGGTGTCCGGGAAGTTAAAATCAGAAACAGCAATTTTTGGCTTGCCTGCTTCAGACTTTACATAACCCAGAATCCATGTATTGCAATCATCGCTGATACCGATAGAATCAGAAAACACACCGGCTTGAACACCTGTGAATTTTACCATTAATTTGAATGAATCCGAAGGAGCAATAATTAATGGAAGACTTATTACATTGAGATTGCTGTCTAAAATTTCAAATCCCCTGTCATTATTTTTGAGGAATACATTATTAAGAATCAAAGGTGATGATGTTGACTGATTATTTAACCAAAGCCCGGTAACATCATTATTACCTACCCTTACTAATCCCAGGTCTAATGTCTTGGGATTAAATACAGGTTTCCTGACAAAATAATTTACGATTACAGTTGTGTCATGGCCTGTTCTGTCGCCGAAAGTAATTACTGCCCTTGCATCCTTACTTCTATCCTTAACACTTAAATTCCAGTTAATTTTATTTTTTTCGCCGGGCATAAAAGACCCGTATGTAAAATTGTAATTGAAACTGCTGTTGTTTTGATAACAAACAACTGACAAATTCGAGCGGTCATTGTTTTGCGGATAATCTTCAATGCTTGCGTTGTCGACTGTGCCATCGCACTCTACAGTGTAAGTAGGGACAGGAATCATGTCGTCAAGGCTTTTTTCAAAATTTGAAAGTACTGAACTTGCAGGATAACCGTATGATGCATTAGCTGAATAACCGTAAGAATATACCATCAATGGCTTGCTTGCCCTGATTTTATAAGTTCCAAAAGCAGGAAGCTGGAATTGTTTCAGATAATATCTCTTGCCGCTTTGAGTGCCTATAAAGGGACTTCCCGGGGCAGGACTTGTCAAATTTACCTTTTCCCACTGCATTTTACCATTCGATTCCTGGGCATATTCCAGGTCCTCGGGAACTGTGCCTATATCGTCGGATTCAAATATTATATTAACAAAATTTGTCGGGAATTCAATATAATTCTTGGCACTCGGAGTTGTAAAGAACACTTCCTTCTGATACTGTTCAACAGGTATCATAAGCATCTGGAACGGGTCGATATTAACAGTGTCCTCAGACCTTGAAGGATTAAAAAGTGTAACACAGGAAGGCTTTTCCGACCTAATTGTAACCGGTGCCGGTTTATTGTCATCAGACCTCATTCTCAACCATCCGTCATTTTCCATTCCGCCAATATATTTGATAGTAGCAATCTGAATTCCGTTCTTATAAATTTTATTGCTTTCTTCTTTCGACATCATTTTGATAATTGGATTTTTCTTTCTTTTGTTAATAGGTCCTATATGGAATTCATTGCCCCACACCTGGGTAGGCAATTCCTGTTCTATCAAATAATCGCAATTATTCTCTGTTTCAGGTATTGCAGCGCACCTGTTTCCGGACACTACTGCAACAGGTTTATTAGCTAAAACCTTGCTCCCGGATAAATCGGAGTTCGTCCCCATAGATGGTATAACAAGTACATCACCGCTGTAAAGTGTAAATTGTTTCAACTCACCGGGCTGCATACCGCCTTCTGTCTGTGTTCCGCTATTACCACCTAGAATAAAACTAACTCTTGTATTGTCATAAGCGGCAATAACGCTTACATAACTTGGCCTGAATTCTGTTTCATTATTTGAGCCGTCTGCCCAAGAGGCAATGATATATTCTTTACCCCAGGTCGATATTGGTATTGCCATATATCCGTCACTGGAACCGCTTCCCCTCGCCAATCCAAATACAACTATAGGGTCGTCGGAAGTAACGTGTATACCCGCACCGTCATAGACCTGCTCTATCGGTGGAGGCAGTGACATTCCTCCTGAAAATGGCTGACCTATAGTTATCGATATATCAAACTGAATAGTGTTGTTTGGTATCGTATTCAATTGAGCCTGGTATCCTTTTCCGGGTACTTCAACTTTGACAGATGTTTCGACTAACGACGTAACATATAACCTGATTGAATTTGAGGATTGTGCTGCCTGGTAATTCGGATGAAATGTCAGCCAAAAATCAGTTCCGAAATTCGTAGAGCCATATCTCTCAGGAATGGTTGTCGGGTCAAAATCTTGTGCTTCTATATTCAGGAAGGATAAAATTATTATTATACCTGTTAATAAATAAAATTTTTTTGCCATGTCAAATCCTTAAATATTTTTTTTACTTTTTCAAGTTTTTTAATTTTCATTTTTATGTTATTAACTATCTTACTACGATGAAAATATCAAGTTAATATTATACTGAGATTCCGAAATATTTCAAAAATAATTAAAATTAATTGTCAGTTATATTAACAAAAACAATTAAATTTAATTAGTACAAATTAACTAAAAATTGCAATGAAATTGACTACATTTTTTATTTTATAAACTATTTTGGCTTTTATATATGGATTTTTAACTAAGTAAATTAAAAATAGTAGATTTGACCTTGTCATAATTCAAAGATGTAACTGCTGATTCTTCTAATGTGGCAGAATGATTTGTCAAATATTCCCTTAATTTCTCCCTGATTATTTCATTTTTGGAATTTATGACGTCTGCGATTTGCTCATGACCACAGGATATAAGAATAGAACCGTGTTGCAATAGTGTTTTGCCGAAAAGTCTCTGTGCACTTCCAACTACTTTTCTTCCTTCAAATTCAATTTCATATCTTGCTGAACTCGTAAAACAAGACACAGACATACCTGAGCTTTTATAATGTTCCCTGAAATCAGTTTGGGACTTCTCGAATCCGATATTTTTACATCCCAGGTTAATAAACGCTTTCAATAAAATTGAATGAATTTCCCTGTAAATATCGTGAACAGTTAATCCATCAGGCAAGTTCAGAACAACCGAATAAGTGATCTCATTAGCATGAAGTACAGCTCTTCCACCGGTAGGTCTGCGAACAATATCAAATCCCTTTCCCCTGCAAAGTTCTTCATCTATCTCCTCAGCTTTTTGGTTATAACCAAGCGAGACTGCCCAGGGCTTCCATCCATAGACACGAAACATAGGCAATGCTTTTCCTTCTGATACATCATTAGTCCTTTGAATATCAAAATCCATATTGAACTGACCGGTAGAAAAGCCTGTATCAATAAATTCAAATCTCACACCGAAAAAGTGAGTCAGAGAGTTTGCATTTAATATTTGGACATCCATTATTGAATTCTATTTAAAAAAAGAATGCAAATTATGATTTTTGAACATTCAAAAAAAAATCCCCTGTCTTTTCAACAAGGGATTTTACTAAATATACCACTGTAAAAAACAACTACGAACAGCTACATTTTTGTTCTATCATAAATTTCTATTCCTGTTTTTTTAATTTCTTCAATAAAAGGGTCACTACTTTCAAAATACTTTGTCGCATAAGTTTTTGTTTCGATATCAATAAATTCTTTCCTGATATTAATTCTTGAAAAATATTTTCTATCTTCAAAACCAAAACCTGTAAACATCTCAGATACTAATGCAACATCAATATCTGATGACTCATTCTGATAATTTTTAGCATAAGAACCGAATAACAGTGCCTTATCTAATTTTATTCCATTAGATAATAATTCATTAACAAATGACTTAACTGTTTTTATTGCAATTTCTCTTGTAAGCATAGTCTTATTGATTTTACTTTATTTAAAATTGATGTTGTGTTTTCATTATTACATCTTTTATTAATCTCAAACAAATAATCAGGATATCTTCCTTCTAACTGAAAGTCGTTGAATTCAGACAAAAATGCTAAATCCTCTTCAATGAAATTCTGATTAGTTTCATTTAATAATTTTATCAAATTATGAGTTTTGGGAGGGAAATTATCTTCATTGCTTTTTACCCAAATAGCTTTGCATAATTTTTCTAAAGTTAAATGTGCAAAGAATAAACAATGAACATATCTTCCGCTTTGAAAAAGTGATAATACTGTTTTCCAATCTTCCTCGGAAGAATTAATCCAATATTGTATATGTTCTTGTTTAGTCATCATAGTTTATCTTGATTTATTACATTGTATCAAATTATAAAAAACAAAATTACAAAACAAGTTTAAACATTAATTTTAAAAACAACGAAAAATCATGATTTCTCTGTATGTAAAAAAATCCCTTGTCAAATTGGCAAGGGATTTATAAATACAAACCACCCCCCCCCATTTCTCCTTCTCCTTAATTAAGGAGGGGATTTAGCGGAGATAACAAATACTTGACTTTTTCATTTTTTCTTCTTAATTTTAGCAATTATTTATATATATAATCGGTAGCTAATCAATGAACTCTCTCTATTTCGGCGACTGCCTCGATGTACTCAAGGAACGACTTAACGGCGGCTCCGTCCGCCTCCCCGGTCTCGGCGAAATGCTTACATTTAAGAGTAGTACGAAAAGATTAGACGGAGAAAAGGAAGTGGAGGGCTTATTTTGATGGAATATCAACCATTACATCCTGCTGGTTTTAAAGATATTAATGAAAATGAAATATCACAAATTTTTGTAGACCAATTTATTAATAATGACAAAAGAAAATATTTAGTAGAGAGATTTTTTGTATTATTAGAAAAATTTAAAGAACTTGGAATAAATGCAGAAGTATGGATTGATGGTTCATTTGTTACAAAAAAACCAGAACCTGGAGATATCGATATAATATTTTTTTTAAATGGCAATGAAATAAATATATTACCTAATGATAAAAAAATGTTTTTAGATTATTTTACAAAAAATGATATAATAAAATTAAGATATCATTGTGATATATACGTTGTTCTAAATAATGATCCAAATTGGAGAAGCTATTGGAGAGGTTGGTTCGGTTATACAAGAAATGAAGAGCCTAAAGGCATTTATAGATTATATATCAATGCAACATGAATAATATAACTAAAATTAAAGATAGAATTGAAACAATTCATAGACAAATTAATGATTTGGAAACTCATATTAATGATAATCCTAATGATTATTCATTAAAACTTAATTATAATTCTTTGCAAAATCATTTAAAGGATTTATATAATCAATTAAATATTGAAAATAAGAAGAGGGAAAAAGAAATTATTGAATTAAGATTTATTGGTTCAAAAACTAAATATGGTTCAATACCATTAGATATAGTTAGTAATTTAATAAACTATTTTTCTTCAGTATTACATTCTACATCATACTTTATTCAATATGGTTTACATGTTGGTTATAATAAAAGAAAAATTGTTAATGATATTATTGATTTAAGATTGGAAAGTATAGGTATTTTTCTAAATTTTTTGAAAATTTAAATAATAATAATTTGGAAATTGATTTGAAATGGACTAGTCCTTCTGATAAAGAATTATTTTGGGATGGGAAAAAAAATAAAATTAATGAATTATATATAACATTAAATCAAATAACAATTTTAAATCCTATTATAATAAAATTAGAAGGTGAATTAATTACTATTAGCTCAAAAGGTAAATTTGAATTATTAACTAAAGAAGATAAAAGAATTTTTGGGAAATTTTCTAATGATTTATTAGGGAAAATGAAAGAACGGCATATAGGTGAAATTTGTATATTCATTATTGAGGAGCAAAAACTTTTTAATCCTATTTCAAACACGGAAAAACATGAATACCATTTAAAAGATATTAAGCATAAATAATATTTTTAAATTTTTTCTCAATAATTTAATAAGGCCTTATTATGACAATACCATATACGCCACCAAGTTATAAATCAAAAGCATTTAATTGCCCATTATGTGGTGCTTATGCGGATCAAATTTGGTTTAATGCAATGTATCAAGATACTGGAAGAAATTTGTTTACAAATTATATATTTCTTGTGTATTGTAGACATTGTCAAAAATTTTCTATTTGGATTGATGAGAAAATGGTATATCCCACTAGTGGTAATGCTCCATTACCTAATCCTGATATGCCTGAAGATATAAGAAACGATTTTATTGAAGCAAGATATATTGTTTCAATGTCTCCAAGAGGTGCTACTGCTTTATTAAGATTAGCAATACAGAAATTATGCAAACATCTTGGTGAGAAAGGCAAAGATTTAAATGAAGATATTGGTAATTTAGTGCAAAAAGGGCTTCCTGTTAAGTTACAAAAAGCATTGGACAATGTTAGAGTTATTGGGAATAATGCTGTTCATCCTGGTCAACTTGATTTGACAGATGATATCGATACTGCAAATCAATTATTTGTTTTTGTCAACTTAATTTGTGATTCTCTTATAAGTCAACCAAAACAAATTGATGAATTTTATTTAGAGAAGATTCCAGTTACAGCAAAAGAAGCTATTGATAAAAGAGATGGTATTGATACTACTAATAACTCTACAATCACTTCCACCTCCGTTTAATCCGCGGCACAGACTTTCCCCCATTATTATTTTCATATATCCTTTTTTCCTTCTCCCACTGGGAGAAGGGCAGGGATGAGGGTGTCCGCGGCCGTCGCTTTTCTCCCCCTCTAAAAAGAGGGGGGCAGGGGGGTGTGTGAATCTGCGACCTTCGCTCCTTCTTTGCGCCTCTGCTTTGTGCCCTCTGTGTCTTCCCTCCGTGTCCTTTGTGTTAAAAAACTTGCCTTTCAAAAAAAAAAAAAAAT
>JACRLY010000124.1 GCA_016219595.1 Ignavibacteriota bacterium | reverse complement strand
CAAAACAACAGGCAGAAATTTCAGTAAGTTCTTCATAATTCTTTTCCTCCATTAATCATATATTCTTTCAATTCATTAACTGTCGGCACTTTACCATAAAATACGAGTTTTTCATCGATAACCAAAGCGGGAGTTTTCATTACTCCGTATTCAGCAATTTTAGCATAGTCTGATATTTTATATATCTCAGCGTCGATACCCATTTCTTTTACAGCCGTATGTACTCTTTTCTCAAGGGTTGTACAATTCATGCAGCCAGGGCCAAGTACAAGTATATCCATTTTATAATCCTCTAAATTTTAAATATCAAATTTCGAAACAAATGATAAATATCGAATATCGAATTGTCTTGTCCTGAAATACGTTGACCGCAATTACTCAAATAACGATTGTTGAATAAAATAATTCTTTGGCTCTGAAAAAATAGTAAAGCAATTCCTTTGATTAATTGGAACATGTTTTAATTCATTTTCAAATTTTACTGGGTTCATCAAGTTCAAGCTCCAATGGGGTCTCTCGTTGTTGTAAAGCTGAACAGACCATTTTAGAGTTTTTTTCAAGTCTTTGAAAGTATTAATATTCTGGCATTCCAGGTACTCATTTTTGATGATTCCGTTTATTCGCTCAATATGTGAATTCTCATAAACACTATCACACATACTAACTGCGATCTTGTTATTTGAAAGCATCTTAAGATACTCGTTCGATACATATTGAGAGCCCCTGTCAGAATGATGAATAAGGCCGCTGATATTGTGTTCTCTGCGCTCTGCCAATGCTGCTTTTAAAGCCTCACAATTGGCTTCTGCGCGCAAACTGGTAGCCGATGTATAACCGAGTATTCGCCTGGAATAAACATCAACCACAAAGGTCAGGTAATAGAATGTATCGCCTATTCTGAAGTACGTAATGTCGCTAACCCACACCTGGTTTATATCGTTTATCGATAATCCGGCAGTCAGATTGATAAACCAACGACTCTTTGTACTGAATGTGGTACGCTGAAAATTCTTGAATTCCTTTGCGCCAAGGCCATGCTCCATTCCTATCCTGATGAAACGGTCGCGGCCTATCCAGTCGGGCGATAGAAGTTTGTAAATCTTCTTTAAGCCCATCATGCTATGCATGGACCTGATTCCATGAATAGAACTTGTAACAAGCCTACTGACTGCTTCGTCCAGTTCTCTGCGCTTCATATACTGCATGTGAGCCTGTTTGCTTATTCCTGCAGCTTCATACATATCTTTGAGCTTGTGTTTGTGCTTATCCTGGTTCAATCGATACCATTGAAGTGCGAAGTGGTACACTTTTTTTTTACGTCGTAGCCAAGCTCTGATGAGCATATCTCTATGACCTTGTTCAGGAAGTCAATCTCCAATTGCTTCTTACCCACATTCCGCTCCAAATCCAGTATATACTCTCTGAGCCTGTCTATCTTAGTCTCTTTGCTGTCGCTTTCTACTACCATTGTTGAACCATTGTTACTTGTTAAAGAATATAGCTTTATCCACTTGTAGACGATTGTGTCGGACACATGGTATAGATTGCAGACATCCCTTACTTTGAGTCTCTTGTACTCAATTTCTTCCACCAGCTTCTTTTTTAGCTCAGTGCTAAATATTCTCCTTTGCCTTAGCTGGAATACTGGTTGGGTCTTCTTCTTAGTTATATTCATATACTACTCCTAATATGTTGAACTTAAAGTCAACGTTATTTAGGACAGGTCAGGGAATGAATATCGAATAATGAATAATGAATATTCAATATTCATTATTCGATATTCATTCCCCGCGTCAGGACTTCTGTCCTGACGAAACCAACGGGCCGACACATTGGCAGAACCCCTGCGCCGGAGTCGTCCCACCGGGACGCCTCTACCTTTAATATTCAGATTTCAATATTCAATATTCATTATTCATTATTCGATAT
>JACRLY010000125.1 GCA_016219595.1 Ignavibacteriota bacterium | reverse complement strand
CTGCAACATATTGCATAGAAATAAGATTATCAAATCGGTTTGGATAAGCATATTATTGTCATTAATAGGTTTATTATCAGCAAATGCAGCAGATAATGACACAGTAAATAAAACAATAATCCAAAAGAACTCAAATCCTACCACTTTGCAAAAGATATACGGCGATACTGTTATAAAAAATATACCTGATGCGGACAATGCAAGACCGGGATATTTTGACAGGGAATATAC
Organism: Ignavibacteriota bacterium; assembly: GCA_016219595.1. Lineage (GTDB taxonomy): Bacteria > Bacteroidota > Ignavibacteria > Kapaibacteriales > UBA2268 > XYC2-FULL-35-21. The sequence continues at coordinate 4,875 of JACRLY010000125.1, read as the reverse complement.
TCCTAACCAGGACAGTGCCTATTTCAGGGCAATGAGATTAAGAATACCGAATATTGCCAGAATCGAGTATGACTTAAAGCAATTTTCAGACGGATGGAGGCTCAAACAGGAGTTGGCAAAAGGAATGCCCTGGCAGATTGCAGTAAGGAATATAAACAGCATCCCGTCGGAATTATTCATCCCGACAGGTGTGGAAAAAATGCAGTATGTTACTAATTTGGTTATGTCGCAATATGTACCGGGTATAAGACCTTTGAATCCGGGCCAGGGGATTGCATCATTAAGTGATATTGCTTCATTTTTAGGACTGACTGAAGATGTATCTCCGATTATAAAATTTTCAATAGAATATGCGGATGAAATTGATATTACAATTTATTCAATCCAGGCATCTGCAGTAGCAACAATTTTCAAAGGCAGCCTGATGCCCGGAAATTATAAATATATCTGGAACGGCAGGGATGACAAAGGGAAGAAAATGAAATCGGGAGATTATATAGCTGAAGTGAAAATTGGAAAATACAGATATTTCAGGAAAAGAATAGTTTTACCTTAATAGTAATCAAAATTAAAATCAAATTGAAATGGAAGAATTGAATTTAAATGACCAGGAATTGAGAAGGCTTGAAGAGCTTGTCATACTTGAAAAAAGCGGGATAAATCCATATCCATATTCATTCGACAAAACACATTCGGCAACAACAATATTAACAGAATTTTCAGAGGAAAATCCCGAACCGTTTTCTAATGTTGCTGCAGCAGGACGAATAATGAGTGTACGTAAAATGGGAAAGGCAACTTTTGCTCATATACAAGATGAGTCTGGAAAAATACAAATATATTTTAAAAAAGACGACCTGGTTGATTTTTACGAGCATTTGAAGGTACTGGACATTGGTGATATAATAGGTGTCAGGGGCTATGTGTTCAAGACAAGAATGGGTGAAATATCCATACATGCAAAAGAAGTTACAGTATTATGCAAATCGGTTAAGATACTCCCAACACCAAAGGAAGAAACAGATGAAAGCGGGAATAAGATAGTACATGATGCATTTGGAGATAAAGAGCAAAGGTACAGGCACCGATACATAGACCTTGTTGTCAATTCTAATATTCGCGAAACATTTATAAAAAGGGCAAAGATAATATCGTATATCAGAAAATATTTCGATGAGAGAGACTGGTTAGAAGTAGAGACGCCGATTTTGCAGCCAATTTACGGAGGCGCAACAGCAAGACCATTTATAACACACCACAATGCTCTCGATATAGATTTGTACATGAGAATCGCAGATGAACTTTATTTGAAAAAGCTTATTGTCGGAGGATTTGAAGGGGTATATGAAATCAGTAAGAATTTCAGGAATGAAGGGATGGACAAAATGCATAATCCTGAATATACCGCCCTCGAAATATACGTAGCGTATAAGGATTACAACTGGATGATGGATATGACTGAAGACCTTATCTGGAATTTGACCAGATTGATTCATAATAAAACAGAAATAGAATATAATGATATTTTAATAAATTTTGATAAGCCTTTCCGGAGAGCAAAAATGTTCGATTTATTTAAAGAATATACGGGAAGGGATTTGAAGGGATTATCGAGAGAAGAACTTTTAAAAGCTGCTTTAGATATGGGAGTTGAAATTGAGCCAAAGTCAAGTGCAATGAAAATACTCGACGAAATATTCAGTGTGAAAGTTCAGCCCAATCTAATACAGCCGACTTTCGTAATAGATTATCCTGTCGAGATGTCGCCTTTAGCAAAAAAGCACAGGATTGATGACGGACTTGTAGAAAGATTCGAATTATTTGTTTACGGTTCGGAACTGGCAAATGCATTTACTGAGTTGAATGACCCCAGGGACCAGAGGGCAAGGCTCGAAGAACAATCGAGGATAAGGGCGGCCGGAGATGATGAAGCCATGGTTCTGGACGAAGACTTCCTTTATGCAATCGAAATAGGGATGCCTCCCACTGCAGGGCTTGGCATTGGAGTGGACAGACTCGTAATGCTTTTGACAGGAGAGAAGTCTATAAGGGATGTAATATTTTTCCCGCAGATGAAACCAGAAAAATTATAAATTAATAAAATGAAAATAATATTTTTCCTTTGCGGAATTTTATGGATTTTATACGGAGTGGGATTTCTTGCACTCAGTGCAAGTGTAGTATCTGCCCCGACTCATGTAATGACTTTGAGAAATATATCATATTTCATAATCGGTGCATTTTTTATCGTGGGTATTTATTTTATTAAAACAGCATTTAACGAAAATAAAAAGAAAATTCACAGTTTATGCAATAAGTCATTTTATAAACTATTATTGCAAAATAAATACAAGATGCATATAAGTGAATTCTCAAATAAAATGAATATAAGAATAGATTATGCTGATGAATACCTGCAGTCGCGAAAGAAAATAAGTATGGGAATTTTGAATTACAGCAACAAGGGACATATAATAATAAATAAGTATAATGCAAATAAAATTAATGATAAATGAGTGAACAAACTTTACTGACTGACGAGAGAATTTACCGAGATATACAGAAACCGAAAAAGAAACAATCGTTTTGGTTATATATATTCCTGTTCATAGCGACATTCTTTTCGACTGCAATAGCAGGAGCACAATGGGCAAATGTTGATTTTCTCAACCTTTTAAACTGGCATTACGGTGCAACATACGCCGTGTTAATAATGGTTTTTTTATCGGCACATGAATTCGGTCATTATTTTGCATCAAGGATACACAAAGTTGATGCCACACTACCCTATTTTTTGCCGATGCCGGTTGTGTATCTTAGTCCTTTCGGAACATTCGGTGCGGTAATAAAAACCAGGACGCCTATAATGACACGAAAAGCATTGTTTGACATTGGAGCGGCAGGACCTATAGCTGGATTCATAGTAAGTCTCGGTTTTCTGATATACGGGCTTATGACATTACCCGGCATAGATTTTATTTATCATATACATCCACATTATTTGACAAAATTCGGTGGTAAAATACCACATACAAGTCTTTTTTTCGGCGATACATTATTGTTCAGTTTCCTGTCAGATATTTTCAAGAATCCATCAGGATTCCTTCCACCGATGAATGAAATATACCACTACCCTTTTTTGAATGTCGGCTGGTTCGGCTTATTCGTAACTTCAATTAATATGCTGCCGATGGGACAGCTTGACGGAGGACATATCGTTTACGCAATGTTCGGAAGCAAAGCACAGAGCAGAATAGGAAAAACAGTATGGTGGCTATTAATAGTAATCAGCAGCGGTGCCGCATTAAATTTTCTTTATGACATATTGAAGGTTGACAGTCCGGGAAGCATATATATATTTTTACAAAATACTTTTGTCCCTGTGTTGAAATGGTTAAAAACGTATATGCCTTGGTATATGGCAGGATGGGGAGGATGGCTTTTTTGGGTGATAATAGGGAAATTTTTTATTAAAATAAATCATCCTGTAGTAGCAGGTGATGAAAAATTAGATACAAAAAGAATGTTAATCGGCTGGATAGCGATAATAATATTCTTTCTTTCATTTTCGTACAACGGAATATACTTTATTGAATAAGAATCCAGGAATTTATCTGGAATCAGAACATTAAATATTATTCTTCTATTAATCCTCTACCTTCTTTATGAATTCTATCTTCCTTTTTCAATTTAATAGTGATTTGGTCAAGGATCCCGTTAATGAAACTACCGCTTTTGGTAGTAGAATACTTTTTAGCGACTTCAATAGCTTCATTGATGCTGACTTTAACGGGTACTTCAGGGCAATAAAGCAATTCAGCAACAGCAATCTGCAATAATATTTTTTCGACTTTATTAATTCGTTCCAATTCCCAATGTTCCGTGAATTGCCCGATTAATTCGCCAACATAATCCTTGATAGAAATTGCATGATGGACAAGATTTTCAGCAAATTCAATTTCACTTTTATCCCAATTGATTGGTAAATCTGATTCAAGTTCATAAATTTCATCGGGGGTAAGCAATTTTTCAGAAATCTGGTCAAAATCGCCGAAGTTGAATTTACGAAAAAAAATGTGATTGAAAATCTGTTCGAAAGAGATGTCTGAGACTTCGATTGCAGAAATAATCTGAAGGACTTTTTCACGGGCAAGCCTTCGTGTACCTTTAGCAAACTTGGTTTTACTCAATGGAAATATATCTTTATTCTCATTTTCCATAATTAAAAGAACGCATATTTATTAACAATTATTAAATTCCAAATAAATGGATTTAACTTCAAAGCTCGAATAAGAGAGATGCGATATTAAAATAAATCATCATATCCCGTTATGGAGCAATTATTTATTGCTAATCTAATAAAAAAAATTACAATATTTAATTTTTATTATTCATAACTTTTTTTATTTTAAACGCTATAGGGTTGTGTTATATTACTTTTGTTAATTTCAAATTAACATCTTTCATTATTCAAAGATGAAATCTTGAAGAACAAATCTCATAAAGGAAGTACTTATTTTAATTCCTCTTTGACCGAAGGGGAATTGAAATTGAGTTTTACTGCACCTGTCACTCTTGAAAATTCAGAAGGTTATAATATTGATTTCATCGAAAAAGAAATAAAAAATAATATAAGAATTATTACATGCAATTTATCGGATGTAAAAGAATATGATTCTTTCTTAATTCTACTATTGAACAATTTAAGTGACTTTTGCAAAAGAAATGAATTTGGTTTAAATAAAATCGGTATTACACCAAGATTAGCAAAATTTATTGAAATGTTCGGAGGAAAACCAGATGGAACAAATAAGATTCCAACCGGATTTTGCGAAAATTATTTTAGCCATGTAGGTCAACTGACACTCACAGGTT
>JACRLY010000035.1:63269-67021 GCA_016219595.1 Ignavibacteriota bacterium | reverse complement strand
TATTTTAAATAATTTCGCAATTTAATGAAAGGCTTTTATCGGTTTATTCTTCTACCTTTATGCATAAGTATAATTTGTATTTATGTCTTAAATTAAATTTACTGACTGTTATTCTTTATCTTGATTGAAATAGATGAAGCTGAACAGTATTGTTAAAATAAAATAGAGAGTATTTTGGGTAGTAGATTAAAAAAGATAATTAAATTTTTATACTTGATAATTTTTCTGTTGATTGTATCAGGAAAAAGCTCATCTGCACTTGCAAACGAATCAAATTTGTATATTTTCAATTATCCTGCTTTTTGTTTTCATTATACAATATTCTCAACTTTATCACTTTATAACCCGGCTTTGTGGTTATCATTTAATTTGCAGACTCCTTTCCAGTTGGACAGCAGTAAAAAAGATACAACTTTAAAAGATACGAGTAAAACAGTATTGCCTGAAGACACAAGCAGAACAATTACTTTGACGGATACAAGTAAAGTTAATATAAAAGATACAACTAAAATTACAAATATTAATGATTCCTTAAAAAACAAACCGGCAAACAATTTCACTCCTTTCGAAAGATTTGATACTCTTCATCCCAAATCAGAATTAAGAAATTATCCGAAAGGATTTTCAAAATACCTGACAGTAGACAAAGATGTGGATTCTATGACAACACATTTCGATGTTGACAAACATGACATGGGGTATTCATATAATGTTGGAATTGATGAATATTTGAAAATCAGGAAAAAGAACATTCAGAATAATTTATGGGATTCGTTAATGTCAAGGTACAGCCTTGCAGAAGCATTATCAGGTGGTGACCTTGCAAGATTAATAAGCCAGTCTACTGGCTTGACTATTCCAGTGCCACCCAATCCTGTCATGAGTATATTCGGTAAACCGACAATTAATATAAATGTCCAGGGTGAATTGAATGTTACACTCGGCTGGCGATGGGATTCTCAAAATCTCGGAACTGTATCGGCTTTCGGACAGACACAATCAACTCCTATTTTCAACCAGGATATTAGAGTTAATGTTTCAGCTAAAATCGGTGACAAGTTAAAGTTAACTACTGATTGGAACACTCACAGGCAGTTTGATTATGATAATAAATTCAAATTGGGTTTCGAAGGAGATGATGATGATATTATCAAATTGGTAGAACTCGGAAATGTCAATTTACCTCTGCCAACAACACTAATCAGGGGTGGACAAACATTATTCGGTGTTCGTTCCGATTTCCAATTTGGTCCATTATTCTTAAAAACAATTTTTTCTCAAAGGAGAGGTGAAAGAAAAACTGTAGATGTGCGAGGTGGTACAAGCCGTATGCCATTCCAGATTAGGGCATATGATTATGCCAGGAATCATTTCTTTCTCGACACGGTATACCGCTCGGTTTACAGGGATTATTTCAAAAATTCAACGGGAGTAATTCCTTCTAATACTCAGGCAATCAGGGTAAAGGAAATCGAAGTCTGGGAATCTGAAAATAATATTCAGAGTGCGGCTGTCTATTCGACCTATGCAGTAGCATATTCAGATCTAAAATCAATAAAAGCTAAGCAAGGTGAAAAATATTCCGATAATTTAAAGAGGACACAAATTTTGTCAGGAATTGTTGAGGCAGGACAATTCATTAAACTCGATTCGACTAGATTCAAAATCGATTATAATCTTGGTACTTTGACAATACTCAATTTAAGAGCAGACAGGTATTACGCTGTTGGTTACAGAGTTGAAGGAGCATCACTTGCACTTGAAGATGATGAGTATTACGGTAACCTGACTAATACACTTACAACCATTCCCGGCCAGGGAATTCGTGACACTATAATATTGAAACTTATCAGTAGACCAAACATGCTGCCAAGTTACAAGTCATTGTGGACAAGGCAAATGAAAAATGTTTACCCGATAAATGCTACTAATGTTAATCCGGAAGACACAAGAATAGCAGTTTGGTATCTGAATCAAAATAATGATTCAAGTGACGTTTTACCCGGAGCTCCTGATAAATTAGTAACTATACTCGGTGTTGACAGGGTAACAAATGGAAACGGGAATCCGACACCTGACGGTGAATTTGACATGCGACCTCCATATTTTGATTTTGAAAGAGGAGAAATCACATTCCCAAGTCTTGAACCTTTCAGGGAAGGATTGAGAAAATATTTCGAAGGTCAGGGAAGTCCTCAACTTGCGGAGCAATTCGTTTATAGTGAAATTTATGATACAACTTATGAAGTAGCCCGAAGAAACACCGGCAGAGACAGGTTTATCATTTCAGGTGAGGTTTCCGGGAGGGCGACCAATAAAATACCTTTAGGAGCTTTTAATTTAGCCCAGGGCAGTGTTAAAGTTACACTTGACGGAGTGCCTCTGCGTGAATTCGAAGATTATGTTGTTGACTATTATTCCGGAATGTTAACTTTAAGAAATCAGAGGGCATCGCTTCCTAATGCAAACCTTAAAATTGAATATGAAGCAAATGATGTTTTTAATATTTCGACGAGAACATTAACGGGTATTAGGGGCGATTACCAGCTTTTCAAATCCAGGAAACTTAATGCCGGACTTGGATTCACACTGATGTATTATGACCAGTCTGCCATTATCGATAGGGTAAGATTAGGCGAAGAGCCTGTATCGAACACGATGTTCGGTCTCGATACTAAATTGCAGTGGGATACTCCATGGCTGACTAAAATGCTCGACGCATTGCCTTTTTATGACACTAAAGCAGCCTCTTCTCTTCAATTAAGAGGCGAATGGGCAATTACATTTCCTGAACCAAACAAGAGAACTTCCGAAGTTGTTTCCGATATGGGTGAGCCTGTGGTATATATTGATGACTTCGAAGGTGCCCAAAGATATATTTCACTTGGTTTATCTGCTGCACAATGGATACATTCATCACAGCCGGTTGATACTCTTGTTGGTCTTGATGCTACAGAGAGGGCAAAGTTTAGAGGCAAGATGCATTGGTTTCAGTATTTTATTCCAAAAGTACCAATAAAAGATGTGTATCCCCAGAAAGATATTGTCCAGGGTCGTTCAAACATTAGTCCACTGAATATAATTTTCAATCCTGTTATGAGAGGTATATATAATCAGAATCCTCAGTTTATCGATTCTCTCGACAGGGATTTCAATCCTGCCGATGAATTCGGAAGTAAACCGGAAAACAGGCAGAAAATATGGGCTGGAATGGAAAGGTTGTTTTCTTCTTTTAATACCAATTTCGATACGGAAAACATTGATTATATAGAAATAATGATGAAGGTCGACCTGAGAGAGCCGGGTAAAACTCATATGTATGTTGACCTTGGTCAAATTAGCGAGGATATAATTCCAAACGGTATACTCAACACAGAAGATGGTATTACAGCCGCCAATCCTGTCCCGAATAATATAATTGACCCCGGTGAGGATATTGGAATAGATGCCATGAATGACCAGCAGGAAATTGCTTCGGGATTATACCCTGTTCCCAAAGACCCTAATGGTGACCCTGCACGAGATAATTATGCGTTTGATTTCAGTAAAGATGATAACAGACGAAGTGAAGTAGATTTCAGAAAATACAATAACTTTGAAGGAAATTCACTTGTGTCCGAAATCGGTCAGTTCCCCGATACGGAAATTTTAAATAAAAATAACGGACAAACTATTTTTCTTGAAAATAGTTATTTTACTTATGAAGTAAATCTAACACCAATACCGGATATAAATCCACAGATAGTCGGTGG
>JACRLY010000035.1:0-63231 GCA_016219595.1 Ignavibacteriota bacterium | reverse complement strand
GTCGGTGGGGGAAGTAAAGGTTGGTTCCTATATAGAATTCCAATCAGGAAACCATCATCGAGTGTTGGAAATCCTTCTTTCGCTAACATCCAATATATAAGAGTAAGGTTTAAAGGCGGTTCGTTTGCCGGTGAAATTGCCGACTGGAGACTTGTTGGAGCTCAATGGCAAAGGGTAAATAACTTCCAGGAAAATGTACCCGCTGAAGACAGTGTATTGCAGATTTCCTTCGTTAATATAGAAGAAAACAGTGGTGCACCAAATTTCTATACGATGCCTCCCGGTGTTTCTGCTCCAAGGCAGTTAAATAATCCTGACCCTAATCAAGACATACGTTTAAATGAACAATCAATCGCAATAAGTGTAAGAAACCTGAGATACGGTGAAGAAAGAATGGCTACAAGGATTTTCCGCCAGGTTGATTTGTTTTATTACAAATTCCTTAAATTCTTTGTACACGGTGACGGAACTATGCCGGATAATATAGTCCCCGGAGCCATTCCGAAAGCATATTGCTATTTAAGATTCGGCATTGACTCAGCTAATTATTATGAATACAGGAGACCATTATTAAGAGGCTGGCAGGATATAAATATTATATTATCGGAATTGACAGCAATCAAGCAAGTGAGAGATTCTCTCGGAATAACAAACAGACAGCTTTTTCCTGTTCCGGATGACCCGCTTGCAGTTTTTGCCATCAAAGGTAATCCAACTTTAACAAGAATACAGTTTTTCGGCTTTGGGATTTCAAATCCATCCGAAAGATACCCGAATGATTTGTCAACAACCATGTGGATTGATGAGCTGCGTCTGCTCAGTCCCGAGAGAAGAAGCGACTGGGGAGGTGTCGGCAGTTTTGATATGAAGCTTGCAGACCTCGGAAATATAAATGCAAATATCTCACAAACAAATCCAAATTTCCATATGCTGGAAGATAGATTTGGTAACAGGATTAAAACGACTAACTGGTCATTTAATGCCCAGGGTAATCTTGAGAAATTTGCACCTGAATCGTTTAAGAATATGAAAATACCAATTTCATTCAATCATTCTGAGTATGTTCAGGACCCGGAATTTGTATCGAATAATGACGTTAAACTTACCGATGCTGCAAATGCTGCAGCTGATAGAGCGAGAACTGGAGCAATAAACCAGGGTTTATCAGTGGAACAGGCTGAAGTAATTGCAGATGCTACAAGAAGGGCTACTATAGCCAGGTCCCAGACTGTTCGTGTGCTCGATAGCTGGGCATTGACAGGAGTGAGACTCGGAATACCAATAAATCACTGGCTGATAGATGATACTTTTAATAAATTAACATTGGGATATTCATATTCGCAGGAATGGGAAAGGTCTCCGGTGGTAGCTGAACGATTCAGCTGGCAATGGATTTTCACGGGACAATATACTATTCAATTTACTAAACTATTGACTTTAGAACCATTCAAAAGCAATGAAGATACACCGGTTTTGAATACATATAAAGATATGAAAATAAATTTTGTACCTTCAAATTTTTCTGCATCACTGAATTTGACAAGAAGAAGAATTACCGAACAGTCAAGATTTCTTGAAACACCGAGTCCGGTATTTCGCGAATTTTCAGCACAAAGGGCTGCACAATTCACCTGGAAATTTACAGAAAACAGTTTGCTTAGCCCCGCACTCGATTATAATGTATCTACAATCAGCACTCTTGTGCCTTTTGAATTAGATGAAACCGGTCAGCAAAGAACCGGCAGCCAGATAGCATCTTTAATTTTATTGCGAAATGGAAATTTAATAAATCTCGGTGATATAAATAATCATACCCAAACTGTAACTTTAAATCTGAAACCGCGTCTCCCAATCGGAGAAGCTTATAAATATATTGATATGTCCGGTTCTTTCATAACAACATATAACTGGATGAACCCCCTGCAGCCCGACCCCACTATTAGGGATATTGCGAAATCAGCCAGTTGGAAAAATACAATCCGTTTCAATACCGGCTTCAAATTAAAATCATTGACAGATGATATTTTCGGAACTTTTTCATCTAAACTCGTTAAGAAAGTACCCGATGCCGATACTTCCGGACCTTCCGTAATCAGTAACATTTTTAGAACTATCAAAACAATATTTTTCGATTTCGATAAAGTTGATTTTATATTCAATCAGACAGGGCATACAATCAATCCTGGAATTATCGGTGGAACTGGTATGACAAATTTCTGGGCTTTATGGAGGGGAAATGACGATATGCTGGGTCCCAGTCTTGCATATCAGTTAGGTTTGGTATCTAATCCGCATGGAGGATTCAAAATTCACCCATCATCGAGTTTCCCATTTTTCGGGTTTGAAACTTTTCCCGGTAAAAGACCTCCTAATGCTGTATTGCAGGATAATTTCCAGCAGAAAACTTCTTTCGAGGTTAAAACATCGAGGAAACTTTGGGAAGGTGCAGTTCTCGATTTGAATTGGCTAACTGAATTTGGTTTCAATAAAAATCAAACTGTTATTACTGACCAGTCCGGTAATCCGACATTTACAAACATTATTTCACTTGAATCTATCAACAGGACTTATTTAAGCATGCCTCCTATATTCGGGATGAATATTTCTAATAATACTGTTGAACATGTTATTGATTTGTATAGTGACCGAAAAACACAAATTGACCAGCTACCTATGGATACTATTCAAAAGAATCAATTATTATTAATTGCTCTTTCGGAATCATTCAGGGACGGTCTTGAATTATTCAGGATTTTCGGTGGACCCGGTGCAGTATTTATTCCTGCTATAAACTGGTCTTTCAGATGGGAAGGAATTGAAAAATGGGAAGTCTGGAATAAGACTCTTAAAAATGTATCAATCGAGCACAATTATACTTCCAAATATTCAGAAGTTGCTCAAATTACTGATAACGGAAAAACCATACAGACACAACAGGTACAGGTAGGTTTCCAGCCTTTACTTGGAATCAATGTCGGTTTCGATGAGGAAAAACTTAAAGGGGTTCTGACTACATCATTCAGACTTTTAACAACAGCATCATATAACCTGATGACTTCTAACCGTGGTACAATATCAAAACAAGCTACAACCGAATTGCAGATACAAGCTAACTATGCAATGAGAGGCTTTGAGTTTCCTTTTTTAGGATTGAATTTGAAAAACGACCTTGAGTTTATTTTCTTTACATCATACAAAAACAATAAAACCGCTACCTATGATATATATAATTACCAGGGTGAAAATGGAAGAACCATACAGGGTAATACTCAATTATCAATCGAACCGCGTGTAAGGTATTCCATGAGTAAGCGTGTTACAGCATCATTCTTTGTTCGTTATGACGGAACTTTTACCGAAGGAGCTGCTCAACCGGGATACTCCACTACTCAGGTAGGATTAGACGTTAGGATTTCAATCGCCGGGGGAAGATAAAAGGTATTATATCGTTTAACTTATTGTCTAATTTATTTTGCATTCAGCAACAATTTTCCTTTTTCATAATAAAGTGGTATTTTTGAAACCGTAAATTTTTCAAAAACAAGATTGTTACAGAATTAAAATAAATGGTTAAATTATGAACAGAATAGTAGAAGCAAGATTTTTAGCACCTGACATTAAATTATTCAGAATTGAAGCCCCGAAAATTGCAGAAAAAAGAAAAGCAGGACAATTCATTATTCTAAGGGTTCATCCGGATGGTGAAAGAATTCCATTAACTATTGCAGATTCCAATAAAAAGGATGGCACTATCACAATAATTGTACAAGGTGTAGGAAAAACAACAAGACAATTAAATAACCTGGAAACCGGAGAATACATTCAAGATTTGGTAGGTCCATTAGGCAAAGCGTCCGATATTGAAAATTACGGTACTGCTGTAAGTATAGGCGGAGGTGTTGGCACTGCAATAGCATTTCCCACTGCTAAAGCACTTAAAGAAGCAGGAAATCATGTTATCAGCATCATAGGTGGAAGAACTAAAGAACTTGTTCTTCTTGAAGATGAAATGAGAGCCGTTTGCGATGAAGTATATCCAACTACCGATGACGGTTCTTATGGTTTTCACGGTTTCGTTACACAAAAACTGCAGGAATTGATTAATGCAGGGATAAAGATTGACTTTGTGCTTGCAATCGGTCCGATTCCTATGATGGCAGCAGTTGCAGAAGTTACTAAACCATATGGTATAAAAACGGTTGTTAGTTTGAATCCGATTATGGTTGATGGCACTGGAATGTGTGGCGGCTGCAGGGCAATAGTTGATGATAAAACTGTTTTCGTATGTGTGGACGGTCCTGAATTCGATGCACATAAAGTGAATTTCAATATTCTTACAAAAAGAAATAGGATGTATCTTTTACAGGAAAAAATTTCAAATGAGCACTACTGTAAATTAGATAAAAAAATCAAAGAAGAAGAAGTAGCAGTATTATAAATATTGAAATAAATTATAGTGATAGATATTTTCAAAGCCCTAAAAAAAAGAAATAGAAAAATTAAAGTTTGGAGATTAAAATGGCTGATATAACACCGAAGGAAAGAATGGCAATCAAAAGGCATCACATGATTGAACAGGATGCTGATGTCAGAAATAAAAATTTTAGTGAAGTAAATTTAGGTTATTCTGTCGAATTGGCTCAGGAAGAAGCATTAAGATGTATTCAATGTAAAAAACCTTTGTGTATCGACGGATGTCCCGTTATGATTAATATACCCGCATTCATTAAGAAAATTGAAGAGGGTGATTTTAAAGCTGCTGCAGCAATTCTCAAAAAGGACAATGCTCTCCCGGCAGTTTGCGGAAGAGTTTGTCCTCAGGAAGAACAATGTGAAAAGGTTTGTACTGTAGGTAAAAAGAATGCCCCGGTTGCTATTGGTTACCTCGAAAGATTTGCAGCGGATTGGGAAAGGAATAACCTCGGCATCCAATTAGCAGAAAAGAAACCGCCAAGTGGTAAAAAGATAGCAATTGTTGGTGGCGGTCCTGCCGGATTAAGCTGTGCAGGAGACCTTAATCAAATGGGGCATGACGTAACTGTTTTCGAAGCTCTACATGATATTGGGGGTGTTTTGATTTATGGTATCCCCGAATTTCGTCTGCCTAAAGCAATTGTTAAAGCTGAAGTTGAGGGATTGAAGAAAATGGGTGTTGAATTCAAAACAAATTCTGTGATTGGGCTAACAGATACAATAGATGAATTACTTCAGGAATACGATGCAATTTTCATTGGAGTCGGTGCAGGTCTACCCTATTTCTTAAACATACCTGGTGAACAGTTAAACGGAGTATATTCATCTAATGAATATCTTACCCGGGTTAATTTAATGAAAGCCTATGATTTTCCAAGAAGCGACACTCCCATGTTTAATATTGAAGGCAAACAAGTTGCAGTGTTCGGCGGAGGCAATACTGCTATGGATGCAGTGAGAACATCATTGAGACTTGGTGCTTCTAGAGCAATGATTATATATCGCCGAACCGAAGCAGAAATGCCGGCAAGAATTGAAGAAGTCAAGCATGCAAAAGAAGAAGGAGTCGAATTTATGCTACTTGCCGGACCACTTGAATTCAAAGGCACAGATGACGGATGGCTGAAAAGTGTTACTATTCAAAAGATGGAATTGGGCGAACCGGATGCTTCCGGAAGAAGAAGACCTGTTCCGATTGAAGGTGCAATAGAAGAAATTCCGATTGAAGTTGCGGTAATTGCAATCGGCAATGGTTCTAATCCAATAATCAGCAAAACTACTCCGGATTTGAATGTAAACAAATGGGGAAATATTTTGGTTGATGATAATTCTATGAAGAGCAGTAAAAAAGGAGTATTTGCCGGTGGAGATATTGTCACCGGAGGTGCAACTGTAATTCTTGCAATGGGTGCCGGAAGAAAAGCAGCCAAAGCCATCGATGAATACGTTAGAAATAAAGAAAGCTGGTAAACAAAAATCATTGATATTGAATAATATAATATTTTTATTAATTTGGACAGAACTTAGTTCTGTCCTTTTATTTTTATTATCAAAATTTATTTAAGTATAGATGTCGGAAGAAATTCAAGATATTCTTAAACCTGAAGAGGTAAAAGAATATAAAAATAAAAATATAAAAGCAAAACTGCTTTCATCACAGCGAATAACTTCATTGGATCTTGCCAGGCTATTGGCTATGATTACAATGATAATGGGGCATTCACTCGATGCAATTGCAACACCTGCCGAATTGGACATTACACAATTTCCATGGAATTTATGGCATTATATAAGAAGATTTACAGCACCGATTTTTCTGACTGTTTCAGGAGCTGTCCATGTTTTTGCAAATAAAAGAGATGAAAATGGCAAGCTGCAAAATAAAACTATTATCAGAAGAATTAAAATAGCATTAATTCTTACTGTTATCGGATACCTGTTTATGTTTCCTGCATATTCATTTTTCGATGCATTTTTTATCGAAGCTAAACTATGGAAACCTTTCTTCCAGGTAAATATCTTACAATTAATTGGATTCTCTTTATTATTTGTTCTTTCTTTGTTTTTAATAACTAAGACTGATAAATCATTGGGAATTACAGCTTTCATTTTAGCAGTAATAATAACGATATCTTCTCCATTCATACACAGTATCAACTGGTTTAATTATATGCCTGAATTTTTTGCATCTTACCTCTCTACCGAACATGGTTCCATGTTCCCTGTGTTTCCTTATACAGGATTTATGTTGTACGGAGTTACTTTCGGTACATTATTGAAACAAATGAATCCTGAAAAAAGAACAAAATTTTTGATATGGGCTGGTGTTCCGATTGGAGCAGGTTTCCTGGTACCAAGTTTTCTAATCACTGATTTTTTCAAATATGATATGCCATTCAAAGTACTCGATAAAGTCAATCCCGGTATCATATTGAATCAAATTGGTGTAGTATTCGTAGTCCTTGCTTTTGCGGCTATAATCTTCACGTTCACAAAAAAAATATCATTTTACTATGCTTTTTTCGGCAAAAAAGCACTGTTCATCTATGTCGCACATCTTATATTTTTATTCGGGACAGGATGGTTTCCGAGTGTGGCAAGGATTTATCCAAAATCAATTTCTATTGTGCCGTCAATAATTATATCGGTTATCATTGTATTATTAACTCTAGGGACCGCATATTTTTATGAATTCACTTTAAACAAATTTCAAAACGCAAGAAAATTTTATAAATATGCATTTTATTTTATTCTGTCATATTTCCTGATAATTGGTACTCTTGCTCAATTGATTTTCCAGGAGCTATTTTCAAAATAATGTTTATAAATTGAGAAATAAAACAAATGAAATCTAATTGTTAAATAATAATTCCGGTTCAGAAAATGAATTATATTAAAATTCTATCAATAATAGTTTTCATTGCATTGTTTTCTTTGTCATTCAGAAGTGGGAAGTCAATAATTGACCACCCGATTATTGAAGATGCTTATTATACTTTTTCTGTTGCAAAGAATTTAGCAAATGGGAACAATATAAGTGCAGACGGGGAATCCCTTACAAATGGGTTCCAGCCATTATTTACTTTCATGATAGTACCTGCTTTTGCTATAACTAATAATGATTACTTGTCGATTAGAATAATTTTTATTTTATTAATGTTGCTTTTCGCTATTTCTGCATATTTATTTGCTGTAATTATCAGAGATTCATTTTATGAAGTACTTAAAATTGGAAGACAGGAATTATTTTGGATTTCTTTTTTAGTGTACATATCAGCAACTCTATTTTTCAAAAATCAATTGAACGGACTTGAGACAGGATTACTTTTACTTTTAATTTTAATATTTATCAGGTATTATCAGAAAATTGAAATATTTAATTTTAAAAATATAATAGTATTAGGGATAATACTGGGATTACTTGTTATAACAAGAATCGATACAGTATTATTAGTCTTAATATTTTTTATTTATTTATTATCATACAAAGAAATTGTTTTTAAAAAGAGATTGTCTTTTGCATTGATATCAGGCTTGATTACATTCGTAATTTCTTCTCCTTGGTGGTACTTCAATTATCATTATTTCAATTCAATTATGCCTACCAGCGGACAGGCTCAATTTGGATTTGAATTGAATATGGCAAGAATTTATAATATAATAAGTGCCGTAGTACAAAATTTAGTACCGAATTCATATTCCTTTGACAGATTTACTTTTGGCGGTTGGGGAGGTATCATTATCAGAACATTGTTATCTGCCTTTCTTTTACTTTTTATTAAATTGAAATTACCGGGATTCATTAAGAAATTAAATGAGAATGGTGTTCAAAATAAAAGAATTATCGAGGCTTTAAAATTACTTATTATATATTCTATAATTTTGACACTTTATTATTTCTTTTTGTCATCTGCTTCCCATTTCTATCAAAGATACTTGTGCCCATTATCAATTATAGGTTTGATTCTAACAGCTATTTTCATCAGTTATTTGTTTATAAATAATAAGAAAACATTTATCACTATTACAACATTAATAACACTGGGAACAATTACGATTTCAGCTACAATATTTTCCGGGAAACTGATGAATAAAAGTCAATTCTATAAACATCAGCTTACTTTAGTGAATGATATGGTGCCGAAATCAGATTATGTAGCAGCCGGTCAAAGCGGCACACTGGGATTTTTCAGGAAAAAAGTGATTAATCTTGATGGAAAAGTGAACACCGATATTTTAAAATTCAATAACAAAGTTCCGGAATATCTGTCTATAAAAAAAGTTGAATGGCTATGCGATTGGAAATTTTACGCAGAGTCTTATCTTGGTAAAAATCCTGAAAAAACCGGTTGGAAAATAGTAGGTCATTACGGTGATTTCTTTTTATATCATAAAAAATCAAATTGATTCGTCGTTAAATATGAAATTATTATAACTCTTTGATAATATGACTCAATTTTGTATAATATTAATGTTTTTCACTGTATTTTTATACAATTACCAGGTATTTCCTTTAGCCGGACAATACGGTGTTACTTCATTGGATTTGATTACATTATTATTTTATTTTTATTTTATAAAAAGAATTATCTGGAATGGCGAAAAACTTTTAATAGGTTGGCATACTGCAATTTATTTTTTCTTTGGATTATTGGCAGCAGTATTGTTATCCGGTTTTACTCCTTTATTAAATGGTTCCGCACCACAAGTATCCCAATTTATTAAAACATCAATTCACATAATTTTTCTAGGATTTTTCGTATTCATAGCCCTTTCATTTCAAATCAAAACAGAGATATGGACTAATGTTATTAAAATGTGGCTTATTCTTTCGATTTTCATTAATATATTCGGGATATACCAAATACCGGCACGTGCTTATGATTTGCCTCTCGCATGGCTCGATTTCACTAATATTAGTATGGGTGTAAGAGGTACTATAGATGTTGACCTTGTAAAACAGCTGAGTTTGCATTATGGTGATTTTTTCAGGGCTACATCCATATTTCCCGAACCTTCGGCATTGGCTTCATTTAATGTCATCATTTTCTCATTTTTATTAATTCCGTATATTCAGAAGACTAAATCATTTTTTCAGTCCAAAATATTAAATGTAATTCTATTTATTACAACATTAACCGGATTGTTCCTTACATTTTCAATGACAGGTTTCATAGGAATTGTTCTAATCTTAACAGGGATATTTCTACTTGAGAGTTTCAAAAGACTTATTCCGCTGATTATTGTAATATTTTCATCAATAATAATAATTTTTTTAACGGATTCTATTGTTACAAAATTTTCAGGGGTTAGCGTAGCCGGATTATTTCAAAACAGGATTGAAGGAATTATAAATTATGGCTCCGTGAAAAAAGAAGGTATGGAAGGAGAATCAATATACGGCAGAGTAAGTACCGCAGAAAGAAGTATAAATATTTGGAAAGAACATCCTATAAATGGAATTGGAATGGGACTAATTTCTTACGATAAAAAACAGGGACTTAAATTCAATGATTTTTCTTCTTTTACTGCTCTTGCTGAGCTGGGATTGATAGGATTTATATCATTTACCGGTATGTTTATATCATTATTGATTATTACTTCAAAGTATATAACGAATAAAAAAATATTTGAATATTTAGAACCTAACCAAAAACGGCTTATCGGTTTATTATTCTATTTATTGCTTCACCAGGTACTGATTAATTTCATAACAGGAAACAATCTTGTGAGAGATTCTCTTTGGCTGCCTATGGGAATGATTTTTTCAATCATTAATTTAACAATTATTAAACAAGGTGGTAAAATTTTTACAGTACAGTTAGTTAAAACACCATTGAGAACTACATTTTATGGTGCTATAAATAAACATTTAGCAATTGAAAAAGAAAAAAAAATGTAGGGAAACTTCAGAGTATCCCTACATTTTTACATTTCGAAATAAAAAAAATTACTTATTCTCTTTCATGAATTCTTCCATAAATTTCACCAATGCTTCAACTGCTTCCAATGGGCAAGCATTATATACCGATGCCCTTATTCCTCCAACACTTCTATGACCTTTGAGATTTGTCATATTGTACCTCTTTTTTGCTTCTTCAACGAATTTTGCTTCGAGTTCCGGTGTATTCAAATTCCAGGTGATGTTCATAAGTGAACGGTCTTCTTTGTTTGTCACAGTTCCTTTATAAAAATCAGAATGAGCATCCATATAATCATAGAGTATGTATGCCTTTTTAAAATTATTTTGTTCAATGGCTTCCAATCCCCCTTGTGCCATAATCCACTTGAATGTTCTGCCGACAATATAAACAGGTAAACATGGAGGAGTATTAAACATCGAATTAGCATCTGTATGAGTCTTATAGGAAAGCATTGTCGGAACATTCTCCTTCTGCTTTTCAAGAAACGATTTTTTTATTATTACCATTGTTACCCCAGCAGGTCCAATATTCTTTTGTGCTCCTGCATATATGAGACTAAACTTAGAATAATCGAGCGGACGGCTCATAAAATCCGATGACATATCTGACACTAATGGTACATTTCCGGCATCCGGCATTTTTGACCATCTTGTGCCGTATATTGTATTATTTGTTGTGATATGGGCATAGTCTGCATCTGGATTGAATTTCACAACCTTTGGTATATAATTGAAATTCTTGTCTTCAGATGAGGCTACTATATTAGTCTCCCCTACCCATTTCGCTTCCTTAATTGCTTTTTTTGCCCAAACTCCAGTTGAAACATAATCAGCTTTTTTATTTAAAAAATTCATCGGGACCATTAAAAACTGTAAGCTGGCTCCACCTCCAAGAAACAATACATGATATTCTTCCGGTGATAAACCGAGTATTTTCAATCCATCATTCTGTGTTTCGACAAATACAGCATCATATTCTTTGGAACGGTGACTCATCTCCATAATAGACATGCCTGTATTATTATAATCAACTACTGCCTTAGCAGTTTCCTCTAATACAGGAATCGGTAATATAGCAGGACCAGCACTAAAATTATAAGCTCTTTTCATAAAAATTCAATCTCCTTGTCAAATATCGTTAACTAATAATGTTTTATACGTATTTAATAAAGCAAAGTTAAGATAATTTATTAATATTTTGATAGTCATACTGTCGAATTTTTCAAAAATTAACTAAATTTACGATATGGATGGGAACACAGTTATAATTATTGTTTTAATAATAATATTTGCCGCATCACTATACCGTGCAACTTTCGGTTTTGGAGATGCATTGATTGCCATGCCATTGCTTGCACTCTTAATCAATATTAAAATTACGACTCCAATTGTTGCTTTTATGGGATTTACTGTATCAATTTTTATTTTTATAAAAAAAAGAAAAAAACAGGATTTAAAAAAAATCTGGCAATTGGTGATATTCTCTATAATCGGTATTCCAATCGGTTTGTTTTTCCTGAAAAGTATTAATGAAAATATTGTTAAGATTGTTCTTGCTTTTATATTAATTGTTTATTCTATATTCAGCTTAACTTATCCGCATCTATACCTAAAAACTAATAAGTCCGCATTTGCTTTTGGAATAGTTTCGGGTATTTTAGGTAGTGCTTACAATACTAACGGTCCACCGATTATAATGTATGGTACTCTAAGGAAATGGACACCCGAAGAGTTTCGTTTACTTTTGCAGGGGGTATTTCTGCCTACGAATTTGTTTATTATTATTGGGCATGGTTTTGCAGGTTTATGGACAGGTATGGTATTTCATATTATGATTTATGCTTTACCCTTAGTTCTGTTGGCAACTATTATCGGTAATTATTTTAATAAAATAATTCCTGCAGAAAAATTCGAAAAGCTGATTTACTACTTTTTAATTGGAATCGGATTTGTATTATTAATTCAATCAATAATAAAAATCATTGATTAATATGAGGAATTTCTTTTGATTTTCCAGTTAACTTTGATTTGATTTTCATAAAAAAGTAATGGATACTTTCTCTGTTTTTACCAATTTGATAACCGATATTAAGCAATAAAAAGCCAAAAATGATGTATGAATCCTTTAATTTTTCTTCTGCACCGACTATAGTGTTAGTAATTATTAATATGAATAGAAGATAAAAACAAATTAAATATAACTGACCTAAATCACGTTTAGCTGGTTTAAATAGCTTTTTAATAGTCATTTTTTCCATAACTTATTTCCCGGAATTTAATTATTCAATCCATTCAGGCAATGGTTCATTAGATATTTTATAATAAAGTGTATCAGGTGCTATATCCAAATCACCATGCCAGCAAATTGTACCAATATCCTTATTAATTTTGAAATCTTTGAAATAATTCAAATCTTTGAAATTTGAAAACAATCCGTCTCTGTATTTGTAATCTTCAAAATCGAAGACTCCATCAACACCATTTTTGAAATAAATGTGGAGTTTATAATTTTCTATATATTTCGCTTCAATTATATCATGCATAATTAATTCCTTTTATAATGGTTCTATTGAATGTAAAGTTTTTCCATTTGCCGCTAGATTCCAGTTCATTAATAAGTCCTCTTTATGTTGAGAAGCCCATTCAATAACTAATCCTAATGCTTTTGGTGGTAGCCATCCTTCCCTTACAGAAAAATCATTTATTAAGATAGAAGCATTATACTCACCATATCTCGCATGAAAATGAGGTGGATTATGTTCATCGAAATACATGGCTATTACTATTCCATAAAATCTACAAATTTCAGGCATTTACACTCCATTAATTTGACGCCGTTCGCAATTTATTATTATTTTATAAAAAAATCAAGTGTATTCAATGATTTTAAAAATAATCTGCTATAATTGTCAAGAATGTTTCCTCATCTTTCCGATTTTACTTAACTTTGGAGCTAAATTTATTTCATTTATTGTAAATGATATTTTAAGGAGAATCAATGAAAATTTTAATTTCGGATGGTATTGAATCTGCCGGTGAAAAAATTCTGAAAGATGCCAGTCATGAAGTTGTTAATCAGAAATTCACTCCCGATGAGCTTCTGCAAAAAATTCCCAATTTTGACTGCATTATGGTTCGCTCTGCAACCAAAGTAACCAAAGAAGTTATAGAAACAGGAAAGAATCTGAAAGTAATTGCAAGGGGCGGCGTCGGACTCGATAATATTGATGTTGCTTTCGCAAAAGAAAAAGGAATCAAAGTGTTGAACACTCCGGGTGCATCTTCTATTTCAGTTGCAGAACTGGCTATAGGTCACATGTTTGCAGTTTGCAGATTTTTAAACCTGAGCAATACTGAAATGCGACAAGGAAAATGGCCCAAAAAAGAATATTCCAAAGGTCTTGAGCTTACAGGAAAAATACTTGGCTTAATGGGTATCGGAAATATAGGTAAAGAAGTAGCTAAGAGAGCCATAGGTCTTGGGATGACTGTTATTGCTTTTGACCCGTTTATTACTTCAGTTGATTTGGATGTCAAGCTGCTATCGAAAGATGAGTTATTAACTCAATCTGACTTCATTTCAATGCACATGCCATTTATTAAATCTGAAGGTCCGGCTATTGCTGCACCTGAATTTGCAAAAATGAAAAAAGGCGTGATTCTCATAAATTGTGCAAGGGGTGGAGTTGTATCTGAAAAAGATTTGCTCATAGCTCTGAATAACGGAACTGTTTCCGCCGCAGGTATTGATGTATTTGAAACAGAACCACCAACAGAATCACAAAAAGAATTAATTAATCATCCGAGAGTTTCGGTTACTCCACATATCGGTGCATCTACAGAAGAAGCACAGTTGCGTGTCGGAGTAGAAATTGCACAGAAAGTTGTAGAAGCATTGAAGTAATATAATAATTATGTCATTCTGAACGAAGTGAAGAATCTAAAATCCTTTTATCTCCTTTTGAGAATGGAGACATAAATTAAGCAAAACGAGATTCTTCGATTCACTCAGAATGACTTAATAGTATAAAATTTGTATTTAGTTAATTAAAAAGGTAGATTAGATGGCGATTTTTAGACCGTTCAAAGCATTCAGACCGCTTCCCCAATATGCACTGGGAGTAGCTGCCAAACCATATGATGTTTTGAATTCGAATGAAGCGAGAGAAGAAGTTAAAGGACATCCATTGTCCTTTTTACACGTTGGAAAACCTGAAATTGATTTAGACCCAAGTGTTAATCTGTATGACCCTCAGGTTTATGCAAAAGGAAAAGAGAATTTATGGAAGTTGATTAACGATGGAATTCTGAAAGAAGACCCTGAACCTTATTTTTATGTTTATGCTCAAACTATGGATGGCAGGACACAATACGGTTTAGTAGGATGTGCCTCAGTCGATGATTATTGGAACGATGTAATTAAGAAACATGAAAAAACACGTAAGGATAAAGAAGAAGACAGGTCAAATCATGTTAGAGTAACTAATTCACATTCCGGTCCAATATTTTTAACATATAGGGATAATGATGATATTAATAAATTTGTTACCAAAATATCAAGTAATCCACCAGAAATTGATTTTGTTTCACTTGATGGAATTCGTCATAGGTGTTGGGTTATAAAGGACAAAGAGTATATTGAAAAAATAAGTACTATATTAGCTTCAGTGCCTAACTTTTATGTAGCTGATGGGCATCACCGTTCTGCTGCTGCAGGAATTGTAGGAAGGGAAAAACAAAAAGCAAATCCAAATCACAAAGGCAATGAAGAATATAATTTCTTCCTTGCTGTTTTGTTTCCTGCGAGTCATCTTTATATAATGGATTATAACCGCGTTATAAAAGACCTGAATAATTCATCAAAACAAGAATTTTTTGAAAAGCTGAAAAAACATTTTTCAATAACTGAAATGCCATCGAAGTTCAAACCTGCTAAAAAAGGTGAAATCGGTATGTACATTGACAGTAAATGGTATTGCCTGAAAATTAATGATGATTTATTGAAAAATCCCGACCCTGTGGATAGTCTGGATGTAGCAATACTGCAAAAGTATGTTAATGATGAACTACTCGGTATTGATGACCCTCGGACAAGCAAGCGAATTGACTTTGTCGGCGGTATCAGGGGATTAGAGGAACTGGAACGTCGAGTTAATTCAGGTGAGATGAAACTTGCATTTGCTATGTACCCGACTTCGGTTGATGAATTAATGAAAATCGCTGATGCAGGAAAAATTATGCCTCCCAAGTCAACATGGTTTGAGCCAAAGCTGAGGGATGGCTTGTTTGTACATTTTTTGGATTAAGAAAATAGTCTGAACCACAGATTATGCAGATTAAAAGATTTCATAGATGATAATAAAAAAATCCCCATACTGAAGATGGGGATTTTTATTTAATTCTTCCCTCTCTTCTCCAATATACTCAACACTCGGTTGCATTTTTCTTTTGCCCTCTTGACAATTGCATCAGCTTCTTCTAATGTTTTATTCTTAAATTCTGCATCTTCTATTCCCGGTATGTTTATCATTACATTTTTATGTGCTCCCCAAATTCCCGTTTCAAGAGCTTTGGCACCGACTTCAACATCTGATTTTGAGGCAATGTTGCCATACTTAGCTAATTCAATCATCGAATCCCATGCACTATCGCCAAGCCGCATTGTAGTAAGAGGAACTTCGATTGCTTTTTTTAAACCTGCTTGCATTGCTTTATTTCGTGTTGACTGCTGTTCGGGTGTATCTTTCGGCATACGCACACCTTCGAGGTAATCATTGAATGCATTTGTATCGGCATCAATCACCGGGATTAGTTTTTGTGTCAGTTCGTATAGAGGAGGTATGATTTCTCTCATTTTTGTCTCTACATCTTCGAATTTACGAACTCCATAAGTCAACCGGGATACCATAGTTCCCAATCCAACACCAAGAGAAGCCAGAAGTGCAGACACAGAACCACCGCCGGGAGCTGAGGTCCTCGCAGCAACACTTTCGACAAATTTTCTGACTGTCATGCTTGCAAGTGGTTCATTTTTTTCTTCGGCAACAATGTATTCAATGATTTTTTTATTAGGTTCAAATTTTGAAATTGAATTTAATCCCAATCGGTCAACAACGAGCTTGATTTTCTGGTCTTCTTCTATGATAAATAATTTTTCTTTTTTTATATAATAATCGGCAGCCATCAGCATTGCATTTAATGGAATTAGCCCGACCAATTCGGAACCCGCAACTCCTACTTTCAATTGCTTTGCTTCTTTCAATACCTGTTCAAATACTTCATGTGGTGGAGAAACCAGATAATTTGTCATATTAATCGAGACTTGAGCCATATTGTATTCTTCGACAAACCAGCCGATAGCTTTTATTTCTTTCATTAATCCGGGGTCGTCTTCTCCCCTGCCTGCTTCACGTATATTGAGTGCAATTCTGTGTGCCTGGTTATTTGTTCCTAGTATGTTTATATTATATGCTATAAGGAAGAATCTTGCACCGGTTACAGTTGCTCCCCATTCGGGAATAAATTCCGCAGGTCCGAAATCAGGCTTCCATTCGGACTGTTTTATTTTTGATGCTAATCCTTCATACTCCCCTTCCCTGATTTGAGGAAGTTTTTTCCTGTAATTCTTATCCTGGGCAGATTCATAAAGATAGATTGGAATTCCGATTTCTTCTGCGGCTCTTCTTCCAAATTCCTTCGCACACTCTACACAATCTTCCATAGTAACTCCTGCAACGGGAACAAATGGACACACATCCATTGTACCCATTCTCGGATGTTCACCGTGATGATTTCTCATATCAATTAATTTTCGTGCAACTTTTGCAGAATTCAATGCTCCTTCAACAACAGCTTCCGGAGAGCCAACAAAAGTATAAACTGTACGGTTTGTTGATTTCCCCGGGTCAACGTCGAGTAATGAACAACCCGGTGTTTGCCTAATTGCCTCGGCTATCGCTTCAATTATTTCCTCATTTCTTCCTTCTGAAAAATTCGGTACACATTCGATAAGTTTTCTCATAATTAAATATTTTATTCCTATTATTTAATAATATATATTTTAATATTAGAAACATTTCCGAGCCATCTGTTAGTGGTTTTGTCCTGTGGAAATATTAACGAACCAACTGAAAAAATCCTGATTTTCTCACCTTGTGATAGTATCTTAATCTGAAGGTATATTCTTTCAACTATTGATTTCTGTAATTCCTTTTCAACTATTGATAAATCTACTACACCCTTTTTTCCTTTTACATCCGTCACTTTTATAGTGTCACCAACTGCCCCTTGTATAGATTTGAGTATTATTACTGGTGCAATTTGTACATTATTGGGGTCATAATCGAAGTAAGTCGAAGTTATTGTTTCACCACTGGATGATTCTGCAACTATCAACAATCTGCTTTTTTCTTCATCGCTTAAATGTTTTATACTATTTGATATAATTTCATTTATATCAGCACAAATGAATTTACCAAAGCTTTTCTTAGTGCTTGATAAAAATTCAACAGTCTTTGTTTGGCTGTTTTTATTTATTTCATTCAAATCAATATTAATTTTAGCCAGCTCGTATGGATGGTCGGCTGATTTCAATAATAATGAGGAAAAAAGAAGTAAATATATTTTAAAAATTAATCTCATAACCTGTTTTAATTAATCTAACTAAATATAAATATGCAAATTAACACATTTTATTTATTTTTTTATTTTAAATGTTTTTACATATATACCTCATTGTATTAAAATAATTTTACCGTAATTTTGTTATTTGTATATGAAAATATTTTAGCTGATAATTGGATTTGACCATGCAGAGAATAATGTTGAAATCGAAAATACACAGGGCGAGAATCACTGATTCAAACCTTTATTATGAAGGAAGTTTCACTATAGATGAAGAAATCCTCGAAGAAGCTGATATACTTCCTAATGAACAAGTTTCAGTTGTAAATATCAACAATGGTGAACGGTTCGAAACTTATGTCATCCCCGGTAAACGCGGAGGCAGAGATTTTTGTTTGAACGGCGCTGCTGCCCGCAAAGGTGCAATCGGCGATGAAATGATTATTATCAGTTATGCTAATATGACTGAAGATGAAATAAAAAATTATAAGCCAACTATTATTCTTGTTGATAAGAACAACAATATTATTGAAAAATCTCATTCTGTGGAACCAAAAAAGAAATTCATCTCGAATTGAAATGGATTCAAATACTATTCAAAATCTAAATATAATCATCGTGGCTGCCGGCAAAGGCAAAAGAATGAATAATCCTTTGCTGGCTAAAGTTATGGCTGAACTTGATGGAAAACCGTTAATCGGACATGTCCTGAATGAAGCTATTAAATTATCGCCTGAAAAAATTATTATAGTGGTTGGTCACCAGAAAGACAGTGTAATTAATTATGTCGATTCTCTTGAATTGAAAAATACAGCTTTCGTTGAACAAAAGGAACAACTCGGTACAGGACATGCTGTAAATCAAGCAAAACCCGTAATGGATGGATCTGATAAAAACATTTTAATTCTTGCTGGTGATGTACCCCTACTGAGTTCCGATACATTGATAAAATTTATACATTTTCATAATGAAAAAAAATCAGATGTATCAGTTTTATCTACTATTGCACCAAATCCCTTTGGTTATGGTAGAATAATAAGAGACGATAAAGGAAATTTCACGAAAATTGTAGAGGAAAAAGACGCTAATGAAGAAGAAAAAAAAGTAAACGAAATCAATAGCGGTGTATTTCTCTTAAAATCAGATTTACTTTTCAACTCTCTTCAATTAATATCAAATAAAAATTCACAAGGTGAATACTATCTAACTGATATAATAGAAATACTGAAAAATAAAGGTTCGAGTGTACAGGCTTTTGCAGGACCTGAATATGATGAATTGCAAGGAGTCAACTCTCCGGAAGATTTGAAAAAAGTCGAAGAATTTTATTATTTTAGAAAAAACAATTAATAATTTTGAGATTGTATTTTGTTTAATACTCAAAAACAAATTGATTATTGGAAGAATGGTGCAATATCGGATATTGAAACCGCTGAAATTTTATTGAATAAAAATAAACTTAAAGAGTGTTTATTCTTCTGTCATTTAACCATTGAAAAAATTTTAAAAGCTCATTATTCTAAAATCTTTACTAAAGTTCCACCAAAAACTCATAGTTTGAATTACTTTGTAGAAAAGTTAGATTTATCAATAAATGAAAATGTTTCTGATTTATTTGGTATATTAATGAATTATCAATTAGAAGGAAGATATCCTGATTATGAACCAGAAAAAATAGGATCTTCTGAGGTTTTGGAGCTTTGTAATAATACTAAGGAGGTCTTATTATGGCTGATTCAAATGTTATAGAAGTAATAAAGATATACCTTCAAGAACTCAGTAATAATGGTATTAAGATAACAAAAGCTATTCTCTATGGCAGTTATGCACGCTCTGAACAAAATGAGAATAGCGATATTGATTTGTTACTAATTTCACCGATATTTGATAATGGAAGTAATCAATACGCAGGTAAAATCTGGCAATTAACAAAAGTTTCTGATTATAAAATTGAACCGATTGCTGTCGGTGAAAAAAGATTTCTTGAAGATGATGCCACACCATTACTCGAAATTGCAAGAACGGAAGGAATAGAAATTGCTATACCGTAATTATGTTAAAATCAATTAACCATATCGGAATTGCAGTAAAAAACCTGGATGAAAGTATTGAAACTTTCAGGAAGATTTTCGCTTTTGAAAATATTCACCGTGAAATTGTTGTGGAGCAGAAAGTTGAAATTGCATCATTTAAAGTCGGTGAAATTTTAATTGAATTGACATCCCCAATAAATGAAAATTCTCCAATTTCGAAATTCCTCGAAAAAAAAGGTGAAGGCATTCACCATATTGCTTTTGAAACCGATGATGTCAACAAAGAACTGGAGCGGCTTTCAGATGAGGGAGTGCAATTAATTAACAAATCGGCTACAGATGGGGCTCATAATATGAAAATCGCATTTCTACATCCTAAATCTACAAATGGTGTATTAATTGAGATTTGTCAGAAAAAGTAAAAATTAATCCCCATTTAGCACTCTGATTTCTTTTCCCTGGTTTGCAACCGATTCAATAGATTTTTTTATTGATTCAAAATCACCCAGATAATACTTTTTCAGTGGCTTTAAATCATCATCTAACTCATAAACAAGTGGAATTCCAGTCGGAATATTATACTTGATTATATCGTCCTCCGACATATTATCTAAGTATTTAACCAATGAACGCAAACTATTTCCATGAGCAACTACCAATACTTTTTTCCCTGTTTTTACAGCCGGTGCAATTGCATCATGCCAGAAAGGAATGAATCTGTAATATGTATCTTTCAAACTCTCACCAAGTGGAAGTACATCCTCACTCAATTCCTGGTAACGTGGGTCTTTGGCGGGGTACATCTCGTTATTTTTACTTATATGTGGTGGAGGAATATCATAACTTCTTCTCCATATTAATACTTGTTCATCACCGTATTTTTTTGCAGTTTCTGCTTTATTTAATCCCTGTAAGGCGCCATAATGTCTTTCGTTCAACCGCCATGATTTCATGAATGGCAGCCACATCATATCCAATCCGTCAAGGATAATCCACATGGTTCTGATTGCACGTTTTAATACGGAGGTAAATACGATATCAAAAGTGTATCCCGATTCCTTAAGAAGCTGCGCTGCTTCCCATGCTTCATGTTTACCTTTTTCAGACAGGTCAACATCTACCCAGCCTGTGAATTTATTCTCTTTATTCCAGGTACTTTCACCGTGTCGAACCAAAACTAATTTCTTCAAGTAATACCTCCTGAACTCAAATTTACTATTAAGTAATCAATTTACATTCCAAAAAAAAGCCCGGTAATCAATATCTAATTAACGGGCATTTTTATCAATTCCTATTTTGTATGCCGTTTAGGACCTGCATTTATTATATTATCAGGTATTCCTTCAGCAAATAATTTAAAGTTTTCAATATAACGTGCAGCCAGCGCATCATATTTCATCCAATATTCATTCTTATTTCCCCATGCATTCGATGGCTCAAACACATCGTCAGGTACACCTGGACATGTTAATGGTACTTCAAATCCGAATAATTTATCTTTTCGGTATTTAACTTTATCGAGTTCACCTTCGAGAGCTGCATTAAGCATATTCCTTGTATGACGAATACTGATACGTTTTCCTACTCCGAATTTTCCCCCAACCCAGCCTGTATTTACTAACCAACAGTTAGCTCCGTGCTTTTCCATTTTTTGCCTTAGTAAATTTGCATAATAAAACGGATGGTGAACCATAAACGGTGCTCCGAAACAAGCACTGAAAGTAATTTCAGGCTCTATTCCCAAACCGATTTCTGTTCCTGCAATTTTTGAAGTATAACCACTGATAAAATGATACATTGCCTGGTTCATATCCAATTTAGCTATTGGGGGTAATACACCGGTTGCATCACAAGTTAAAAATATTACATTCTTGGGATGTG
The DNA here is from genome assembly GCA_016219595.1 of Ignavibacteriota bacterium. Lineage (GTDB taxonomy): Bacteria > Bacteroidota > Ignavibacteria > Kapaibacteriales > UBA2268 > XYC2-FULL-35-21. The sequence goes on along the minus strand of JACRLY010000035.1, from coordinate 41,298 downwards.
AACGAGCCATCTTCTCAGGCATTGCATTCGGAATGAACTCCAACGGATAAGATGCTCTTGTGTTTTCTGTCCGGGATTCATCATCCAGGTCAATTCTGCGTGAAGCAGGATCCCATATTACGTTTTCTAATATTGTTCCGAATTTACGTGTACACTGGTAAATTTCCGGTTCAGCTTCTGCTGATAATCTAATAACCTTTGCATAGCATCCGCCTTCAAAATTGAATACACCTTCATCGCTCCAGCCATGTTCATCGTCGCCTATCAATTTACGTTTTGGGTCAGCCGATAATGTTGTCTTACCCGTTCCGCTCAAACCGAAGAACAGAGCAACATCCCCTTTATCCCCGACATTTGCTGAGCAGTGCATTGCCATAACACTTTCCAATGGCTTCAAATAATTCATTACTGTAAAAACAGTTTTTTTGATTTCTCCGCCATAACTTGTACCCGCAACAATTGCTAAACGCTGAGAGAAATTTATTATCATTGCTGTTTCAGAACGTGTACCATCAATAGACGGTTCACATTTGAAAGAAGGAGAAGCAATAACTGTAAATTCCGGAACATGTCTCTTTAATTCATCACGGTTTGTAATTTTAATGAACATATTTCGTGCAAACAAACTTTGCCATGCTGTGTCGGTTATTATACGTATCGGCATTCTGTAATTAGGGTCAGCTCCTACATAACAATCTTGCACAAATAATTCTTCACCCTGCAAAAAAGCTTGTAATCTTGTTAATAAATTCCCATACTTTTGCGGGTCAAAAGGACGATTATAAACTCCCCACCAGATATTATCTTCTGTAGTTTGTTCTTTTACTATAAATTTATCATTTGCGGCTCTGGCAGTCCATTTACCTGTATTGACTATAAACGGTCCACCGTAAATAATATGACCTTCACCACGAAATACTGCTTCTTCATACAATGCAGAAGTCGGAAGATTCCAGAAAACATGGTCTAAATATTGAAGTCCATGATTCTTTAATTTATAATCACTCGCATATTCTCCTGCATGTTTAAGAGCAGGTGTATCAAATTCAAGATATTTTGTCATAACCAATCCCTCACTAATTTTCTAAGTCCAATATAAAGTTCATTCGGTGAATTCGGGTCGAGTGCCCATTTTATTCTCTCTATTCCTTCTGTTATATCCTTGATAGAACCGCAAGTCGAAAGCCTTAAAAATCCTTCTAAGCCAAATTCGACACCGGGAACTGTAACGACCCTGACTTTATCTATAAGAAAATGAGCAAGCTTGATTGAATCTTTATTATAATAACTGAAATCAGCAAAGCAGTAGAATGTGCCGTCAGGCTTATATGCTCTTACTCCATCGAAAGCATTCAATCTTTCCATCATAACATTTCTGTTATTTTCAAGTGTTAACCTCAAACTCTCGACTGATGATTGAACTCCATTCAATGCACCAACTGCAGCCTTCTGCATTACAACCGAAGGACCCGATGTCTGATGAGATTGAATGTTTGTCATAACTTCAATCAATTTTTTATTAGCTACAGCCCAACCGATTCTGAATCCAGTCATTGCATATTGTTTTGAGACTCCGTTGATTACTATCAGTTTTGAATTTTCTGTTAGATCCTTTGCATAATTGTAACAATTGATTGGCTTCCTCCCATCAAATATCAAACGATGATATATATCATCCATAATCAGGTATAATCCCTTTCTTTCGCAGAATTCAACTATTTCAGCTATGAATTTCTCTGAATACATTGCCCCTGTAGGATTGTTCGGACTATTGATTATCACACACTTGGTGTATGAAGTAACCAACCTTTCAATATCGCTTAATCTCGGATAAAAAGAACCATCTTCAGGATAACAAGGAACAGGTACTGCTCCTATCATCTTAGCCATCTCAGGATAGCTCACCCAATATGGCGCAGGATATATCACTTCCTCCTGTGGATTAAGTATTGCCTGGAGTGCTACCATGATTGCTTGTTTTGCACCACTCGATGCTATTACATTTTCAGGTGCTACTTTCCTATTGTAAAAATCTTCAGTGTAACGGATTATTGCCTGCTTCAAAGCAGGAATACCGTCCGCAGGTGTGTATCTTACTTCGCCTGAATTTATTATTCCGGCTGCAGCAACAAGAGCATCGAGAGGAGCCCGGCTCTTTGGTTCACCGCCACCAAGGTGGATAACAGGTTCTCCCTTATCTCTAAGAATTGCCGCTATTTCATTCAATTTTAAAGTAGCAGATGCACTTATTGAATTACCGATTAAACTAATACTCATGTTTTAATTTATACTCCTTTTAATAAAAATTTATTTCTGAAAAAACTTATTCTATCTAATTAAACCTATGATTTTCATAAGTACTATTAATATAAACTTCAAAATTGCTGAAAAAAGTATTCAGAAGCAAAATATATTTAATACACATGTATTAAAAATAATGATATTTAACATAATGAATTTAATTTATTCATTTAAATAAGTTATAAAATCCTTCTTACTAAAAAAGTCTTTAAAAATATTGAAAATATACTTAACTTTGTAGTTTATTAAGTTGTTATTTATGAATTATTAATAAATATTTTGTTAAAATTTTATTTGTTTCTGAGTAATACAAAATTATTTATTTCTAAAATGTAATATAAAAAAAATTTAACTTTTTTTGAGACCAAATTCCGTTTCATGTGTCATTATATAAATTGGAATGACAATTTTTTAAAAATAATACTTTATTCTCTGTATTAAAGAATTTTTTTAATTATAAACAAGGAGGCGGAATCGGTTGATAGGTACATAGTTTAATTTATTTTGAAATGAGATGTACGATTCCGTTATAATGAAAAAAGAAAATGAGCTTGAACAGTTCTCTACTGTTTCTCTTGAATATCTAAATACACTTAATCTGAATAACCGTCACGATACCAAATTCGCTTTCCGTGAAAATGAGTTACCTGATATACTCCACGAAATGAATAGCAATTATAATATTTTGGACATCGAAAATAAAAGAGAATTCATTTACGAAAATCTTTATTATGATACTCCCGATTTGTTTATGTATTTCCAGCATCATAACGGCAAATTGAACAGATATAAAATTAGGTACAGGAAATATATAGATAATAATACCTGCTATTTCGAAATAAAGAGGAAAACAAATAAAAGGATAACCGTAAAAAACAGGATTCAGGCTGACAAAATTGAAGAAAAACTTTCCAGTGAGGCAAAGGAATTAATAAACGAAGAAGTCGAAATTAAACCTGAAAATTTGTCTCCTACACTTTGGGTCGTTTACTCGAGAATAACACTAGTCCATAAAGAAAAAAATGAAAAGGTTACTTTCGATAGGGACATTTCATTCAAAGGTATGATAAACGGTTGGTCTCATCTTCCGGGCTTAATTATTGCAGAAATAAAACAGGAGAGATTTTCTCCAAATTCAGAATTTATAAAATTGATGAACAAATTCAGATTTCGGGAAATAAACATAAGCAAATACGCTACAGGAAGTATAATGTCATACCCGGATATCAAATACAATAGATTTAAACCAAGATTATTATTCATTAACAAGCAATGCGAAAATCAGGATGGATACTTCAAATTTCTTTAGTTTTCATATAATGAACGGCGATTTTTATTTACATTTCTTCATAAGATTTGTTATAAACTTAATTGTAATTTTTGTAATTACAAGGTTGATATATTTTCATTTCAGGAGAAAAAGAGAATATCTTTTTACTTTCTTTGTATTAAATATACTTGTTTTTTTAGTTTGCTTTCTTCTGCAAAGCAGTGAATTAAGCATTGGATTCGCTTTTGGAATATTTGCAATCTTCTCGATACTAAGGTATAGAACTATAACCGTTCCGATAAAAGAAATGACTTATGTGTTCATTTCGATAGCAATAGCATTAATCAATTCATTAATAAGCTCACACAATACATATTTGTTCATGGGGCTAATCAATTTTCTGATAATAGTCGGGATTTTTGTTTTAGAAAAAGTATTCGTAAAAAATGAAAGTCAGAAAGATATTATTTATGAAAAGATTGATTTGATTAAACCGGTTAATCATAAACTTTTGATAGAGGATTTGAAGGAAAGAACAGGGCTTAATATACACAGATTTGACATAGTCAGAATTGATTTTTTAAGAGATATTGCACGTCTGCGTGTTTATTATTTTGATAAATTTCATACTGACGACCAGGATATGTACAGATAGTATTAATAATTATTGATATGTTTGAAAATTTGATAAATAATAGCAAGTTTAAAATAAATTTTAAACTAATATTAGTGATTATATTTGTCATCTTTAACTTTCAATTAATTAATGCCCAGAAAAAAGATACTGAATTATGGACAGGTTTTGCCATCGATATACCGATTTGGGAAAATTTGAGTTTCGAACCTTCTGAAGAATTCAGATTTGATAACGGAATTAGCCAATTAAAATCTGCAATCACCGATTTAGGTCTCAAATATAAAATTAATAAATATTTTAAAGTTGCAGCTACTTACAGGCTACATGTCAGACCTGAATTACCAAATCATGCATTATATTTAAAAGGCTATTTCAGGTACAACTTTGAACCTTTGGATTTCACATATAAATTAACCTATAAGAAAAAATTCGAGGAATTCAATCAAACTCAGGAACATATAAGAAATAAAGTTACCTTAGAATACGAAGCATCGAAATTAATAAGACCATTCATAGCTTATGAATTATTTTACAGGTTAAATTATAAAAAGGGTGATAGATTCGATAATTACAGGTTTTATCTTGGCTGTAATTTAAGAATAAACAAAGATCATGAGATTCAGTTGTATTACATGAGAGAAGAAGAAATTAATATGAAAAAACCAAACAGTTCAGATATAATTGGTATTTTCTATAATATTGATAGTTGGTTTTAAATTGTGAATATTGAAAAATTTTTAAAATGAATCAATATATTCAATACCTAATCTCCTTAATGCACCTTTACCTCCTTTAATGTGATTCAGCAAGTCAATAAACTGAAAATCAATTGTCATATTTTGTGTAAAGCCGTATCTTAGTGATAAGTTTAACAAACCTCTTTTATCTATTACCATATTCGGTTTCTCATCTAGATTTGCATTATATTCAACGTTAATTGAACCTCTGTTACCAATAAATTGTTCAATTCCACAATAAAAATTCGGATTTCTGTCACTAAAAGAAGGTTCAATTGAATAATTTATGCCTCCGTGAAAACCGATTGAACCGATTTTCCACTTATAAAATTTACTCCCCGATAGAAAAAACCCTGCTGACATATTTTGAAATCTTTTCAATTGCGATAAATAAACACCGCTGCCTTGCGATATAAATCCTATCATTATTGCCGGTAAACTGATTGATTCGTCAAAAAGTCTTATTCTTACTTGAATACCGGGTAAATTTTGCCAGGTTATTTCCTGGTTACCTAATATATTAGAACCGCCATAACTCAATCCTAAATTGAAGCTTGAGAATGGAGAAGTATTTAATACCATAAGTACTCCCGAATTCTCAAAAATATTTGCATTAAATGAGAAAGAACTTTTTGGTACTAATCCTGCATTAGGCATATTGACAATATATTGTGATTCATATCTTGCTTTTTCTCCTGCAGAACCCTGGGAGAAAACAATTTTTACTATAATAATTTGGAATACGACAATTAAAAATAAGAATCTAATCATAATTTTATTTTTCTGATATTATTGGTAAATTAAAAAATAGAATAATCGTTATTACTAATTGAATTAATTATTTTTTTAAATATTTCAAACAAATTTTATGCCTAAACATTTTTTTGCATTAATTGTATTAATAATACTTTTATCAAGCTGCGGTACTACAAAAATAATTGATAAAAATCCACCACCCTATTTACCTGAAATCAAATTACAGACTCACGCTGGTGAAGCTGTTTTTAATTTCAATCTCACAGCAAATAAAGATGAAAGTCAGGATAAATTTGATTTTGTAAATACTATAACTTCGGTTATTCTTGAAATCATTAACCCGGAAGATTCTGTAATACATAAATTGAATTTCGGACAGCTTGACTTAAAAGGAACTACAGACAAAAATATTCAGAAAACCCTTACTGTTTCCGGTTCAGTAAATTGGATATTGCCTGGTGATATTAATTTGAAAGAACTTAAATTCAGATTCAAAATTTTTGCAATTAATAAGTATTATGATATGACTAAAAGATATTCGGATTTATATTCTGAAACAGATGAAGAATCACCTGCTATTACTTTAGAGCCTTTTATTGAAAACCAAACTTTTAATTCTGCTGTTTTCGGTGTTATCGCTAAAAGGAATAAAATTATCGAAAATGAATATCTGCCTACTTCTGAAACATTCAGAGTTGATATTTTAAATCATAAAGGTGCTATTGTCTGGAGTTCAGGACTCGGATTTAATTTTCTCCAGGTTATTAAACCGGTTTTACCAAAATCAATTGGTGAAACGTATAAATATACTGTCGAATGGAATGGAAATAGTTCTAACCAAATCCCTTTAATACCCGGAGTATATACTTTAAGGATGACTATTCCATCGAAACCTCAATCTTATACAGCATCTATGACTTTTAAATGGAAAGCCGGTGATAATGACAAATGAAAATGCAATGAGAAGGGCTATTGTCTTAGCCCTGAACGGAAGCGGGTATGTCTCTCCCAACCCGTTGGTTGGAGCTGTTATTATTAAAAATGATGAGATAATTTCAGAAGGTTGGCATCACAAATTCGGTGGTAAACATGCAGAAATAGATGCAATAGATAATGCCTCTGGAATTGATTTAGAAGGCAGCACATTAGTAGTAAATCTGGAGCCTTGTTCCCATCAGGGAAAAACCCCTCCCTGCACTTCAGCAATAATTGAAAAGAAATTTTCTAAAGTCATTATCGGAATAAAAGACCCTAATCCCAGTGTAAGCGGAAGCGGTATTGATATTCTTAAAAATGCAGGAATTGAAATTCAGACTGGTATTCTCGAAAGTGATTGCCGATGGTTGAACAGATTTTTTATTAAACATATAACGACTGAAATGCCCTATGTGATTTTAAAAATTGCTCAATCGATTGACGGATGTATAGCAACAGCCAAAGGTGAATCACAATGGATTTCCGGTGAAGAAAGCCGCAACAGGACTCACCGTCTCAGGGCTTTTGTAGATGCTGTCCTTATTGGAAAAAGAACTGCTGAAATTGATAATCCAAGTCTTACTGTCCGTAATGTAACGGGCAGAAATCCTTTCAGAATTATTCTCGATTCGGAACTTTCTTTGTCTCTTTCAAATAAAGTTTTTAGCGATAATGAGAAATACAAAGTGATAATTGTATGTCATGAGAATTTTCGACATTCAAAAAAAGCAGAAAATTTCAGGGCTTCCTGGATAAATATTTTAGCTGTAGATGAAGATGATGATTCAAGGTTGAATCTGAAATCAATCCTAAAATCTTTATACTCTGACTACAGGATTGGGTCTGTTTTAGTCGAAGGAGGAGCAGGTATCTTCTCTTCATTTGCAAGAACTAATTTAATCGATGAGCTACATGTATTTATTTCTCCGAAAATAATTGGAAATGGAATTCATTCATTCGATAAATATAATATTAGCCGTCTTGCTTATGCTACCAATATGAAACTTGTTTCTTCCGATTTAAGTGGTGATGACATTCACATGATATTAACCTGTTCGTGAGAAATACCAACACAATGATTACATATAAGATAAGAAAAATTCATTATAAACATAACAAATAGAAAAAAAATTCTCCGGTTCAAAAATAAAACACTCATAAAGTAGTCAAACAATTTAGGGTTAACTAAGAATTATCTTAGGAATAATTAATTTCCATTAATTTTTCAAAGGGAGATTTATGAGGTTTATTACTTATACTAAAAAGAGGAACAGGTATTCAAAAATAAAATACCTTACAATTATTGCATTTATTGCTATATGGTTGAGTTTGGCATCTTATGCCCACAGGGCAGGAATTACAGGCAGGACATCTACATCGGGAGGAGGATGTACATGTCATAGTTCGAGTTCAAATTCATCCGTGACTTTATCCAATACTAGTGGCAGCGGGAGCTATATTTTTGACCCAAATTCAACAAATTCATTTTCGATTACTGTCAATCATGCATCTCAACCCGCCTGTGGTGTAAATATTGCAGTCAAAACCGACCAAACAGGTAGTACAAATGCCGGTTCACTCAATCCTGGTTCGGGTTTACAAAACATTGGCGGTGAACTTACACATAGTGATGCAATCACATTATCCGGCGGACAGGCAACAGTCAATTTTACATGGACTGCACCTTCAGCACCCGGAACTTATTATCTCAGGGCTATTTCCAATGCAGTTAATAATAATTTTTCTGCTGACCCAGCTGACATCTGGAACTGGATGACAGTACAACAGGTAATGGTTGCAGGTGTTACTGTTTCGGCACCAAATGGTGGGGAATCATGGTGTGCAGGAACGACTCATAATATTACATGGACATCAATTGGAATAACAACTGTAAAAATTGAAATATCAAATAATGGCGGAAGTTCTTATACTCCCCTGGTATCGGGCATCTCAGCCGCTTCAGGCAGTTGGGCTTGGGATATACCTGCCGGACAAACTGCAGGTAATCAATATAAAATCAGGGTAACTGATGAAACAAATGCAAACAGGAAAGATGAATCTAACGCAAGTTTTTCTGTTGCATCAGGTTTGTCAATCACAGCCCAACCTCAATCTGTAACTATATGCACCGAACATTCGGCACAATTTTCAGTTACTGCTTCTGGCGGTGGGTTGACTTATCAATGGAGAAAAAGTGGTGCAAATATCAGTGGTGCAACTTCAAGTACTTATATGATAGCTTCAGTAAAGACAAGCGATGCAGGTGTTTATGATTGCGTCGTCAGCAGTGCATGCGGAAGTCCTGTTACAAGTAATCCGGCCACACTGGCTGTTGATATTACTCCTTCTATTACAGCCCAGCCGCAATCACAAACTATATGTAAAAATGAGAATGTCAGTTTTACTGTAACTGCAGTTGGCACTGACATTACCTATCAGTGGAAGAAAAACGGAACTAATATTGGTGGAGCAACAGGCATAACATATTCGATAAATAATGTTCAAACTACTGATGCCGGGCAATATACTGTTGAGGTATCGGGTAAATGTACCCCTTCTAAAACAAGTCAGTCTGCTGTTCTTACTATTAATACTTCACCTGTTATAAGTAAAGAACCTGATTCAATTGATGTTTGCCTTGGCAAACCGGCTGTTTTCAGTGTTATTTCTTCGGGTGTAAATAATACTTATAAATGGTTTAAAAATGATGTTGAAATTCCTAATTCTAATTCACCTTCTTATGGTATAACAACAGTAACTAATAATGATGCAGGAAATTATCATGTAGTTATCAGTAACGCTTGTACTCCCCAAACAATGAGTCGAAAAGCATTATTAACTATTAATGAAATTCCATTTATATTGAATCAGCCTGAAGCACAAAAAGTTGATGTTGGAGCAAATGCGTCGTTCACTATCACAGCAAATTCGGCGACCGGATACCAGTGGAGGAAAAATAATAATGTATTAACAGGTAAAACTGCTTCAACTCTCACTCTGAATAATGTCCAACTTGCTGATTCCGGCAATTATGACTGTATTGTTTCAAATGATTGTGGTAAAGATACAAGTCTCGCAGTTAAATTAACAGTGATGCCGGTCGGAGCCGGACCAAAAATGACTCTCAGTAACTACCAAATTGATTTTGGTACGGAATATACCGGTGAAAATAAAGATTCGGCTTTCACTGGATTAATAAAAAATACAGGGTCCGAAAAACTTGATATTAATTCGATAAGTATTGTCGGAAAAGACAGTGCTTCATTTTCGATTGTTAGTAATCCTGCTCCATTTTCATTACAACCAAATGAAACTAAAAATATTACATTTAGATTTTCACCATTAACGGGTGGAAATAAATCGGGAACAGTTAAATTCAGCAGTAATTCAATAAAAGATACAACTATTAAACTTAACGGTTTTGGTGCTATTATCGATATTGTGCTATCAAAATCAGATATAAAATTTGATTCTACCGATACAAATTCAATGGTTCAAAGTTCACTTGTAATGGACAACAAAGGTAATATTGCTGTTCAAATCCTTCAATTGCAAATAACTGGACCACAGGCTTCATATTTTAAAATTGAATCACCTGAAGTTCCATTTACAATTGATTCCGGAGCATCCAAAGAACTTTTGATTTCATTCAATCCTTTATCCGAAGGTTTAGCATCAGCTTTATTAAATATAAAAGTTGAAAATAAACCCGAAGATTTGCAGATTCAATTAAATGGAATCGGCTATATCCTTGGTGTAGAAAATCAGGTTTTTTCTGATTATAATATATCGTCATATCCAAATCCAACGAATGATAATGTAAATATTATATTCAATAATCTTAATGATAATCATATTGAAATTAATATATATGACATATTGGGTAATATTGTAAAATCATTTGTAATCAACAATATTACAACAGGAAATAGTAATATTATTTGGGACGGAAGTGATTCCAATGGCAATAAATGTAATTCAGGTTCATATATTTGCGTAATCAAATCTAATAATTCAATAAAAACACTGAATTTCAGTTTAATAAAATAAAAAATTATACACTTAATACAATCCCTTTCTATTAATTTAGAAAGGGATTTTTTTAGTTAAAGCTAAAAAATAATTTTTTTTTAATCAAATGATAACTAAGCACTTCAATAATAAATTTGGTGTGAAAAAAATTTTTTTTTGCTAAAATAAAATCAAAATAAATGAGTCTTAATGCCCAACAATTAGTTTATACTAATTAAAAATTACATTTCATTTAAATATTTTAAACATTCAAAGGGGGGTCTATATGTGCATTAAAAAACAAAATAAAATTAAGAATAAAGTTCTTAATTTAAAATACATAATGATACTATCAGCTTTAGTTTTTTGGTTTAGTATCAGTCTGTATTCAAATCAGGATGGCATTGCCGGAAAAACATCGACAACATCCAGTGGGTGCGATTGTCATAGCAACAATGCAAGCTCTGCTACTACAGTGACAAATACAAGTGGTAGCGGAAGCTATGTATTTACACCCGGTTCTGTAAATTCATTTACTGTTACAGTGGCGCATTCTTCAAAACCAAAAATGGGTATTGATATTGCTGTCAAAACTACTCAGACAGGCAATACAACTGCAGGTACATTATCACCTGGTTCCGCATTAAAAACCATTGGAGGAGAATTAATCCATATTAGTCCAATTACAATGTCAGGTGGGCAGGCAACTGTCAATTTCACCTTGACAGCTCCTTCAACACCAGGTACTTATTATTTAAGAGCTATCGGTAACGCTGTCAATAATGATGGTTCTGAAGACCCGGGTGACATCTGGAATTGGATGACAGTCCAAGCTTTGACTGTGTCTGCTCCCGGAGGGTCAATTACCGTTTCTGCTCCTAATGGTGGAGAATCATGGTGTAGTGGAACACAACATAATGTAACATGGACATCATCCGGCGTTACAACTGTGAAAATTGAACTTTCAACAGATGGTGGAAGCACATTCTCATCGCTTGCTACCGGGGTAACAGCTTCAGCTGGTACATGGGCTTGGAACATACCTTCAGGTCAATCTGCAGGAAGTTTATACAAAGTAAAAATAACAGATGAAGCCAATGCAACAGTCAATGATGTTTCAAATGCTAATTTTAGCATTGCTACTGGATTATCAATTTCAGCCCAGCCTCAACCCGTTACTGTGTGTTTAGGTTCTTCGGCACAATTTTCTGTTACTGCAAGTGGAAACGGACTAACTTATCAGTGGAGAAAAAGTGGAGCTAACATTTCAGGTGCTAACGCAAGTACCTACAATATTGCTTCAGTTGCAGCTGGTGATGCCGGTTCTTACGATTGTGTTTTAAACAGTTCTTGTGGAACACCGGTAACAAGTAATCCTGCTACCCTGACTGTTAACGTAAGCCCGACTATTAGTGTTCAACCGCTTTCGCAAGCAGTTTGCCAGAATGGGAATGTCAACTTTACTGTAACTGCTTTAGGTTCAAATTTAACCTATCAGTGGAAAAAAGATGGTACTAATATAAACGGTGCAACAGCATCTACATATTCATTAACCAATGTACAAGCTGCTGATGCAGGGCAATATACTGTTGAAGTATCCGGAACTTGTACACCACCGGTGACAAGTCAGGCAGCTGTTCTTTCACTTAAAGAATTACCGTCTATTACCGGTCATCCTCAGTCACAAATTGTTTGCCAGAATTTACCTGTTAGCTTTAACGTTACTGCTACAGGTACAAATATTACTTACCAATGGAAAAAGAATGGTTCCAATATAAATGGAGCTACAGCAGCTTCTTATTCTATACCGAGTGCTCAGCCTGTTGATGCAGGACAATATACTGTTGAAGTATCAGGTGATTGCACACCACCTGCAACAAGCCAGGCAGCTACTTTGACAATTAAAAATTCACCTGCAATTGCAACTCAGCCGAATGCAGTTAGTGTCTGTACTGGTCAGCCTGCTTCTTTCCAGGTAGTTGCAACAGGAGATAGTCTTACATACAAATGGTATAAAAATGATGTTGAAATTCCTAATTCAAATTTCTCATCCTATACCATAGGTTCAGCCGCAGTTAATGATGCAGGTAATTATAAAGTTGTTGTAAACAATTCATGTAATACTCCTGTAACAAGCAATATTGTTCAGCTTACTGTTAATGAAGCTCCGGTTATTGTAAATCAGCCGCTTCCACTTAATGTTACAGTTGGAGCTAATGCAACATTTACAGTTACTGCAAATTCCGCAACTTCATATCAGTGGAGAAAAAATACTGTTGATATTAGTGGTCAAACTGCAGCATCACTTTCAATAAATAATGTTCAGTTAGCTGATTCAGGCAATTATGATTGCAAAGTTATTAATGACTGTGGTAATGTTATAAGTCAGGCTGTAAAATTATCAGTTCAGGCTGCAGGTCCCGGTCCATTAATGACTGTAAGTACTAACAATGTTAATTTTGGTAAAATCATTGTAAATAATGATAAAGATTCATTACTTACAAGTATGATTACCAATACCGGTTCGGAAAAACTTGATGTTAACCTAATCAGTGTTTCCGGTTCTGATAGTTCTGAATTCACAATTGTCGGAAATCCGGTTCCATTTTCATTGATGCCCAACGATTCAAAAAATATCAATTTGAGATTCTCACCCGTATCAGGTGGGTTGAAGGTAGCAACTTTGAAATTTGCAAGTAATTCAAAACAAGATAATAATGTTTACTTAACTGGTTTTGGCGGAATTATTTCAGTTTCAGCTTCTAAAACCACACTCAATTTTGATACAACAGGAACCAATACTACCGTTACTAATAATTTCACATTAAATAATACCGGTAATATGGATGCTGATGTTATGAGTATGGAAATTAATGGTTCCAATTCAAGCTTTTTCAAAATAAATACACAAACCGGTTCCTTTAAAATTGATTCGGGTGGCTCAAAAGAAATTGTTGTAGAATTCAATCCTATGATGCCGTTAATGTGTGCTGCAACATTGGATATCAAAGTACAAAATCAGTCAAATGATATTCAGATTCAGTTAAATGGTGTTGGTATAATTTTAGGTGTTGATGACAATGACTTTTCAAATGATGGATTTAAATCTTATCCTAATCCATCAGGAAATACGGTCAATTTTGAATTTAATATTCAAAATGAAACCGGTATTGAAGTCGGTATCTATGATTTAATAGGTAATGTCGTAAAATCCTTTGATAGACAATTATTTACTAATGGTATCAAAACTTTAAGTTGGGATGGCACTGACAATAATGGCAATAAATGTGGTACGGGAGCATATGTGTGCGTGGTGAAAACGAAGAATTGGATTAAGACGATACAAATAGATTTGATTAAATAATATAGAGTAATTACCACATTATAAATCCCTCTTCCCTTTCGGGAGAGGGATTTTTTATTGTATTACTACTACTCAATAATTATTTTTTTTTAATCTGCCAACGTGCCATAGTAGGAGGATTTCATTGATTCAATAATTTTTTTAATACTCTTAACTCATATAAAATCTATTTCAAATGTCATACTAAGCTTAGTCGTAATATAACATCTCGTTCAAACTATCTACTAAGAGTAGTCGATGTAATACATAATTGTTCAAACTGTCATACTGAGCGTTGTCGAAGTATGAAAACCTTTTTCAAATCAATCTTCGACAGAGACTATCATCAAAACTATTCGGTGCTTGACTGAAATAATAAACTTTCAATTTACATTTAAAAATAATTATTTCATCTCGATATTGATTCCTTGAATTCCATATGGAAATGTCTAAATAAGATTTGTGAATGATATAATCTATATCTCTGAATTTAAAACGATACAAAGAATTTGATTTGACTATTGATTATTGCAACATGTTTATTGTTCTGTCTGATTATACTCTTCTTATGAATTAAAAAAATAATACAGTTGAATTCAAATTATTAATGTAAATATTTGCTAAATAAATTATGGATTATATATTAGAATAGAATTTATTGAAGTTGATTTTTTAAGTGTTTTTTTTAACCCCGCCCCCCCTCTATTAAAAGGGGGGGGGATTTAAACTTTCGACTTGAGAGCCTATCCTAGGAGTGGTCGAAAAGCTCAGGGTTTATGTCATAAATACCGTATTGGGCAATAGGGTAAAAATGCCTGATGTATCGCAGTAATATCAAACATCTTAACAACTTAAAAGAATAAATTAATTGAATAAAGTCACACACTCCCGATTCAGCTTCGAATAAAGCGGAATTTGTTATTTTTCTTAATTTAATAGGAAAGGCAGGCTGAGATGCGATATCAAAATGTATGTGATACCAGGTTAACTTAGTATTAACGTAAACTCCCCCCGCGAATTTATGAAGTTTAAGCAACATCTCAGCCTGCTCATTTTTTGTCATGTGTATTTTTTTTAGTTCTTTCCCAGATATTACTATCATTATTGTGCCCCACAATCGCGTAATGAATAGCTATTATAACCGTACCACGCACCTTTTGATTTCGTTTTAACTATTACTTCGCTAAATCCATCGACCGGATTGCTGTAACGTCCACCATCACGTGGGGTCACAACTGACACATAAGTCATAAAATAAAATGTACCATTGTTCATGTACTGCTGTAATTCTGATAAAGCTAAAGTAAAAGAGTAAATATTAACGTAATCACTATTAATTGAACTGTATGGATACTGTTTTGGAGTACCCTTTTTAGTTGGTGCATTGTATCCAAACCACAAATGCATTTCCTGTGGTTCGGCTAAATACGGGTCATCTAAATAATAAGTAATATAAAGTGAATCCAGATCATTTGCTACTCTGATCCTGCCTGCTAAAATTGATTGTTCAATATATAAATTGAAATATTGTTCGCCACATGGACTTTCGATTGATGTTCGAATTGGTTCCTGTTCACTATTATCTGTTGTAGGTGTTTCACTACAGCTTAATGTGAATAATGCTAATAAAACTATAAATAAACGTACAGAATTAATTAAATACATAGAGCCTCCATATTAAATAAATTTAATTGAGATTTATTCATCAGCCCTGTTATTAATTTTCTTGTTTTATTATTATACATTTTTTATTTCTGCTGTTTCTGTTTTCTATTTACGCAGCAAATCTAATGAAGTATTAAAATTGAGAATATAGGTTATTACCTGATTTGTCTGTAAGTGTTTGCCTGACAATTATAAATAGTATTGAATTAGAATTGTTATTTGATGTACTAGAGATTTAATAGACTTTGATCACTGTTCCACTCACTATTTCATTCTATCAAATCATTCTTTAATGCATAGCTGGTAAGTTCAGCATTCTTTTTCATCCCCATTTTATCGAGTATTCTCATTCTGTGGGTACTAACTGTTTTATCGCTTATAAATAGTTTCACAGAGATTTCTTTAACGGATATACCTTTAGCCAGCATGCACATTATCTGAAACTCTCTTTCGGATAATTTTTCATGTGGAGATAAAGATAACTCACCTTTTTTATTTGATATTATCTTCTCTGTTATCGATGGAGATATAAAATTTTTCCCGGATAGTACTGTTTTAATTGCATAATTTAAATCTTCGTAGACACTATCTTTTGTAATATATCCCGAGGCACCTAATTTCAGAGCACGGATTGCATATTGTTCCTGTTTGTGGACACTGAGTATAAGAAATTTACCCTTTTTATTTCTATCTTTAAATATCTTTAAAATATCAAGTCCGCTAAGTACGGGCATCGATATATCCATAATAACTAAATCATATTCATTATTTTCCAATTTGTCATAAGCTTCATTGCCGGACGCAGCTTCTTCCACAAAGGTTATTGATTCCATTTTTTTTAGAATCATTTTCAACCCTTCTCTTACTACTGCGTGGTCATCCGCAATAAGCACTCTCATTTATTAATGTCCCCGATTAACTTTATTCAATTTGGAGAAGCATTCGGTGCCGATAGACTTGTTGATATTATGTATTGCCATTACCCTGCCGAAATGGGTATTTATGAAGGAATGGTCGAAGATGCTGTTGATTATGCAAATTCAGGTGTAAAAGTTAAAATTCCGACAACTTCTTCTACCTTATGTTCCGATTTGGAAAAACCTTATATAACCGAAATTCCTGAAAAATTGGCTGAACTTCAATCGAAAATTGAACCGGCTCATAGGAAAATGGGTATACTTGAAACGTATACTTGTACTCCGCAATTACTTGGTTTCATACCTCCATTCGGTTCATATAACGCACTTGTCGAAAGCAGTGCTATAATTTATTATAATTCCGTTTTAGGTGCAAGAACCAACAGGGGCGGAATGTTCACCAGGTTTTCTGCTGTAACCGGAAAATATCCATTGATGGGTTACCTCCTTGATGAGAACAGGAAAGGAACACATTTATTTAAAGTAAAAATTTCTCCCGATAGATTGATGAATTATGATATGTGGTGTGCTCTCGGTTTTCATATTGGAACAATTGTTGGAAGTGATGTACCTGTAATAGAAATCCGGGAAAAAAATTTGAAACAGGAATGGTTGCTTGGATTAGGCTCCACTCTCGCGACAGCCGGCTCGGTAACACTATTTCATATTCCGGGTGTAACCCCTGAAGCAAGAACAACAAAAGAAGCCTTCCATGCTGAGATTCCTTCCGATTACTATGAAGTTACAGATAATGATATCGATGCTATTTACAAAAAATTGACAAATATTGACAAAGGAGAAATTATAGATTTTGTAAACTTAGGATGTCCCCACTACAATCTTGAACAAATCAGATATGTTGCCGAAAAACTTGAAGGGAAAAAAATTGCAGATGGAGTCCGTTGCTGGATTTGTACCAACAGAATGACTCGCAAACAAGCTGAGTATTCGGGATTTGTTGAAAAAATCGAGGAAGCAGGCGCTAAAGTAGTTACCGATACCTGCCCGGTAGAAAGCCATATGAGAATATCCACTTGTAAGGAATTTGGTTTAAAAACTCCTAATGTTGATGCTATGGTATGCAATAGTGGAAAAATGCTTAGATATGTTGGCGATTTGATTGGGTGCAAAACAGCATTAACAAATATAGATAAATGTATTGAATCTGCTTTAACAGGGAGGCTCGTATAATGGGTAATAAAATTTATAAAGTAAGGAAAATTGTTAGAGGGAATGTATCTGGTGAGGCAATCGTTCTGCCCGGAAGCTTTTCATTTCTTGGTGATGTCGATATGAATACATCTGAAATTATTGCTTCAGAAAATCCCGAAAAAGGAAATTTTATTAAGAATAAAATTTTAGTATATAAAGATACTAAAGGTTCATCGGGAGGAATGGTTGTTCTAATGACAATGGCAAAAAAAGGGATTGCACCAAAAGCATTGGTTACTGTGAAACCTGTGGATTATAATCTTGCAGAAGGTGCTATTTTGACTAAAGTTCCTTTTGTGTGTGAACCTGATGCTGATATCCTAAATGAAATTAAAACCGGGGATATGATAAGTATAAATACGGATGAAGGTTTTATCACAGTAAATTAGCAATTGAAAAAAAAAGGGGAATTTAATTCCCCTTTTTTATAAAATAATTTTTATTAATTCCAATTTATAACAACTGAGAATCTCATTGTATTCGCTAGTGGATGATTTTCTTCAATTGTATTTATAAAACTGAAATCAAGACTGAAAATATCATATCTAACCCCAGCTCCGAAATTCCAGAATTTCCTTCCGCCTAATCTCGTTGGCTCATAAAAATATCCGGCTCTTAATGCAACAAGACCTTCATACCAATATTCAGTACCGACAGAAAACTCAACTCCAGGATTTTTCCAGCCTGTGATAAGTGATTTAGGTAACGGGTCTGAGTCAGTCTTGTATATGGTGTCAATTTTATTATTCACAGTATCATCAACATAGAAAGTATTAGTTTGTCTTTTTACAAGTAACTTTGCTATATCAAATGAAACTTTTAAATCGTTAAATTCATCTTTAACTACATTGAATGCAGCACCTAATCTTAATGATGTTGGTAATGGATCAGACTCATTCCTGTATGTTACTTTAGGACCGACATTCTGCAAATTGAATCCAAGAGATAATAAATCCTGAGCTTCCCATCCGAATATGTTTAAATCCTGTGGTTTCCAAAGTAATCCTAAATCAAATCCACCGCTGATTCCTGTTCCTGCACCTTGCTGTCCTGCAGATGCAGGTGCCAGATTTGACTGGATATATCTCAATTGGAAACCAAGTGATAAATCAGTTGCAATGATTGTTCCATAGGATAAACCCAATGCAAATTCATTGGATATGAATTTTCCGAGCACAACACCCGATTCATGTGTCCTTGTAAATTCACCAAGATTCATGAATATAAAATTAAGTGCGACTGTTCCGTCCAAATCCTCAAAATACTGCCCTGCTGTCAGGTAACTGTAAAATAAGTCTGCATTAAATTGAGGCAGCCATTTCGAAAATGTAAGTGAAACTTGCCTGTATGGTGTTCTGTCGCTTTCAGTTTTGTATTCATCTTCGATATACCCATGAAATCCCAATCCTGCCGGATTCCAATAAACAGCATTAATATCATCAGCTATGGCTGTGCCAACTTCTCCCATACCGCTACCTCTGGCATCAGGCGATATTAACAGGAATGGTACTGCAGCACCTCCGGCTTGAGCAAATAAATTTGCTCCTGTTGTCATGCCCGATAAAATAATTACGAGCCATAGCAATTTGAATTTCCTTTGATTAATCATTTAAATCATCCTCCGATTTATAAAATTTTATTTCTCTTTTTTTCAATTATTTATTAACGTCTATATTAATTAATTAATTTTTCCTTTTTTTAATGAGAGACTGTAAGCTTCCCTGTCGCCTCTCCCTGGTATCCTTTGTTTGTTATCACATAAATTCTGTATATATAAATTCCAATTGGTAACACCTCTCCTGAGAAATCCCTGCAATCCCAATTTAATTCCGCATTATGTAAAGAATTAATATCGCCTGAAATATCAGCAATTTCTTTACCAATTACATTAAAAACTTTAATATTTACGAAGAATGGCGGTACGATATTATGATTAAAACTAAATATTGTGTTATTATCAGCAGGATTAGGATAAGATAATATCTTTGATATTACAATTGAATTTTCTTCAGGTTCGAGCCTGAAATTAGTCTGGTTCATACTATAATTATTAAATACATCCCATGCCCTCACTTTAACAGAATGTACTCCCGGTTCGAGGTTTCGTAAATAATCTTCTGCGGTACCTGCCCTGAAATCACCCGGTGATGTAACAAATTTCCCGGTTAAGTCTATCGCAACAGGATTATCGTCTATCCAGGCTTCAATCCTGTGACCTATTCCCAGTCCGGTTGTGTTTATCCCGCTGCTGTCCAATAAATCAACTATAAGTAATGGATTTTTCTGGACCAAGTCTCCTTGTATAAATTTTCTTGAATCCAAATAAAGAGATATTACCGGACCTTCCCCGTCGTTTGATTGAGTTGAATCAACCCCACCTATTACAAATGACCTGGAAATTCCTTTTGCATATTCATTATTATCTGAATATGCGTAGACATAAATTCTACCCTGTTGATTCGAAAAACTTATATCTTTCGGAATGATACAATTTGCTTCGAATCTACCATTAATAACATTTGCTGAATTGATATTCAGTGCTCCGCCTTCCTTGAGAATATTGTGTATGGTTCCGTCTATATCAAGAGCCTGGATTCCAACGTCACTATCTAATATACTTAATATTGCCAGTCCGTCAAATCCTGTTTCAACCGATTCTGTCAAATTATTAATTATTGAACATGATAAATGTACATCGGAGAGAGCTTTTAATTGTGTCTTTGCAGTATCATTTGTAACATCGATTCCATTGATTGAATCAATCCTAACGGAATAATCAGGTATTAGTAATTTTATTGTAGGGTCACCTATTAAAAGGTATTTCTCATCATTATCTGAAAATTTTTCCTGTTTCAATGCAAACATTACATCGCCTAACCTGCTGTATCGTTTCGTTAATGGGTTTCTTGTAAACATTAACTCGTAAAATGAATTTGTTAAAGCTGCATTTGCTCCTGCGAGTACTGCACGTGCCGATGCGAGTACACCGATTGCCCCGCCGATTTCACTTGTAAACAAATCTTCTGAGCCGCTGTTTACGTCAGGCTCGTCAAAACGTCCGAAATCGCATGTTGCAGCGACAAGGAAGAATTGCTTATCAATATTTGTCAATTGAGGTATTGTCACACTTCTTTCGAATACTTCCTCATGAGCCCATACTCTGGGATTGCCATGTCCTATCCAATTTAATATCAATGTTCCATTTGTATTAACCCAGGAAACTAATGCATCCATTACTTTAGGTTTTCTTCTTCCTCCACCTGATAAATTATCGGTTGGATATTCTGCAAGATAAATTTTCTTTTGTCTTAGGTCATTGGGAATATATGACATTGATAAGGTTTCGGATTGACTGGAATGTAAATATCCGTCAAATTGATTATTACTTGTTGGACTATCATCTGCCATCAATGTAACCCAGTCTCTCCATGAATCTTTTGAAGAACCGGTTTCATATTTTTCAATTTTTCTTACTATCCATTCACCTTGCTCATCGGAATTAATCGGTATCCTTCCTATACATAAATCAACAAGTTTATCTTCACCGAATACCCTGACAAAATAATCATCCGAAGTGTAAGAAGCCACTGCATCGAATGTATCACTGTCTTCACTTTCGTAAGGTAGAACCAGATTAACTTTTTTGGATGATATATTTTTATAATCAAAATGTCCGTCACCCCATAATATTATATAAGTAGGTTTCACATTCCAATTGGAAAACGTATAAGAAATAAAATCCCTTATTGCTGTCGGGTCTGCTATTCCGCTTCCGAATTCATTAAAAATATAATCGGTTCTTACTACTAATACTTTCAGCGTATCATGTGATTCTCTGTATTCCTTATATTTTAAGGCAGAATTATACAAGCTAGGATGGCAAATCAGAATCACATTTGCTGTCTCCTGATTTTGTCTCAGATACCCGATGTCTGTTGTTTCCAATTTTGGTGTTTTTAAAACCGGTGATATAAAATATTTATGTGGTCTGTTTGTATCAAGATTCTCCCTGAATAAAAACATACCGCCTGTATTTGAAATATTTGTTATTTGTTTAGGAGATTTGAGATTACTTATATCAAATCCGTAAATATCGCTCCCTGAAAATCCGTTTATTGAAAATTCTGTTATCCCTGTTAATGTTGGCTCGGAAAAGAATGAAATTTCATTATTGATTGGAATAAAATATCTTGGATAACTGATTTCATAATAATCAAAAAATCCAATAGCATTTGTTCCTCCTTTAGGATTAAAATATGAAAATTTCAATATGCTGAAATCATCGGAAGCTATATCAGATGCAGGTAAAATTGACTCCTGGACATTGCTCGTAGCATCCACATATTCTCCATAATTTGGAATCAAATTTATTTTGCTCAATTCTTTTGCGTTTTCTGTAACAGAAAAATATCCTGGCGAATCTGCCCTGTGTGCCACTGAAATCCTATATTTAACCTGACCGTTTCTGTCGAGATTATTGAGCTGTGTTCTGAATACCCTGGGAAATAAACTTCCGCCAAACCACACTCTTCCTGCACCTGTTTTGAAAGGATTATTTATCTCTTCCTCGAAAAATATTCTGTTTAAATAAGTTAATGGATTATTTTTTACTTCTCCGGATGGTGTGGGTATTGGATCTACCCTCTTTCCTGTTGCACCACCCCATGTCATAAGGTAATAATTAATATTACTGTAATGATTTATAAAATGACTGAATTTTGAAGATACTGTATCGTATTTAAATCCGTTTGCAGGACTACCGTAAAAAATAATTTGGGATAAATCTCCGGAACCCGACGTTTTAACAATTATCTCCTGTTCGTTCATCAAATTATTTGATGCGTCCGAAACTCTTTCACTCAAATCATTTCCACCATTCCCGTAAATTTTAATAGTTGGAATTTCCGACTTTGGAATATTCACACCAAGTGAAGAAAGCATGGACGGCTCAATTTTATATATACCTTCATTATCAACTGCTATTTTTATCCATTTCCCTTCTGATAAAATTTCGTCTGACTTCTTATTTTTTTCAAATTTGTTATTCTGTTTTGAGTGAAAAATCTCAGGACTGACTCTCCAATTATTGCCAACAGAGTAATTAATAGAAGATATTGCTGATAATGGGTCAATATTCGTACTGAATTTTTGTTCTGTATTTTGTGTTTTAAATTTAATTCTTATAGTAATTTTACCGGGGATTTCGATTGTATTTTCTTCAGGATTAAATTTTGCTGCTGTAACACAAATTTGAGCAATATGCCTGTCCCTCGCTATGCCTTCATACTTAATACTTACCCAGTTAGGTTTATAAGTCTTATAAAATACATCATTAATAAAGTATGAGGGTGATTTGTCAATATAATAATCAGGAACCGGTGTTATTGTACCCGGAATTTTCAATATGTTTTCTACTTTTATATCTTCAATCTGATAACAATCCGGACCGGGGACAGAAATATTTTTATTCGATAACAATTCTGTTTCTATACCTGGTTGAGTTTGACCTGAAAATGCATTATCAATGACAGGCATCAATGTTTGTTTTCCATCGTTTGTATAAATAGTGTCTACGCTTCTAAGAAAAGAAGTATATGTTAAAATAAGTTCATCCTGTGTTGATTTAATTATTTGCCAGCTTTTATTCTGAAATACAGATTGTGATGTTGATTTTGAAAAGCCGGAAAAGACAGAAAAACATAAGGCAAGTATTACTAATACTTTTAATGAAAAGTTATTCTTTACTTTTATTATCGGGAATTGCATAGTCTTCCTTTTAAATACACAAAATATGCATCAATGTTTATAATAAAACCATTCTAATTTAATGCAGTAGCAATCCTTCGATAATTACCGGTACTTAATTTATGATTAATTAATTAACAAATTCAAATTAATAAAAAAAATAATGAATAACAAAATTCATATTCTATTGTGTTAACGATATTTATAAATTATTATTTTAGAGAAATATTCAAAAATATTAACATTAAATTCGTTAACCATATTTCGTAATTCGTAATCGAAAAAAAAATGCCTCGCCATCGGGGGGACTTGACGGCAAGGCATGCAGCATAAAGAGGAAGTGATTTCGGTTGCCCGAAATCGAGCGGGAAACGAGACTCGAACTCGCGACCCTAACCTTGGCAAGGTTATGCTCTACCAACTGAGCTATTCCCGCTTATTTTAAAGAACGTTAACAAATTTAAGACCTTTTCCAAAAAAAAACAAGTTTTTTCTATCAAAAGTGTTTTTTGAAGATTTTTGAACACTTCTCTTTTACTGCTTCCATCTCAACTCTTGTGCCAAGTTCTTTTTCTATTGACGTAACATCCTTGTCTTTAATGCCGCAGGGTACAATTAAATCAAATTCTTTTAAATTATTAATCACATTTAAGGCGAATCCATGAGATGTAACCCACCTCGAGCAGTGTAATCCCATTGCACATATCTTTCTAAATCCATCTATCCATACTCCGGTTAATCCTTCCACCCTGCCGCCATTTATATCATATTTATGCAATAATTCTATAATACATTGTTCAATTTCCCTCAAAAACCAATGCAA
Organism: Ignavibacteriota bacterium; assembly: GCA_016219595.1. GTDB lineage: Bacteria > Bacteroidota > Ignavibacteria > Kapaibacteriales > UBA2268 > XYC2-FULL-35-21. The sequence continues at coordinate 16,906 of JACRLY010000035.1, read as the reverse complement.
ATCCTGTTTATATTCAACCAAATTGAATATAGGATAACCGACAAGCTGCCCCGGATTATGCAATGTAACATCCCCTCCCCTGTCAATTTCAAATACATCAATCCCCATTTGCTTTAAAAAATCGGGTTTGGGTATAATATTGCTCTGAGAACCGGTTTTGCCAATTGTTATCACCGATGGATGCTCGCAGAAAATAAGTGTGCTTACCCTTTTTCTGTTGTAAACCTCATCAGCATAAACTTTCTGTTTATCCCATGCTTCTTTATAATCAATTAGTCCCCAATCCTCAACAGCAATCATTTCGATAAAAAATATATAATGAAAGATTTTAAATTAAAATTTGTAATTAAAACCGAATTAAGAAATCAATTATTAGTTTTATTTTTTTCATTATTAATTATTAATTGTTAATTATTAATTAGATGTTCACCGTTTCCCCATACGCCTGTGCCGCCGCTTCCATTATTGCTTCACTCAATGTCGGGTGTGCATGTATAGTTTTGAAAATAGATTTCCCCGTTCCTTCCAATGTCTTTGCAATTCCTATCTCTCCAATCATCTCCGTAACATCAGGACCTATCATATGTGCACCCAATATTTCACCGTATTTCGCATCCATTACAAGTTTGATAAAGCCGACTGCTTCACCAATGCCATTCGCCTTACCGTTTGCCGTGAATGGGAACTTTCCTACTTTAACTTCATACCCTGCTTCTTTGGCTTTTGCTTCAGTTAATCCAATACTTGCAACCTGAGGCTGACAATATGTACATCCGGGTATATTATTATAATCAATTCCATCCTTACTATGCCCGGTTATAAATTCAACAGCAGCCAAACCTTCCGCCGATGCCTTGTGTGCCAGCCAGGGCGGACCTGCCACATCACCGATTGCATAAATCCCGTCAACATTAGTCTTCATATACTTATCAATCTTGATAAATCCTTTTTCGAGATTTATACCGAGACTATCCTGCCATAGGTTTTCGATATTTGCCTGTATTCCGATTGCATTCAAAGCCAAATCAGCCGTCAGTGTTTCTTCCTTGCCATCCTTCTTCTGTATTTTAACTTCGACTCCTTTACATCTTGCAATTGCAGATAGTACCTTAGTGCTTGTCAGAATATCAATCTTTGATTTCTTGAAATTACGTGCTAATTCATTCGATACATCAACATCTTCAATAGGTAAGATTCTGTCGAGCATCTCAACTATAGTAACTTTTGTTCCGAAAGCATTATAAAAATAAGCAAACTCTACTCCTATTGCTCCCGCTCCCATAATAATAATAGATGAAGGAATCTCCTTGGGAATCATCGCTTCGGTACTCGTAATAATTTTATTTAAATCGACATCAATACCTTTTAACATCCTCGGTCTTGCACCTGTAGCAATTAGAATATTCTTACAGTTGATTGTGTCAGTTATATTCCCTTCCTTATCCTTAACTTCTACAACTCCCTTTGATTTTATATACCCGTTTCCTTTTACTTGCTGAACTTTATATTTCTTAAATAAAAATCCAACCCCATTCGACATTTTATTGGCAACATCACGACTTCTGCGAATCACTTTTGTAAAATCTACCGAATAATCCTTTATTTCAAATCCAAACTCCGATGATTTATTAATGAAATTCCTGTACTCTGCACTTTTTAGCAATGCTTTCGTCGGAATACATCCCCAGTTCAGACAAACACCACCTAAATTGTCACGTTCTACGCAAATTGTATTCAATCCAAGCTGGGATGCCCTTATTGCCGCAACGTACCCTCCGGGACCGGAACCAATTACAACGAGGTCACAATTATATGTATTCATTCAATTCCCTTTCTTTATAAAATATTATTTTCATTATGAATTAAGAAATTTAAGATTATATAGACGTATTGCTTACAAAAATAGGTATTAGAATTGTATAAATAATTATTTGATAAACATTTCTTATAAAATGTAGTCCAAAATGGAGTATTAATAATGCAGGTGCTGAAAACCTTCAGCCCCTATCGTTTTAAAATTAAATTTCTGATAAAATCCTTTGTATATCATTTTTCAAATTCATTATTTGAGTTTCGATAATTGTCCACACTATACTTAAATCAACACCGAAATAATCATGAATTATTCTGTTGCGAAATCCTCTTATTCTTTGCCAGTTAATATCAGGATATTTATTTTTCAATACTAATGGTTATAATTTTACAGCTTCACCAATTATTTCAAAATTTCTGATTACTGCATCGATAGTCTTTTTATCTTTAATAAATTCATCATAATTGATATTAGAGGTGTATAAAATTATACTTTAAGCAGCATCTAAAATATCTTCAAGGATAAGTTTGGGAGTTCTTTTAGACATAAATTAAATCTTTTTCAATTTCGGTGAGATACTTTAATTTTACGCCATTTTTTGAAACGAGGTCAACCTTCCTGTTCAGCAATTGCTCAAGTTCATCGGCAAGGTCAATAAACTCCACTCCGATTGATTTATCGAATTCAACAAGTATATCAACATCACTATTATCAGTAAAATCTTCTCTGCATACAGAACCAAATAACCCGATTGTTTTTAAATGATATTTGTTAAACAAATAGTCTTTATGTGTTTTGAAAACATTCGATATTTTTTCTTTCTCACTCATAATCCAAAAATAATGAATTATCAATTTAAAATCCCACTTAAAAATCAAAGAGGCAGAATTTGAATCTACCTCTTCAATCAAATCTAAAGTTCTAACTAAGAACTATTGACTAACAACTAACGACTTTTTATAAGTCTTCATTCTTAATTCAGCATTCAGAATTCAACATTCAGAATTTATTTACTCGCCACAGACAGTGCTTTTGTCGCCTCTACCAATCTGATAAATTCAGCTCGATAACCTTCCCTGTCCTGTCCTCTTGCTCCAGTTGCCAGTTTTATTACTTCATCAAAAGTTGAAGTCCCCACAAATTTCGATTTCCTAAGAAGCATTGCAAATTCAGTTACCGCAGATGCAAATCTCAAATTCTCCGATGACATGCTCAACTTATTATCTGCATTCTTCAAAGTATTAACAATAAGTTTGCTCTTTGTGCCATCCGGTTCCTTGTATCTGAACTTAACAGTTGCGATTTCATCTGTACTGTAAGAATTATTATTCACATTGGTAGTCTGGTATTTCAACGGGTCAATTTTGTTCCAGCTATTCCCCTGAGAACCGTTATTCGGAATTATCTCATACAATGCTGTTACAGTATGTCCCGAACCAAGTTCTCCCGCATCCTTTTTATCGTCATTGAAATCTTCTTTATTCAATAACCTGTTTTCATATCCAATTAACCTGTACTCTTTCACTAATCCGGGATTAAATTCAATCTGTATTTTCACATCCTTAGCAATTGTGAAAAGTGTACCTCCCAGCTCATTAACAAACATTTTTTTGGCTTCGAGCATATTATCTATATAAGCATAGTTGCCGTTTCCTTTGTCAGCGAGCTTTTCCATTTTCGAATCTTTATAATTCCCCATTCCAAAACCAAGAACTGTAAGGTAAATACCATCGTCTCTTCTGTCTTCAATCATTCTTGTCAACTCACCGTCGCTTGAAACTCCGACATTGAAATCACCATCTGTTGCAAGTATGACTCTGTTATTTCCACCCTGAATCAAATTCTTCTTTGCAACTTCATAAGCTAATTTAATTCCTTCTGCACCTGCCGTACTCCCTCCGGCTTCGAGCTGTTCAATAGCTGCAATGATTTCTGTCTTCTTGCCCCCCGGTGTTGAATTTAATACAAGTCCTGCCGCACCCGCATATACACATATAGCTACTTTATCCTGTGCTCTCAACTGTTCTACCAATAGCCGTAATGCCGATTTCACTAATGGAAGTTTATTATAATCCTGCATCGAACCTGATACATCAATCAGGAATACAAGATTTCCCGGAGGTATGTTTTCAAGTGGTACTTTCTTACCCTGTAATCCTATATGTATTAATTTATGGTCTTTATTCCACGGGCATTCTGCAATCTCAGAATATATTGCAAATGGCTCATCCCCTCTAGGTTCGGGATAATCGTATGTGAAATAATTAATTAATTCTTCGGTTCTTACCGCATCCTCTGGGGGAAGACTACCACCATTTATAAATCTTCTGACATTGCTATACGATGCTTTGTCAACATCAATCGAGAAAGTTGATAGAGGTTCTGTCAATGCTTCCTTAAATTCATTATCATATATCCTATCATATTGTTCCGTATTGAATTCTCCTGCCGGATATGGTGAAGGAGCATAACCATTTAAAGCACCATAACCACCACTTGTCTTTCTTCCAACTTCACAGTTCTGAACCATTACTCTGCTGCCATAAACTTTAACTTCATCTTTATTAGATGTTACTTTTACCAATACAATTTTAATTTCTTCAGTTTTTCCTTCAGCCACTGAAATACTCATTCTATATTTTTCATAGCCAACAGCATTAACAATAAGTTTATAATTACCAACTGGTACATTTTGAATTATGAAACTTCCATTTTTATTTTTGACATAAGTGCCTCTTGGTGTGCCGATTACTCTTACTGATGCTCCAATGACAGGTTTCCCGTTTTCATCTAATACGATACCTTTTATTATTCCGAATTGTGCCGCACTGATTAGTAAAGTTATGAGTGCCACTGCGAGAATTGCCAACAGAAACTTTTTCATTGCATACTCCTTTCAACAATCAATAATCTATAATACAGGTTTATCTCAAACCCTGTTAGTTATTGAATGTAGATTGGCTGCCAAATACATTCTATATATAAAAACACATCAATCGTTCAAAAAGTTACAAACCGAATGAAAATAATTTTTCTTTTTTATGAATTAAGTATATGAAAAAATTGAAAATTAAAAATTGGGAATTAAAAAACTAATTTTCTTTAGATTTTATTGGCAAGATTTTGCTTATGAAATACTCTCCTGTTTCTGATATAAGAATGCCAAACATCAGTACTGCAGCTCCTATAAACTCAATAGTATTCATTGATTCACTCATAAACAAATAAGCCAGGTATGAGGCAATTACAGGCTCAAGTGAAAATATCAATGCTGCTTTAACAGGCGATGTATATCTTTGAACACTTGTATGAATTATTGTGAGAAAAAATGATGCAATTATAGCATTGTAAACCAAAGAATATATCAATCCATCTGAAATATCAAGTTTAATTTGATTTGTTTCAAAAACCAAAAAGAATATGATTGCTAATGGTAAAGCTGCTACAAACTGAAAAATCACAATTAAACTCGTTTCTTTAAAATCACTTTTCCCTTTTGTGAAAACATCCATATATGTTATATAAAATGCCCAGAAAAATGTTGACAAAAGAGTTAAGAAATCGCCGAGATTTATATTATCGAATTCCGGTTGAGTGAAAATCCACAAACCGATTGTTACAATCACAACTCCACCGATTTGCCAATAACTGATTTTTCGTTTCTCAATAAACCAAAATACAATCGGAGTTAAAACAACTGATACCCCTGTAATAAATGCCGATTTGGATACTGTAGTATATTTTAATCCCATTGTTTGCAATAGAAAACCTCCACCGAGAATAATTCCTAAAACAATTCCGCTAATGAAAGTCTGCCTGTTTAATAATTTTAAGTTTTTCCCGAAAATAATTAAACAAATAGTTAGTGCTATTGTATATCTTATTATAACATATAAAGCAGGTGATGTGAATTGCAATCCGATTTTAGTGAATAAGAATGTTCCTCCCCAAATCAGGGTCATCAATAATAGGAATAATTCTGCCTTCCATGCCTTCATTTAATTAATTAAAAACTGAATATTCAAAACCCTAACGACTATCGACTAACAACTTCCAACATCCGGCTTCCGGCTTCTGACTTCCGGCTTCCGACTTATTCATGATTCAGGTTTTCTGTCTCTTTCTTCTTGAGTGTTTCCTTATCTCTCGCTTCTTTTGCTTTCAATGCCTTAAGTTCTTTCAACCGTCTTTGTTTATTATAATCAACTGTGACTATCAATTTTACTCCCGGTCTTATAACTCCCCTGGCTCTTAATGTATCTTCAGCACTAACATACCTTGCCCTGTTTCTCAGGCTTCCTCGGCTTGCTTCTGGAATCTGGCACATTGGTATCAATGCCTCTTCAACTGCCATTGGGTCAATTGGTAATGAAAGTAAACTATCCTTATTTGACTTGAAATCCAACCATGGTCCTCCTGTTTTACGTGCAAAATCGAAATGGTCTATAAGCACTACAGGAGTACCGGATAACGGTATTTTCTTCCCGTTTGTATCTTTCTTATAACCTTCACCCCAGTAAAACAGCCATTTGGCGTCATCCATGAACTGACGGCAGCATGAATGAGATACCGGTCTTCCGGGCATCATGAACTGGTGAAACGCATTACCTGCTTCTGAATGGAAATTAAAATTAAAAGGCATTACCCATTCGCTGTCTAATGATGAACGGTGTACCGCTTCCTTCCACTCGAGTGAGTATCTGCCGGGGTATGTCTGTGTCCTTTCTTTACCTGTATTAGATGCTGCAAATCTAACCAAGTGTCCATATTCATAACATGCGTATGCCTGGTATTTATTTGACACAATAATGATTTTTTTTAAATCTTTTGCTCCGGGATAATACTGTGGAAAACAAGAATATGCAAGCATGTTTTCTATAATTGTATCAGGTATTACAATAGTCTGTCCAACTGCAAAAAATCTAAGCTCTTTTCTATTAAGAGTAGCTAATACCTTAAGATTTGGAAATTCTGAATTTGGATTTTTAATTTTATCGAAAATTGATTGAATATGATCCCTGTCCCTTATTATGATTTGAGTATAGGTTATTTTTGGGAAAGTATCGTGTTTTGCTATTTCTTTTTCAATTTCAACATTTTTAATTGAGTCTAATTGTTCTTTAGTCAAAGGAATCTCTTCTTCTTCCTTTTTTTCACATCCTAATATCAGTATAAAACCAATTAACGTAATTAATAAATACTTAATTCTTTTAATTTTATCCATCAGATTTTGTTTCTGAATATTCGATAATTTATATACAAGCACCGGAATCAGAAAAGAATTTTTCCGTTTTTCATTACTATTTCATCATCAAAGTAAACTGTCGGTTCTTTTATTAGTCCGTCAATATGACTTTGTACATTTATTATTCCACCCATTGACATATTATTTCCAAAAGCCATATGGACAGTACCCAGTACTTTTTCGTCCTCGAGAATATCTCCCGTAAGTTTTGCCTTGTAATTTGTACCAATTCCAAATTCGGCTACTGCCTTGGCATCTTTGCTACCTGCTTTACTGAGTAATTCTTCAAAATCTTTTGCTTCACTTTTACCGTCAATTTTCTCGATATACCCGTTTTTAATATGTACTTTTATAGGATTTCTAAGTAATCCTAAGCCTGCAATTGAACCGTCGAACACTACTGTTCCATTGGTTTGTTCTTCCCATGGTGCAAGATAAACTTCCCCGGAAGGTAAATTTCCGCTTTCTCCTATGTTCCTTAAAACACCTGTTGAAGATAATATTTTACGTTTTGAAATTGGCATCGTTACATTTGTTCCAAGTGCTGTTTCTACTCGTATATGTTTAACTTTTTTCAATCTGTCTGCAACTTTATTTGTGAGCTCGATAATTTGTTCATGGTCGGCATTCATGCATCTTACCATTGTACTTACAGTTATTCCCGGCATTGTGGCAACCCTTACTCCAAGTTTGGATGCTTCTCTCCTGGCTTTGGTATGTGTGATTGATTTAGATGTTGGACAAATTACTGCATCTACCTGCTGAGTTTTTTTTTTTTTTTATATAATATTATACCGATTTCTCTTTGTCCTTCATCGCATATAACCAGTAATGATTCTTCTTCGGCTATCCCGAGATAATCCTTTAAGGCTATTGTTGCTGCATTTCTAAGTCTGACACTCCCTGCCATAATATTCTCATTTAGTTTAAAAAATGGTTTTAATTAAAAGTCTTCTTATTATTTCAATATCTCAAACAATTGTCAACTTTTTTAATAAGGAATTTGAATAAGAAGTAATGCTACCAATTGTAGCAATGTAATAATAATAAATAATTTTGAATTATTCTATAACTTTAATTTATCAAATCTTTAGGAAATCAGGAAAAACTTTTTTATAATATTTTCCCGATAATTTTTGCTTATTTCTCTACTAATTTGGGATTTTCCAATCCATGACTATTTGGTCCCATTTCATTTTTCCATAGCATAAATGCGAAAAATAATCCGAAAAATCCTAATGATGAAAAAAGCCACATCCCTGTCGTATATCCGTGTGTCATATCATTTACAGCCCCAATCACTACATTCGTTCCCCATAGACCAATGTTCTGTATCATTGTCATCAATCCATAAGCAGTCCCGAGCTTTGAATGTTTTACTATCAATGCCACCGATGGCCACATTACTGCCGGAATAAGTGAAAATGCTATTCCCATCATTGACATCGGTACTATTAAATATATAGGTATTCTAGAATGAATATCCATAAAAGCTACGTCAATATTAATAAATCCGGTCAATCCGAGTGTTGTTGCGATATCTACTTTATATGCCATTATCAGGTATACAGGTATGATTAATAATGCACCGAACATCATTAATATCGACCTTTTCCCGATTTTATCAGCTAATAATCCGAATAAAGGTGTGCATATCATAGCCGCAAGTGTCAGTATTGAAGATAAGTTGCCTCCTACTTCCCTCGATGTCCCATGTACCTCCTGGAAAAATTTAATCGCAAATGTCTGGAATGGAAACATTGCCGAATAAAATGTTACACATAACAATGTGATAAACCAAAATGACCTGCCGAATGAAAATAGCTCTTTAAATACTACTTTATCCTGGGCTCCTTCTTTCTCCAATAAATATCTCTTATCACAATATGTATCTATGAAATAAAACACAATCAGGCAAAATACGGCAAATACACCCGCTCCGATTGTAATCCACAATGGTCCCTGCCAGCTTGTATAAAAAGATTTCCCCCAGGTCGGTGAATTTAATGCAAGAAAAGAACCAAGACGGGCTACAGTAAGATTGATTCCGAATGCAAACGATAATTCCTTCCCCTTAAACCATCTTGCAATTACAGTTGTTATCGCAACAATCATTGACTCCGCACCCAGCCCGAATATCAATCTTCCCGCTGCCATGCTGTATATGTTACCCTTAAATGTCGTAACAATTGCACCAATCATGACAAGAACGGTAAAAATCAATGCACCCTTTTTAGTTCCGATTCGGTCAATAATCATACCGCCAATCAGTACCATTATTATATTGGGGAAACTGTAAATCCCTTGTAACAATCCAATGTCCGAATCAGTAAAATGCAGGTCTTTTGCCAGCAGGTCGGCTAATGGACTTATACTGTCATATATATAATAATTGCCAAACATGGCAAATGATATAATGACCAATACCGACCATCTTAAAATTGCCGGAACCTCTTTCTTTAAATCTATTGCTTCTGTCATTTTTTTCCCGTTATATACATAATGTAGGGGCAGAATATCTTCTGCCCCCTACATATAAATAAATCACTGTAAAACTAATGTTTCGCAATCAATTGTTATTTCTAACAAATTAAATATCAATTTTTTTTATAATCTGTTTTGGGACTTTAAAAATTTATTATTTTATATTAAAATTTACTCTTTTCTTCTGCTTATATTTTCTTTTTGCTATTTTCTTTTTGCAATCATCTATATTCTGCTTCACTTCGCCGGTATATTCTTCACTATCTCTACCAGCAATTCCCAGCATTTTTTCGTTGTCGAAATCTGAACCATCTCTGCCGGTGAATGTACTTCCTTCAAATTTGGACCGAATGACAGCATATCCATTCCGAGATATTTCTCGGCAATCAAACCTGTTTCGAGTCCGGCATGAATCGCCTGTACGATTGCATCTTTTCCATACATTTTCTTATATATAGCAGTTGCTTCTTTTAGTATCGGTGAATTTATATTCGGCTGCCATGCGGGATAACCGTCTCCGTGAGTTACCTTCGCACCTCCAAGTTCAAGTACATATCTCACCATTGCTGCAATATCAACACTCTCACTTGCTACAGAACTTCTCTGGCTTGTCAATACATAAACGTGTTTATCTCTTGTTTCGACTACTGCAAAGTTTGTTGATGTCTGAACAAGGTCTTTCATATCGGGACTCATCCTGATTACTCCATGCGGCATCGAATAAAATGATTTGAGTAATTTCTCCTGGAATCCTTTTGTCATAATTTTATCCGGCTTTCCTGTTTTCTTTGGCGATAAATTTAATGTCGGTTCTTTTGATTGGTATTCTTCTTTCAAAATTTTATCGAACTTTTTAACTTCTTTCAGGAAATTCTTTTCTTTTGCTCTCGACACAAGCACTGTGGCAAATGATTCCCTTGGAATTGCATTATGCTTATTTCCACCATAAATACTCGATAATCTAACGTCAAACATTTCCGTAAGATTCGTCAATACTCTTGTCATCAGCTTAAGTGCATTTGCTCTGCCGTCATGTATTTCAATTCCCGAATGTCCACCCCTCATGCCTTTCAATGCGATTTCATAAGGAATAGTATTTGCCGGATATTTATCTTTCTTATAATTGAATAATGCCGATGTATTCTGCCCTCCTGCACATCCGATTGTAAAAGTTCCATCCTCTTCCGAATCGAGATTAATCAATATCTGTGCATTCAACATCCCTTTTCCAAGCTGAATAGCACCGGTCAAACCTGTCTCCTCATCAACTGTGAGTAATAATTCAAGTGGCGGATGTGCTACATTTGTTGATGTCATCAATGCCATACCCATAGCGACACCGATGCCGTTATCAGCACCCAATGTCGTACCTTTTGCCTTCACCCAGTCACCGTCAATCCACGGCTGAATAGCGTCCTTATCGAAATCGAATTTTACATCATTATTCTTTTCGCAAACCATGTCGATGTGTCCCTGTATGGCAATCGGTTTTCGGTTTTCCATACCTTTGGTTGCAGGCTTGCGTACAACGATATTACCTGCTTTGTCCCTCTTGGTTTCAAAATAGTTTTCCTTTGCCCAGCTCATCATATAAGCGGCAATTTTTTCTTCTTTTTTGGATGGACGAGGATATTGGCAAATTTCCTCGAAGTAGTTCCATACTGCTTTTGGCTCTAAATGCCCAAGTATTTTTCCCATATTATTTCCTTTCAATTTCCTTAAATGAAATAAAACCGTTTTTATACAAATTAGTTAAAAATGTTGTCAATCTTCCAAGCACAGGCTGAATCCTGTCTCCGAATTTTTCATTCAGTTTATCCGCTATGAATTCAACTTTATTCTCTCCATCCATCAAAAGCCATGTCTCAGAGCCAAATTCATCCATATTCGCTTTAATATATGGAGAACGGCTCCTCGGTACAAGAAAATTTCTGAGAAATTCGCTTTTGAATTTCGGCACAAGCACATCAATCAAATTACTGTTATTTATTTCATGTCCGTAGTTCCTGACAGGAGTCATCTCCAGGTAATTCAATTCTTCTTTATCTTTTGAAAACCAACCCAATATATTTGAACCATTCTAAATTACAAAAGAATGCAATTTAATCATAAATTTGTAAATCCTTAATCTTAGAATTTAATTTGAGTAAATAATTCTTCTTAATAAAAAAAATTTCATAAATTGATTATTATATTTTCTGGAATTGAAATAAATAACTAAAGAATCAATGCCTTGATAATATATTATATTAGAGGTAAGCATGTTAAGAGCAAAAGTATCTTGTAATTTCATCGGTGAAAATTTTTCACCCGGAAAATTAGAAAAAAAAATTAAGTATAATTTTACTGAAAAAACAGAAATAGGTGATATAGGTTCAAAAGGGAGATATAAAGATAAACCCATTCCTTATGGCTTGGTTGAAGTTTTTCCTCCTGATGAACTTCTTGATGAAAATGAAATTGTTCAACTCGAGTGGATAATTGAATTTTTAGAGAAAAACCAACTTCAAATAAGTAAAAGCAATATTGATGACATAAGAATAATGGTATCAATATTTTATGAAACTCAATGCGATATGAGTTTTGATAGTGATTTATTAAGAAGAATAGGCAAATTGAATATGGATTTAAATATTTGTTGCTATAAATCTGAAATGTAAATAAACGGGATTACAATTCTGAAATTAGTATTTTGTTCAATTTTATTAAACTTACATTTTGAAATTTTTTAGTCTAAATGATTAATCTACACAGGATTTTGATAGAATGTACATTTGTATTATTAACAATTTTTGTTTTTCTAGGATTAAAATGTCAAAATTATGTTCATAATGTAAAACTCGAACTAAATTCTACTCAAAAAATAATAACAGTTAAGGATACACTTTACTTATATTTTAAAATAACAAACAACGAACAAAATAAGATTGCTTTTGTAAAAAGAAAATTTGATAATAGAAGCATATTAAATGCTTATTGGTATTTAAAAATTACATATAATGATTCTCTTGATATGACTTCTGCATTAAATTCTATTATTGATCCCGCACCTCCTGAAGAAAATGAATATTATATTATTAAACCGGGTGAATCAATTAGATTTTTATTTCAAATTGATTTTACAGAATTATTTCCAACACCATATTATATGAAATTCCCCGAAAAACGAAATCAATTATTTGGAAGATATAAACTGAGATTATTTTACCAGGATTTTTTTCATAATCATTTTGATGCAATTGATACATTGAGTAGTAATCTATTAGAACTAGAATATGTTAAATAGAGTGTATTATAAACTAACAATTATTGAACTTCCAGTGTTTTTGGGTTGTTATAAAATATCTGTGAAATCAGATTAATCAGGTGAATCATAGTTCAGACTATGTGCGTGAAAAATCCTGTAATATCTTAATCCTATAAATCATGTTCAGACTACTTGTGCCCTTCATGATACATTACCCCCACTCTTCAGAATGGGGACAGAACCCAAAACACAGCCCAATTCCTACATTCGAACCACCTCACACTAATCACAATTCTAACTTTTTGTATGAAAAAAATCCTGTAATCCAATAAATCCTACAAATCCTAATTCAGACAATTTGCTTAAATGAATTTCATAAAATATATAACCACAATTCAGCATTCAGCATTCAGAATTCAAAATTTAATAGACAACATTTATTAAAATAAAGGAAAACAAAAAAAACCCGTTCTGATTACTCAAAGCGGGTTTTATATTATTATAAATTATATCACATCGTCATCGGCGGTGCCGGTTCATCCGGATTACCTGCATTCTTCATCGGAATACGAACAAGTATGTAACCAACTGCTACGAACACCAGCAAGCTCACAAAGAACGGAAGATTTAAGAATGATGGTAAATCACTCTTCACATTAAATATGGCTAATGCTGCAAACAGTAATCCTATTAATGCCTCACCTGCGATTAATCCAGCCGCTAATAGTACACCTACGTTTTCGCTTCTCGCTTTCTGATTCTCATTGAATTTTGCTCTTGCTGCAAACTTTTCATACAATCCTTTAATCAAACCGCCGATAAAAATTGCAAATGATGTTTCTAATGGAAGATACATTCCAACGCATACAAGCATCGGACTTTTCACTTTCAAAAGAATAAATCCAATCGCCATTAATATACCGACTACAATAAGTGGCCAAGCCATATCTCCGCCTACAATACCTGTTGATACAATAGCCATAAGAGAAGCTTGAGGTGCAGAATAGTTTTCCCCTCCGAGACCTGTTACACCCTGTATAAACTGACCACCGTGTTCACTGATGTCGCCCTGGTGCAATAGCCATAGAGGCCAGAACATCACTGCAGCAGACAAAAGAATCCCGAATAAATCACCAACCTGCATTTTCCATGGCGTACCGCCAAGGATATGACCTACTTTCAAATCCTGTAACATCTCACCTGCCACTGCGGCACCAACGCATACAACTGCCGCCACACCAAGAACTGCTGCTATACCTTGCGCTCCCTTCATTCCGAGTGCAACCATCAATATTGCAGCAACAATTAAAGTAGAAATGGTTAATCCGCTTATCGGATTATTACTTGAGCCGATTAATCCGACAAGATAGCCTGATACTGCCGAGAAAAAGAATCCGGCAATAATCATGACTAATGTTGCTACTAATGCGGCTAATACATTTTGTGCATAATAATTGTAAATAAAGAAAGTGGCTATTCCGGCAAGACCGATGCCAATAAACACCCATTTAAAATTCATGTCCTTCTGTGTTCTGTCTTCTGCTGCTTTACCGCTTGTAGCTGCTTTAGAAACATCTCCTATTGCTCTTTTTAATCCGGCAGCAAGGCTTTTTCTCATTTTAAAAAGTGTATAAGCGGCACTCATCAGCATACCGCCTATTGCTATTGGTCTTACAATTGATTTCCAAATGCTGGTTGCAACACCAATCCATGTTTCACCATTAATTGCTGTTCCATTAGTTGACATTTCAGCAGAAATTTGTGGACCGAGAAAATACATAAGCAATGGTACAAACAAACCCCACGCTAACAAACCTCCGGTAAAGTTTAATGCAGCGAGGTTAGGACCGATGATGTATCCGACACCCATATAAGCCGGACTCACACCCGGTGTGCTCAACAAACCGCCACCGCTGGTTGTTACTGAAGTTCCATTTGCCAATGTTATCTTTTTTGATGCAAATGATATAAAATGTTCCCATCCGGCTGCTAAGAATTTAATCTTAATCAAAACCTGGATTAATCCGCCTATACCCATGGCACTAAAGAGAAACTTAGCTCCGCTTTTACCTGACCTGCCTGCTTTATGAATTTCACCTGCTGCTACTGATTCAGGGAATGGTAATTCTTTATCCTCCACCATAACACGTCTGAGGATTGTTACAAATAAAATTCCAATCACACCACCCACTAACAAAATCGCCGATGTTTCAACATAATACCTGAAACTGCCGAAATTAGCTCCATCCCAGATTCCTGCTATCATAAAAGCAGGAATTGTGAATATTGCTCCGGCTGCTACCGATTCACCTATCGAACCGACAGTTCTGGCAATGTTTTCCTCTAAAATCGAGCCTTTCATAAGCCTTAAAACTGCCATTCCGATAACTGCAGCTGGATAGGTTGCAGCTATGGTCATACCTGCTTTCAATCCAAGATATGCATTTGCAGCGCCTAATACTACTGCCATAATTAAACCGAGAACTAAAGCCTTCATCGTCATTTCAGGTAGGGATGTATCCGGGGAAACAAATGGTACAAACTTTTTCTCTTCCGCCATAATCACTCCTTATTTCTTAAAATAATTATTTTGTTCTTCATATTTATTATATCTTACAAAGATACCAAACGACTTGGAAATCAGAAATTATTTTTTTTGTGGTACTACCAATTCAATAAAGATGTCATTCTTTTATAATAAATGAATAGCCACTATTTTTAAATAGTGGAAAAATATGACCCCCACATTCGGGATTTATCCCCTAATAAAAATTAGTGACTAAAGTCGTAACCAAATCATTAACATCCACAATCTAAAGATAGTGGCTATTCAAAATAAAATTAAAATAAAATTCTAACTATTATTATGTTTATTTTACTACTGCTTGGAGAATTCTTCCAGATAATATGCAATTGCTTTTATTCCGTTATAAAAATTATTCAATTCGTAATTCTCATTTGGTGAATGTATGTTATCGGTAGGTAATCCGAATCCCATAAACACGGTATTTGCTTTTAATACACTCTGGAATAATTCTGCAACAGGAATTGAGCCGCCTTCCCGCATAAATACAGGCTCTTTGCCGAATGCAAGTTTCAATGCCTTTGTTGCTGCTTTTATTGCTGGATCAATCAACGGTGTCAGAACAGGCTTTCCCCCTGCCCTCGCCGTTACTTCGATTTTCACTGTTGGCGGAGCAATTAATTTCAAATATGATTCCAGCTTTTTTGCTATATCTTCAGGTTCCTGGTTTGGCACAAGCCTCATGGATATTTTCGCACTTGCTTTCGATGGTATAATAGTCTTGGCTCCTTCTCCTGTATATCCTCCGACAATGCCATTTAAATCTAATGAAGGTCGCGCCCAGACACGTTCAAGTGTGCTATACCCTATTTCTCCGAATACTGAATTTATCCCCAAATCCTCACAATATAATTTTTCATTATATGGAAGAAGCTTATATGCTTCCCTTTCTTCTTCAGTTAATTTCACAATATTATCATAAAATCCCGGTATCCTTATTCTTCCATACCTGTCTCTTAGCTGAGCCACCATCCAACATAATACATTAAGAGGATTATCAATTCCTCCGCCGAATGAACCCGAATGGACATCCCTGTTGGGACCGGTAACGGTTACTTCTGCTAATGATATTCCCCTTAATCCATAACATATAGTAGGCAATCCTTCAGCGAACCATTCTGTATCTGATATAACTGCAGTATCGCAGGAAAGTAGTTCAGCATTATTAATAATAAATTCATCAAGGTGGCTTTCCATTGCTTCTTCTTCCCCTTCGAAAAGTATCTTTACATTAACAGGCAATTTCCCGTTTGCCTTAAAATGTGATTCAATTGCTTTTACATGGCAGAATAATTGCCCTTTATCATCTGCAGTTCCTCTTGCCCAGATTTTTCCATTCCTTATTTCCGGCTCAAATGGTTTGGAATTCCAGAGGTCTATCGGGTCAACCGGTTGTACATCGTAATGACCATAAATAAGTATTGTCGGTTTATCTTTGCCGGCATCAAGCCATTCACCATATATAATAGAATGTCCTTCTGTAGGTATTATCCTGACATCTGGAATGCCTGATTTTTTCAGGTTATCTTCAAG